>JBIIVW010000016.1:0-32491 GCA_044339205.1 Rhodoferax sp. | reverse complement strand
GAGGTTTGCAAAAACAGCGAGTTGGTCATGCCCTTGACCAAAAAGTCGGACTGGTTGTGCGACACCGACACACCCGAGCCCGAGTTGCCCCCGGCCAGACCGGAGCCATTGACGGCGGTCAACAGCACGCGCAATTTGCCGCCCGGATTGGTCTGGATGTCGGAAATATCGGCATTCACGCGGGTGGCCCGAACGTTCGCAGGCATGGACGCGTCAAACGTATCACCTGTGAACACGCCCAGGCCGAGCTTGGCGCCACCAATTTTGATGTCAGTGACACCAGCGCCCTGGTTGTCGCCGTAGTTCATGAGAAAGTTGTCGACGATGTGCACGTCCTGAATGCGCAGGCGGCGTTGGCCGGCCCATACTTTGGCTTCAGGCGCAAACGACAGGCCGCTCATCTCTACATAAGCCTGGTTGGTACCGATGTCACCGCTGCCCCACTTGGCGGGCATGTAGTGCACCTTCCATTTCATGCCACCGGCCTCGAAGTTCTTGATCAGGTCGATCTCGATGCCGTTGTCGCCTTCGTTGCCAAGGCGGTACTTTTGCAGGTCGCCGCCCAGGCTCAGTCCGCCCTTGACGTTGTCTTTTGCGCTGAACACGGGGCCGCCGCGGGAGTAACCGTGGAACTCGATGCCGGCTACTTCCATGGCGCTGACGCTGGCAGCACTCAAGGCGGCCGCTGCAGCGACCAAGCTGATTTTGTGAATTGTCTTCATGATTTTTTAGTTGAGGTGAGAGAAATGAAATGCCTGGCTGACTTGGCTTATTTGGTTTTGGCCGCTGAAGCGATGCGCTTTTGTGCCTCGGCTACGGTCACGGAGTCGTCATTCCAGAACTGGCTGACGGCGTCCTTGATGGCACCTTCAGCCGCCGGGCTGATGGCCATGCCATGGGCCACGGAGGGCACCAGGCCACCGGTCTTGGCACTGTCGACAAAGTCCTTGCTGGACAACTTGGCGCAGTCATCAAACTTGGCCATGTTCATGTTCAGGCGCGCCGGGATGGAGCCCTTGTTGAGGTTGAACACCTCCTGAAACTCGGTGCCCATGATGGCGGCAGCCAGATCGCCCTGCGCCTTTTGAGCGCTGGCATCCTTGAGCTTGAACATGGCAAAGGAGTCCATGTTGAAGGTGTATGACGTGGCGGTGCCAGGTGCTGCTGCACACAGGAAGTCTTTGCCGGGTACCTTGCCTGCAGCAATGAACTCACCCTTGGCCCAGTCCCCCATGAACTGGAATGCCGCTTTTTCCTGCATCACCATGCCGGTGGCCAGGTTCCAGTCACGCCCGGGAGCGGCGGCGTCGGTGTAACTCTTGACTTTGCGGAAGGTCTCCAGCGACTTCTTCATGGTGTCGCTGGCCAGCGCGGTGGGATTCAGCTTGACCAGGGCATCGTTGTAAAACGAAGCACCGCCCACACCCAGCACCACCGACTCAAAGGTAGTGAAGTCCTGCCAGTTCTGGCCGCCGTGGGCCACAGCAATCAGGCCGGCTTTCTTGACCTTGTCGGCGGCCACAAAGAACTCGTCCCAGGTCTTGGGCATGCCGGCCACACCGGCTTTTTTCAGCACAGCCGCGTTGGCCCACATCCAGTTGACCCGGTGCACATTGACGGGTGCGGCGACATAGTTGCCTTTGTATTTCATGACGTCGGCCAGCACCTTGGGCAGCAGGCTGTCCCATTTTTCGGCCTGCGCCACGGTGTTCAGGTTGGCCAGCACGCCTTCAGACGCCCATTCCTGGATGGCCGGTCCCTTGATCTGGGCGGCTGCGGGCGGGTTGCCCGAGACGACGCGGCTCTTGAGCACGGTGGCGGCATTGTCGCCACCGCCGCCGGCTACTGCAAAGTCTTTCCAGACATGGCCCTTGGCCTGCATGATGCGTTTCAATTCGGCGACCGACTTGGCCTCGCCACCCGAAGTCCAGTAATGCAGGACTTCAACTTCACCGGCCAGGGCCGTGCTTCCTGCGACTACAAACGCCACCGCAGTGGCCAGTTTGGAAAGTTTCAACATGTTGTCTCCTGATGTTTTTGCCTCGGCACCGAGATGGTCTGAAGCCTGTCTGAATTCGCACACACCCAGCGTGTTCGAATTAATTAATTGTTAATTAATTAAAGGTTTGTGAACATGGGACTTACCCTAGGTCGATGACACACACCGGGCCCGACCGAAGGTTGCGCCCCGCCGGGCAGGTATTTTGGTTCATTGCCCCGCCGCCAACGGCTGGCCCGCCTCGGCCTGCACGCGTGCATGGCTTGGTATGCTTGGGCCATGTCAAGCCTACTGATTGTTGAAGACGACGAATTGCTGCGTGATGGCCTGAGCGCGCAACTGGCGCAAACCGGCCACGCCGTGACCACTGCTGCCGATGGTGAGGTCGCCCTGGCCTTGCTCGAAACCCACCGCTTTGACGGCGTGGTGCTGGACCTGGGCCTGCCCAAGCTCAGCGGGCTGGAGATACTGGCCTGGATCAGGCGGCGCCTGCCCGCCCTGCCCGTGCTGATCCTGACCGCCCGTGACGGCGTGGACGACCGGGTGGAAGGCCTCAACGCCGGCGCCGACGACTACCTCACCAAACCCTTCAACCTGGCCGAGTTGCAGGCCCGCCTGGGCGCCTTGCTGCGGCGCGCCCGGCTGCCTGCGTTTGGTGGCTCGCTGGAATTGGCCGCCGAGAGCACCCGGCGCCTGCGCGTGGACGCCGTCCTCCCCATGGCCTGGCTGGACGACGAAGAGATGGAACTGACCCAACGCGAGTGGTCGCTGCTGAGCTTGCTGGTGGCCCATGCCGGCCAGGTGGTCAGCCGCGACAACGTGCTGGAGGTCTGGCAGTCTGACCCCGGTGACAGCAGCGGCACCGGGTCAAACGCGCTGGAGGTCTACATCCACCGCCTGCGACGCAAACTCATCGACTCCGGCATCAATATTCGCAACGTGCGCGGCCTGGGTTACATGCTGGAAACAGCCGCACCGTGAAGCCCGGTGCGCGGGACCCGTCCACCGGTTTGCCTGTCCAGGACGACGCGCTGGTGGCCCATGGCCTGTCACTCAAACGGCAACTGCTTCTGTGGCTGCTGTTTCCCCAGCTCGTCTTGTGGCTGGTGGGCGGTGCGCTGACCTACGGCCTGGCGCTCAGTTATGCCGAAAAAGGCGTGGACCAGTCCCTGACGCAGTCGGTGCGCTCCCTGGCGCGCCAAGTCAAACCGGTGGGCTCAGGCCTCTTGATTGACTTCCCCCGGGCCGCCCAGGACATCATCGAACAAGACCCCCAGGACCGGGTGAGCTACATGGTGTCGTCACCACCGGGCAGCTTCTTGTTGGGCAACGGCACCTTGCCGGGCCCGCCCGCCGCGGCAAAAATTGAAACCGGGACCACCTGGCTTTACAACGTCACCGTGGACGGCAAACCCATGCGCGTGGCCCTGCTGGACATCAGTTATGGCGAGTCCGCTGCGCCGCAGCGCATGCGGGTGCAGGTTGCCAAGAGCCTGGCCGTTCAAAAACGCCTCGCCGCCGATTTAGTGGCCGATATTCTGGGGCCCCTGCTGCTGCTCGGGGCTGTGCTCAGTTTCCTCGTTTACGGAGGAATATCGCGCGGGCTGAGCCCGCTCACCCGGCTGCAAGCCCAGCTGGGCGTGCGCCGCGAACTGAGTCTGTCGGCGCTGTCCCCGATCGAGATGACCCAGGCGCCCCAGGAGGTCCACGCTCTGGCCGGCGCAGTGAACCAATTGCTGGCCGCCGTGCGGCGCAGCCTCGGGCAGGAAAAGCGCTTTCTCAATGACGCCGCCCACCAGTTACGCACGCCGCTGGCCGGGCTGATCAGCCAGACCGAGCTGGCCTTGACCGAGACCGACCCGCAGGCCCTGCAAGTGCGCTTGACCAAGGTGCTGTCAGGCGCCCGGCGCAGCGCCCACCTCGTGCACCAACTGCTGTCACTCGCCCGCACCGAAGCCGACTTCAAACTGCAGAGTCTCGACCTGGCGGCCCTGGCGCGCGATGTCGCGCGGGAGTGGACACCACGCGCCCTGGCCGCCGGTGTGGACCTGGGCTATGAGGGGGACGAACACCTGATGGTGAATGGAGAAAAGCTGCTGCTGCACGAAGGCTTGAGCAACTTGCTGGACAACGCACTGATCTACGCAGGGGCGGGAAGCGTGGTCACCGTGCGCGTGACGCACAGCAATGGACTGGCCGTGATGGACGTGGAAGACAACGGCCCGGGCCTGTCACAAGACAATCTGGCCCATGTGTTTGAGCGGTTTTGGCGCGCCAGCGAACTGCCCGGGGGCTGCGGCCTGGGCTTGGCCATCGTGGCTGAAATTGCGCAGCGCCACGGCGGGTCGGCGCAGGCACTCCAGGTGGAGCCGCACGGGCTGCTGATCCGGCTCAGCCTGCCCATCGGTCAACCCGACTGACGCCCCTCACGCAGCCGGGCCCGCCGCCCTTGCTTCAGGCCACCAGGGCCAGCGCACCCAAGTCACCCACCCGGTGGCCCAAGCCAGCGGGCACCAGCTCACAACCATCGGTCAGTGAAGGCAGCTTGCCGCGGATCTGCGCCTGCAGCTTGGGCAAGAGCAGTGCCTGGTGATGCCAGAACACACTGCCGCCCAGGCTGATGCGTTGCAGGTCCAGCGTGACGATGAGGTTGTACAAGGTACGGCCCATCACCCGGCATAAGTCATCAATTATGGCCGTGGCCTCTGTATCACCTTGGTTTGCACAGTTAAAAAGAGAAGCAGAGTCAGCATAACCTTGCGCCCCGAAACGCCGGGCTATGGCGTTGCCTGCAATCAGGGCCTCCACATCACCCACGTTGCCGCAGCCGCACAGGGCATCGTTGTTGTCGCTCACAAACAGGTGGCCGGCATGGCCGGCATTGCCATTTTTGCCGCGCAGCACCCGACCATCCACACACAAGCCCGCACCAATGCCCGTGCTCCAGGTGACATAGGCGCAATGGCTCAGCGGCTGGCCATCCCGCTGGAGCGCGCCCCACCGACGCTCGGCCTCCAGAGCGGCAATGCCGTCGTTCTCCACCCTCACACCCCTGAAGACCGCGCGCAGCGGTGCTTCCAGCAGAGCCGTGGTCCAGTCGTTGGGCAAACCGCGCGCCTGCCCCGCCAAGCCGCCGCAAATATTGGGCGTGGCCAGCTCGACGCAGCCCTGGTTCATGACAAACGGGCCGCAGGAGGCCACGCCCACCCGGGCCAAATCGCCCGCCGCCACCCCTGCAAGCTGGCAGCTTTGGCCGACCAGCCGGATGATTTGCAGCGCCAGCGCGTCGCTAGACCCTTCTTTGGCGGTGGGCTCCACCACGCGGCCCCGCACGCCTTGGGCGTCTGCAATGCTGACCGCCACCTTGGTGCCCCCAATGTCCACGCAGGCCAACGGGGCAGCGCCCTCGGGCAGGTGGAATTCTTCGAGGAGAAAGGGAGAGTTCATGAGGCGACACCCAAAAAAAGAAAGTGATGCTAACCCGGACCCGTTGGTGCCGGTTACTGCGTCGTTACCGCGCAGCACCTCATTGCGCGGGTGTTACAGCTTCTGTGATCGTGCCCAGCGCACGATATCGGCCGCGCCCATGGCACCCGCCTGGCGGGCCACTTCGCGTCCTTGGTAAAACAGCGCCAGCGTGGGGATGCTGCGAATATTGAAACGGGCACCCAAGGCTTGATTGGCTTCGGTGTCCACCTTCACCAGTCTGAAGTTGGGCTCCAGTTGTGCGGCTGCCTGCTCGAATGCGGGCGCCATCTGGCGGCACGGTCCGCACCAGGGCGCCCAAAAATCGACCAACAGGGGAATGTGGCTGCGGCTCACATGGCGGTCAAAATTGGCGCCATCCAGCGCCAGAGAATGCGCCATGAAGAGGGGTTTGTGGCAGCTACCGCAGTCGGGCGCACCCGCCAGATCATCCTGACGGACCCGGTTGGTGGTCTGGCAATGGGGGCAAACAATGTGCAGGGGATCAGTCATGTGGGACACCTTTCTTTTTTCTCACATAGTGCCGGCACCCGCAGGCTTCAAGCCCCTGGCGGTGCGGCGGCGTGAATCAAATGAAACGGGCAATGGCAGCGGCGATGGTGCTCAGCACAATCGTGGAGGTCAGAGGCAAAAAGAACTCCCGGCCAAACAGCCGAAAACGAAAATCCCCAGGAAGCCGGCCCACGCCCAGCTTGCGAAACCAGGGCGTCAGGGTGTTGACCAGCATCAGCACCAAAAAAACAACCAGGAGCCAGCGCCACATGGTCAGAGCGTGTGGGTGCGGTCACCCGCGGAGAAGCCCATAGCCTCCCAGGGCTCGCCCTTGAAGAAGCCCATGACCTTGAAGAACTCGCCCATTTCATGCTCCATGATCAGTTTGGCAGCCTGCACCCGCTCAGTCAGGTCCGCCTGCTCCATGCGACTGGCCAGACCGCAATTGATCAAAAACCGGCCCTGCGTGCAATAGCCCAGAACATTCAGACCCGCCTCCTGCGCTGCCAGGGCTACGCCGGTGAAGTTGACGTGGGCCGTGATGTCCTTCAAGCCCACAGCGCTCAGGGGATCGGGGTCAGATTGGTGACCCCGGTGGCACATGACCGTGCCCATGTGGCGCTGCGGGTGGTAGTACTCATGCTCGGGAAAGCCGTAGTCAATCAAAAACGCAGCTCCTTGGGTGAGCTTGTCGGCCAGGGTGCGCATGAACGATTCACCCTGGGGATGGATTTCGGTCAGGTAATCGTGCTCGCCTTCAATGGCCAGCGGCGGGCGCAGGTCGGTAGGGCGGTCTTGCCAGACGAAGGCGGATGCATGATTTGCTGTCGCATCGTCCAGCCCAGCCGCTGGTGCCACCGCCACACCACGCTCGTACCACACACCCTTGACGCGGGCCAGCAATTTCACCGGCATGGCGTCCAACACCTCGTTGCCGACCACCACGCCCTGCAGGGCGTCGGGCAGTTCGCTGACCCATTCCACCACATGGGCATACCGGGCCAAGGTGTCTTTTTGGCGGGCGCGCAGGCTGCCCGAGAGGTCCACGATGCGGTAGCGCCGCACCGGTTGGCCCAGGGCCGCCAGCGCGTCCAGCAACTGCAGCGCCAGCGCGCCGGAGCCGGCACCAAACTCCCACACCTCGTCAGTTTGCGTCATCTGCAAGGCCTGCGCCACCTGGACGCCCAGAGTCTGGCCAAACAGGGGCGTCATCTCCGGGGCGGTCACAAAGTCACTCCCTGCCACACGCTCGCCCGCCACCACGGCAAACGGCAAGGTGCCGAATTTGGCACTGTCATGGGCGTAATAACCCAGACCGGGGGTGTACAAAGCCTGCGCCATGAAGCTGTCAAAGCCGACCCAGCCCCCTGCAGTGCCAATGGAATCCACGATAATTTGAGTCAAAGGGACCGAAACATCTTCGGCAGGCAAATAGGACATGAATTGGTTTATGAATAGCGAATCGGTGAACACATCAGGCCATCAGGCCCTCGGGGCAAGCCCCATAGCCTCAATTATGTTGCCGAAACCGCACAAATCGGCTCAGCCATGACCCGGCATGTCCTGGTCACCGGCGGTGCCCACCGTCTGGGCGCGCTGATTTGTCGGGCGTTTGCGCAGGCGGGCTGGAGCGTGTGGTGCCACACCCACCAGTCAACACAAGCCGCAAAGGCCCTGTGCGAGTCCATCCGCGTTGAGGGCGGCTGGGCGCAAGCCGTTCACGCCGACCTGGCTGATGAGGCACAGCGCCAGCACATGATCAACGAAGTCACGGCACAAACCGGCCCTCTGCATTGCCTGGTCAACAACGCGTCCAGCTTTGACCCTGACGATGCTGACAGCCTGAGCGCGCCCGCTACACGGGCGCAATGGGAAGTGAACCTGCTCGCGCCCTTGCAGTTGTCCAGCTTGATGGCCCAAAGCCTGCCGGCGGACGCGCCTGCCGGCGAACGCAGCATCATTCACGTGCTGGACCAGAAGGTGTTCAACCTGAACCCCGACTATTTTTCGTACACCGTATCCAAACTGGCCCTGGAACGCGCCGTGGCCTTGCAGGCGCAAGCCTTGGCTCCCCGCCTGCGGGTGTGCGGCGTGGCGCCGGGGCTGATGTTTTTGAGCGGCCCGCAAAGCCAGGCCAACTTTGACAAAGCCAGCCAGGTGAACCTGATGCGCCAGGCGATCGCGCCCACCCAAGTGGCCGCCACCTGCCTGTTTTTGGCTGAAAACCCCTGCATTACCGGCGCCACCTTGCCCGTGGACAATGGACAACACTTGGTCCCCTTGCAGCGCGATGTGATGTTTGAGATGGACGACCTGCTGAAAGCCCCTCCCCCATGAACTACGACCCCCTAACTCACCTGAGCCTGAGCTGCCGCCGGATTTTCCTGCGCGACCATGTGGTACCCGTGAACATCGGCGCCCATGACTTCGAGAAAACGCAGACCCAACGCGTGATCTTCAATGTAGAACTCTTTGTACCCTACAGCCAGTCCACACCCCAGGCCGACCAACTGGCTGAAGTGGTGGACTACGACTTTGTTCGCAAAGTGATTGCCCAACGCGTGAGCACCGGGCATGTGGAGCTGCAGGAAACCCTGTGTGACGATCTGGTGGCCACCTTGCTCCAGCACCCCCAGGTGCAGGCCGTGCGGCTGTCCACCTGCAAGCCCGATGTGTACCCGGATTGCGCCGGCGTCGGTGTTGAAGTGTTCTCCATCAAAGGCCTGCCCTCATGAGTACCCATATCGGAAAACAATCCCTGACTCTGCTGGGCCTGCGTTTTGACGCCAGCCTGGGCATTCTGGAGTCTGAAATCAACACGCCCCAGCCGATCCGGGTCGATGCCGAACTGAGCCTGGGTGCCCAGCCGCTGCTGCCCCACGACGATGACATTCACCATGTACTGGACTACCGCAAGGTGCGAAAGATCATCATTGATGAGTGCACGGCCGAACACGTCAACCTGCTGGAGACACTCATCGGTAAACTCGCCAACCGCCTGATGCAGTTGCCCGGGGTGCAGGGCGTGCGGGTGAAAATTGCCAAGCTGGAGATTTTTGACGACTGTGAAGTCGCGATCCGCATGGAAACAGGTCAGTGGTGACAGGAGAAACAACATGAATGCAGTCTGGATTGAAAACGAAGCGCTTGCACAGAGCGAGCCCACCAAAGAGCCCAAGATCGAGCGGGAAATTGTCAAGTTGGAGAAGCGCCTGTGCCGCCAGGTCGGCCAGGCGATCATGGAATTCAACATGATCGAAGAGGGCGACCGGGTGATGGTGTGCGTGTCGGGGGGCAAAGACAGCTACGGCATGCTCGACATCCTGATCAAGATGCAGCAGCGTGCCCCCATCAGCTTTGAGTTGATTGCGGTGAACCTGGACCAAAAGCAGCCCGGTTTTCCGGACCACATCCTGCCGGCGTACCTGAAGCAGCTGGGCGTGCCGTTTCACATTGAAACGCAGGACACCTACAGCATCGTCAAGAAGGTGATCCCTGAAGGCAAAACCATGTGCAGCCTGTGCAGCCGCTTGCGCCGGGGCATTTTGTACCGGGTCGCCGATGAGCTGAAAATCACCAAAATCGCCCTGGGCCACCACCGCGATGATATTTTGCAGACCTTTTTCCTCAACATGTTCTTCGGTGGCAAGCTCAAAGGCATGCCGCCCAAGCTGGTGAGCGACGACGGCGGCCACATCGTGATTCGTCCGCTGGCGAACGTCGCCGAGAAAGACCTGACGCGCTGGGCCGCCCACCGCGAGTTCCCGATCATTCCCTGCACGCTGTGCGGCAGCCAGGAGAATTTGCAGCGCAAACAGATTGGGAATATGCTGCGCGAATGGGAAAAGCAGTACCCGGGGCGCACCGAGACCATGTTCACCTCGCTGCAAAACGTGGTGCCGTCCCATTTGATGGACCCCAAACACCATAACTTCAAAAGCATCCAGACTACCGGGGTCGCGGATGAAAACGGCGACAAGGGGTTTGACGAGGAAACGTTTGCACCGGTGAGCCTGCCCGGATTGCAGGTGCTCACACTTTGACCTTGACCGGCGCCCGGGCGGGGGCCGGTTTACTTGGGAGGGAGATCACATGTTCAGATCAACGGTATGGATGGTTTTGTCGGCCCTGCTGCTCAGCGGTTGTGCCGGCATGCGCGTGGTGGACACCGACGTGCGCAGCTTTGTCACCCCGCCGGGCATCCAGGCGGGAGCCGGTTACCGTTTTGAGCGCCTGCCCTCCCAGCAGGCCGATGCTGCCGCACAAGCCAGGCTGGAGGCGATGGCCAATGCAGCGCTGGCCAAGGTCAGCCTGGTGCGCAAAGACAGCGGGGCAGATTACAGCGTGCAAGTCGCCGCCAGCCTGCGCGTGGACCCGTATGCGCCCTGGGACCAACCCTACGGCGGGCGACTGAGCCTGGGCTTTGGCGTGCGCCACGGTCACATGGGTCTGGGGGTCAACCGGCCGTTCATGCCAGGTTTTGGCTGGGGCGAATCGCCCTATTACTGGCGTGAAGTGAGCCTGGTCATCCGCCACCTGGCCAGCGGGCAAGTGGTCTATGAAACTCAGGGCGCGCACGACGGGCGCTGGTCAGACAGCGAGGCGGTTTTGCCCGCCATGCTGGACGCCGCATTGGCGGGCTTCCCCAACCCGCCCCCCGGGCCGCGGCGCATTGAGCTTGAAATTCCCCGCTAACGTCCCGTCAACTCCTCCGATTTTCATGAACGCCACCCGCATCATTGCCATCCGCCACGGCGAAACCGCCTGGAACGTGGACACCCGCATCCAGGGTCAGCTGGATATTCCGCTCAACACCGTGGGCCGCTGGCAAGCGAGCCGTGTGGCTCAGGCGCTGGCAGAAGAGTCGATCCAGGCTATTTACGCCAGCGACTTGTTGCGGGCGTGGGAAACCGCAGGCGCCATTGCCCAGGCCACCGGGCTGCCCCTGCAGGCCAACGAGGGTCTGCGCGAGCGTGGGTTTGGTGACTTTCAGGGCAAGACTTTTGCCGAGATTGAGGCCCTCTGGCCCGACCAGTCCCGCCAGTGGCGTGCGCGCCATCCCGAGTGGGCGCCACCTGGCGGTGAGTCCTTGATCGCCTTGCGCGCCCGCATTGTGGCGGCCGCATCCGAACTGGCAGCCCGGCATCTGGGTGAGCAAATTGTGCTTGTGGCGCACGGCGGCGTGATGGACGTGCTGTACCGCGCCGCCACCGGGCAGCCTGAGCAGGCGCCGCGCAGCTGGCAGCTGGGCAATGCCGCCATCAACCGGCTGCTGTGGACGCCCCAGGGCTTCACCGTGGTGGGCTGGTCAGACACCCGCCACCTGGAAAACGACCCAGCCCGGGACGAGACCCGGGACGAAACCACAGTCTGAGCACACGATGACCTGAAACCGCAGGCCCCGAATCCATGAATCCTTTTCAGGTCATCGTGCTCGCGACGCCGGTGTTTTTGGTGCTGATGGTTCTGGAATTCGCATGGGGCTACCGGCGCCAGCAACAGGGAACCGGCCACAACACCTACCGACTCAGTGACACCCTCAACAGCCTGAGCCTGGGTGTCCTCAGCCAGTTGGGAAGCGTCTTTACCAAGCTGCTGACCGTCGGCATCTACACGGCCATCCATGGCTCCGTGGCCCTGGTGGCACAACCCGACTTCTGGGGTGCCTGGTATGGCGTGCTGCTGGCCCTGGTCTTCTACGACTTTTGCTATTACTGGCTGCACCGGGGCGGCCACCGCGTGGCGGTGTTGTGGGCAGCGCATGTGGTTCATCACCAAAGCCAACATTACAACCTGTCTACCGCCCTGCGCCAGACCAGCAGCGGCGCCCTGCTCGGTTGGGTGTTTTATGTGCCCATGGCTGTCGCAGGCGTGCCGCCCCTGATTTTTGGCATAGTGGCGCTCATTGATCTGCTCTACCAGTTTTGGGTACATACCGAGCAGGTAGGCAAGTTGGGTTGGTTTGACAGGGTGTTTTGCTCGCCCTCCAATCACCGGGTTCACCATGCCGTCAATGATGATTACCTGGACAAAAATTACGGCGGCATTTTCGTGCTGTGGGATCGTCTGTTTGGCACGTTCAAGGAAGAGGGCGACACCTGTGTTTACGGCACACGCGGGCCGCTCAACAGCTGGGACCCGTTATGGGCCAATGCCGAGGTCTATTGGTCGCTGCTCCAGGACGCTTGGCACACCCGGCGATGGGCTGACAAGGCGCGAATTTTTCTCAAGCCGCCGGGCTGGCGTCCGGCTGACGTGGCGGCTCGTTTTCCCAAACCGGTGTTCAGCCTGGCCGATGTGCGCCGCTTTGACCCTCCCGCGAGCCGGGCCACGCAGTGGTTTGCTGCGGTGCAGTTTGTTGTTTTGCTCGCAGGAACGCTGGTAGTGCTCTGGTTCGCCGAAAGCTGGCCCAACACCAGGCTGGCCCTGTGCAGCGCCGGACTGGTGGCTGGCTATTGGACGATGGGCGCGGTCTTGCAGGGGCGCCTCCATTGGCGCACCTTGCTGCTGATTGAAGTAGCCGCACTCACCGGCGCTTTCGGCTTGACCAGTTTGGCCTTGCCAGGACTGTCAATTGCCATCGGGTGAATTTATCCATTGCTACTATTTTTAGTTGTCTGAGTAAAACAATACGCCGGCCAGAGGCCTGTTTGGTATAAAAATCTGACTCAAGGCACCGGCTGCGCCGGCCAGCTTCAAGGCAGAAGTTCGGCTACCTCGTCCCACGCCTCTGGCGCAATGCGCCCTTCATGGCGGGCAACCACCCGGCCCTGGGTGTCCAGCACCAAGGTCAATGGCAGCTTTTGAGCGGCAGCTTTACCTGCCCACAAGGCCGTGGGGCGGGACGCTGGCGACTGCGTTTGCGCTGCAATCTGCTCGTAAGTGCGCCACTGGGCCATGTCGGCATCCACGTTCACCGTGAGCAACTCAAAGGGCTTGCCGCGCCAGCCGGTCAGGTTGGCGCGCAGCTCGGGCAGATGGGACAAACACACACCGCAGCCCGTGGACCAATAAAACACCATCACCACCTTGCCTTTGAGGCGGGTCAGATCAAAGGGGGTATTGGCGAGTGTGGTGGCTTGCAGCACCAGGGGCTGGGGGTTGGCAATCGGGGCTGTGGTGGGCTGGGTATGCCCAAGCATCGGAGCAAGGGCGAGCATCAGCGTCAAACCGGTGCTCATGAAGGTGCGGGACATCAACATTGGGTGGTCTTTCATGGTGAGTTTGGTCGTTCGCTGCCCTGAATTCTTACAAGCGATCTGTCCCGCGCAGGGCTAAACCGACATCAGCTCATTGCTGCCATTGGGCGGCGTGACACCCAGGTGCCGGTAAGCCGCCAGCGTGGCAATGCGCCCGCGCGGCGTGCGCTGCAAATAGCCCTGCTGGATCAGGTAGGGCTCAATCACGTCTTCAATGGTTTCACGCTCTTCACCAATGCTCGCCGCAATGTTGTCGAGCCCGACCGGGCCGCCGTCAAAGCGGTGAATCACCGCCTCCAGCAGCTTGCGGTCCATCAGATCAAAGCCCTGCGGGTCCACATCCAGCATGGTAAGCGCGCGGTTGGCAATGTCCAGCGTGATCTCGCCCGTGCCTTTGACATCGGCGTAGTCGCGCACCCGGCGCAGGAGCCGGTTGGCGATGCGGGGCGTGCCGCGTGCCCGCCGCGCAATCTCGAAGCCGCCTTTTTCATCGGTCGGCACATTGAGCAAACCCGCACTGCGCTTGACGATGCGGGCCAACTCCTCGGGGGTGTAAAACTCCAGCCGGGCCACAATGCCAAAGCGGTCGCGCAGCGGGTTGGTGAGCATGCCGGCGCGGGTGGTGGCCCCCACCAGGGTGAAGGGTTGTAAGTCGAGCTTGATGGAGCGGGCCGCCGGGCCCTCGCCAATCATGATGTCGATCTTGTAGTCCTCCAGAGCGGGGTACAAAATCTCTTCCACTACCGGGCTAAGGCGGTGGATCTCGTCGATGAACAACACATCGTTCTTTTCAAGATTGGTCAGCAGGGCAGCCAGGTCTTTGGGCTTTTCAAGCACCGGACCGCTGGTTTGGCGCAAGTTGACGCCCAACTCGGCGGCGATGATGTGCGATAGCGTGGTCTTGCCCAAGCCGGGCGGACCAAACAACAGCACATGGTCCAAGGCTTCATCCCGCTTTCTGGCGGCGCTGATGAAAATCTCCAGCTGCTCACGCACCTTGGCCTGGCCCACATATTCATCGAGCAGCTTGGGCCGCAAGGCACGCTCCACAGCCTCCTCAATGGGGGAAACCGGCGCACCGGAGAGGATGCGCTTGGGCGGCGGGGCAGCAAAATCGTCGGTCTGAATACTCACGGCGTAGGGGGGTGGCTAGGTGAAGGCTGAGGGATAGCTGACTATAGCCTGCGCCAGCGCGGGCCCGCTCAAGAGCCTGCCCAAATATGCCGATAACATGGGAAACAACCCCTGAATTGCCAGACAACCCGGCCCCTAGTCCCCCGCATTCGCACCTCACGGGAGCACCCAAGATGACCCTGACATCCCGACAAGCCGCCCCCACCCAACCCGGCATCACTCGGGCTACTTTGCAGACCCTGCACCGTACCGGCTGGCCTCTGGCAGCCTGCCTGGCCTTGGCGCTTGGTTCCATGACGCAAGCGCTGGCCAATGATCCGGCGCCTGCCACGCCGGCCAGACCTGCCAAAAAAGTAGCCCCGGCTGCAGAGGCCGCGTCTGCAGCCCCAGCGCCCAAAGCGCTCGCCGAGGAGGTCAAAGATGCCGTCCAGACGAAGACAGCCAGCCAAAAGCAGCTCACCCTGGTGTTCGACGGCAAAGACAAAAAGCTGATTGCCATGCCAGCCAAGCCGGCGACTGCGTCTGCTGCTGCGCCAGGCAAGGCGGTTGAGAAGGAGTCCAGTGCCGCAGACGCTACGCGCCAGGCCAGCGCACCTGCCCCGGCGCGAGTTGTGTCGCCAATCCAAAGGCCTGCAGGCTCCCTGCCCAACCCGGCAGACAGCCGCAATTACATTCGCGCCAAGGCGGCGGCCCTGGCGGGCCATGGGGCCGAGTCCGCCGACGGGGCCGCTCACGCCGCCGGCGAGGCCCATTGGAGTTACGCAGGCGAGGCCGGGCCGCAAGCCTGGGGTCAGCTCAAGCCTGAATTCAATGTGTGTGCCATCGGCAAACGCCAGTCGCCCATCAACATCGAAGAGTCAGCCACACTGCAGGGCCCGGCTGAACCGCTGGTTTTCAACTACCAGCCCAGCAGCGGCACGGTGGTGAACAACGGCCACACCATTCAGGTGGACCTGTACGGCGACAACTCGGTCACCGTGCGGGGCTCCAACTTCAAGCTAATCCAGTTCCACTTTCACCACCCCTCGGAGGAGCGCGTCAATTACAAGGGTTTCTCCATGGTGGCCCACCTGGTGCACAAAAATATGGAGGGGCAACTGGCGGTTGTGGCGGTGCTGCTGGACCCGGGCACAGCCAACGCGCTGATTGACAAGGTCTGGACGCACATGCCACTGGACGCCGGTGACCGCGTGCGCCTGCCGACCGGTCTGATCAACATGAACGAACTGCTGCCCAAAGACCAGCGCTATTACCAGTTCATGGGCTCGCTCACCACACCGCCCTGCACCGAGGGGGTGCTGTGGATGGTGCTCAAACAGCCCAGCACGGTGAGCCCAGGCCAGATCAGGCTGTTCTCACAACTGTTTCCCAACAACGCCCGCCCGGTGCAAGCCGTCAATGGGCGAGCGGTCAGGGACGCGCAATAAGACAGCATTTGGACGGTGGACTATCGCCCTATTTCCCCAAAGCCCGCAGCGCCAGCTTGATGCCCTCGCTCACGCCCACTTCTGCAGGCAAGGCCTTCAGGGCGGCAGCGGCCTCCTTGTCGTTGTAGCCCAAGGCCAGCAGGGCCTGCAGTATGTCGACCTGGGCATCGCTGGAGATGTTGGCCGAGATGCCAATGTCCGGCCCGAGCTTGCCCTTGAGTTCCAGTAACAAGCGCTCCGCCGTCTTTTTGCCAATGCCGGGCACCTTGACCAGGCGGCCGGCCTCTTGCAGGGTGATGGCCTGCGCCAGTTCGCCCACACTCATGCCCGAGAGCACCGACAAGGCTGTGCGCGGCCCCACGCCCGAGATCTTGATGAGCTGGCGAAAGGCCTCGCGCTCGCCAGCGTTCTCGAACCCGTACAAAATCTGGGCATCTTCGCGCACCACAAAATGGGTCAGCAAGCTGACCCGGGCGCCAGTCTCGGGCAGGTTGTAAAACGTGCTCATGGGCACCTGGACCTCGTAGCCCACGCCGTTGCAATCCACCAGCACCTGGGGTGGATTCTTGTCGCTGAGGATGCCTGTGAGTTTGCCGATCATTTCTTGCCTATCATGGGTAACATTTTTCTGGAATTATCAACTTGATCCTTCGACACCTGTTTTCTCCTCCCAACAACACCCGACTCTCGCACCTGTGCGGCCCCATGGACGAGCATTTGCGCTCCATTGAGGTGGCGCTGCAAGTCAAAATTGCCCATCGCCACGAGCAGTTCAAGGTCGACGGGACCAAGGCCAATGCCAAACGCGGCATGGAAATGCTGCAAGCCCTCTATGAGATGGCTGCGCGCCCGATTGACACCACCACCGTACAGCTGATGCTGGCCGGCGACGGCAGCATGGACCACAGCGAGAGCCATGCGCTCAAGACCAAGCGCAGCGACCTCAAACCCCGCACCCTGAACCAGGCCGCCTACCTGGACAGCATCACCGCCCACGACATCACCTTTGGCATTGGCCCGGCTGGCACTGGCAAAACCTACCTGGCCGTGGCCATGGCCGTGGACGCCCTGCAGCGCAACGCCGTCCAGCGCATTGTGCTGACCCGCCCCGCCGTGGAAGCCGGTGAGCGCCTGGGCTACCTGCCGGGTGACCTGGCCCAAAAGATCGACCCCTACCTGCGCCCCTTGTATGACGCGCTGTACGACCTGATGGGCTTTGAGCAGGTACAAAAAGCGCTGGAACGCCAGACCATCGAGATTGCGCCGCTGGCCTTCATGCGCGGGCGCACGCTCAACACGGCGTTTGTGATTCTGGACGAGGCACAAAACACCACGCCCGAGCAAATGAAAATGTTTTTGACCCGCATCGGCTTTGGCTCGAAAGCCGTGGTCACCGGCGATGTGAGCCAGATTGACCTGCCCAAGACCCAACTGAGCGGCCTGATTGACGCCGAGCGGGTGTTGAAGCGTGTGGAAGGCATTGCCATTTGCCGCTTTACCAGCGCGGACGTGGTGCGCCACCCGCTGGTGGCCCGCATTGTGGATGCTTATGACGCGCCAGGACGCATTAACCTTTATCGCCGGGACGATGCCGACCCGGAAGTTCAGGCGGTTGTGGCACGGCCACGCGCCAGCCGCCAGAAGCTGATTTAAATACAAATATTGATAGCTACTTACCCTTTAAATACGCCGGATAGAGGCCTATTTCATTCATAAATCATGCTCAACGAACTCACCCTCTCCCTGCAATTCGGCAAATCCATTGACGACGTGGCACTGCACCGCGCCACCTTGGGGCGCAGCAAAGTCACACGCTGGCTGCGCCATGCCCTGCAAAGCGATGCCGAAATCACGGTGCGCATCGTGAACGCCGAAGAGGGCCAGGCCCTGAACCGCGACTACCGCCAAAAAGATTACGCCACCAATGTGCTGACTTTTGACTACACGCAGGAGCCCATCGTCACTGCCGACCTGGTGCTGTGCGCGCCCGTGGTAGCCGCCGAGGCCAAGGAACAGGACAAAACCCTGGAAGCCCATTACGCCCACTTGCTGGTGCACGGTGCCCTGCACGCCCAGGGCTGGGACCACGATGAAGATGAAGACGCGCAGGTGATGGAACTGCGCGAGACCGACATCTTGCACCGCCTGGGGTTTGACAGCCCCTACTGATGGATCAGCCCAGCACGCGGGCCATTTCGGCTGCCAGCAATTTGGGTGAAATGGGCTTGGACACGTAGCCATCGGCCCCGGCGGCCAAAAACCGCTCCCTGTCCCCGGTCATGGCGTGAGCGGTCACCATGAGCACGGGGGTGCGCTGACCGGTTCCAACCTCCGCAGCACGCAATTGGGCCAAAGCTTCCAGGCCGTCAACCTGCGGCATCATCACATCCATCAGCACCAGATCAAAGTGCTGGCTGGCCCATTGCGTCAAGGCCTGCTGGCCGTCCTCGGCCAGCTCAAAGGTGTGGCCCATTTTGGTCAGCAGCACGCTGACCAGCTTCTGGTTCACAGGATGGTCTTCCGCGAGCAACACATGCAAAGACCGGGTAGGCGCAGTGGGGCTACTGGCCTCAGGCAACGCCAACGCCGGGGCATCGCCTGGCGGCAAGCTGCATTTGAGCGTGAGCGAAAACACCGAACCCGCGCCCGGTGTGCTCTGGGCCTGAATGCTGCCGCCCATGAGTGTGACCAGACTGCGCGTGATGGCCAGGCCCAGCCCGGTCCCGCCAAAAGAGCGCGAAATACTGCCATCGGCTTGCACAAACGGGCTAAAAAGCGATTCCGCCCGCACCGGGTCGAACCCAATGCCGGTGTCGGTCACGCTGATGGACAACACCACGTCTTGTCCCTCGCCCGCTCGGGCGTCCATGAGCACGTGCACGCTGCCCCGGGCTGTGAACTTGAGGGCGTTGCCGATCAGGTTGGTCAGTATTTGCCGTAGCCGCACAGGGTCCAGCATCGCCTCAGCGGGCACAGCGGGCGTACACCGGAAAGTCAGGGCCAGGCCTTTTTGCTCAGCCATGCCGCTGAGCGAGCGCACCGTATGGCGCAGCACCTGATCAGGCATGCAGCGTACGAGTTCCAGCTCCAGCGCCCCGGACTCGATTTTTGAGAAATCCAGAATATCGTTGATGATGACCAGCAAATGGCCCGCCGACTCGGTCGCCCAGGTGAGGTGTTCGCGCTGTTCGGGATTGAGGTCGGTGTCCAGCACCAGCTGGGTCATGCCCAAAATGCCGTTCATGGGCGTGCGGATCTCGTGACTCATGTTGGCCAAAAATTCGCTTTTGAGCCGACTGGCCACCTCGGCTTTGTCTTTGGCTTCAATCAGTTGGGCCTCATTGGCCTTGATCTGGGTGTAATCCTGCATCAAGCCGATGAAGTACAGCTCGTCATCCACGCGCGTTTCCGTGACCGACAAACGCAGCGAAAACTCGGTTCCGTCAGTGCGGTAACCCGACACAATACGGGGCCGGTTGAGCATGTGCTGGATGCCGGTTTTCAAGTAAACGAGCAGGTCTTTCGCATGCTGTGCGCGCCCGCCGGGGGCCATCAGGACGCTCACATCCTGCCCGACCAGGGCGTGATGCTGAAAACCAAACATGCCGGCAGCAGCAGCGTTGGCCTGAATGATTACCCCTGCGGTATTGATCACCGCAATACCTTCAGGGGCCGATTCAAAAATATTGTGGAGCTTGGATTCGCTCAGACGCAGGCTGTGCTCAACGGCGAGGCCCTCTTCGATGGTCTGGCGCAACTGCTGGTTGGTTTTTTCACGCTCTACCGACAAGCCTTGCGACACGCGCAAGGCGTGCTGGAGGCGCAGCGAGATCATCCACACAGCCAACATGCCCAGAATCAGCACGAGTACCAGCACACCAAAGGTCTGGTTCAACACACCGGTGGCGGCACTGTGCCAGTTACTCACAGGCATGGTGACCTCCAGGGCACCGCGCACATCACCCACTTTCCAATCGGTTTTGGGTGATCCGGCCATCCCGTTGTGACAGGCCACACAGTTGGCTTGCATGCGGTCGGCCTGGGCGTAGCGCAACACAGGGGTTCCATTCAAGACCTCCTGGCGCACAAAGGGCTGATCAGGGTGCTGCTCCAGGTGGGCCAGCGCATCGATCTGAAAGGTGTCGAGGTGGCGCTCGGCCACCCGCCAGGGGAACGGTTTTGCGCTGAACAACGCCACTTGGTAGCCGGCCTCGGTCTTGGAGAGGTAGTGGCCCAGGTCAATCGTGAAGGTGGCGGGCAAGGGCAAAGACTTGGGGACTTCTTTGTAGAGATGGGAAACACCCATGCCACCCGCCTTGGCCAGAGGCAATATCTCGGAGGCGTAGAAATTTCGGAAATGCGTGATGGACTGGGCCTGCCTGGTGGCGGTGTCAATCATGTAAGTCTGCACCACTGCCTGGGCCGACGTATAGGTGTACCAAGCCACATACAGCAGCGAGGCCACCAGGAAAACGGCCAGCAACGGCAAGGCCAGGGGATTCAGGTAGATGGGACGCATCGCAAACCTTGGGGGTAGATTCATGAATGAAGTTCGGGTGACACCACAAGCCGTTTAGCTCATCAATTCAACCACACGCAATGGGATGGTGACGGGGCCGTCGTTCACCAGATGAACTTTCATGTCGGCGCCAAACCGGCCGGTTTGGACCAAGGGGTGCAGCGCCAGGGCCTGGGCCACGACATAGTCATACAAGCGGCGACCCTCATCCGGCGGCGCTGCGGCACTGAACCCGGGCCGGGTGCCGCTGGAGACGTCGGCCGCGAGGGTGAACTGGCTCACCACCAGCAAACCGCCCACCCTGCCTTGCCCGTCCATGTTTTGCACGCTGTGGTTCATCTTGCCTTGAGCATCATTGAAAATGCGCAGTTTCAAGATCTTGGCCAGCAGTTTGTTGGCCACCGCCTCGTTGTCTCCACGCTCGGCGCACAGCAGCACCAGCAAGCCGGGTCCGATTTCACCCACCACAGCACCGTCAATCACCACGCGTGCCTCGCTCACGCGCTGCAACAAAGCCATCATGAGTACACCCTCTTCATGTCAGGTCCGGCTCATCGCCAAGATGTGCCTCCACGTCGGTGGGCAGCAACTGGATGGTGGCACGCAGCCCCGGCACTGCGCCCATCAGCGCCTGCTCTACCCGACCACGCACCGCCGCCGCGCGCCCCAGCGACCAGCTATCAGGCATGTGCATGTGCAGGTCCACAAAGCGGCGCTGGCCAGAGCGGCGTGTGGTGACATGGTCAAAACGGACAGTGTGATGATCAAAGTCTTTGAGCACTTTTTGAATATCGGCCAGCACCTCGGGCTCCAGGGCTTCATCCATCAACCCCTGCGACGAGCGCCAGATCAAGTGAAAACCCTCGCGCAAAATATTCATCGCCACGCCGATGGCCACCAATGGGTCTAGCCAGAGCCAGCCGGTCAGGCTCACGGCACCAATGCCCACCACCACCCCCACCGAGGTCCACACGTCAGTCACCAAATGGCGGGCGTCGGCCTCCAGCGCAATGGAGCGGTGCACCTTGGCGGCCTTGAACATGACCCAGGCCAGGAGCCCGTTGAGCCCCGAGCTGACCACCGACAAGACCAGGCCCCAACCTACTTGCTGAATGGGCTGGGGGTCCAGAATCCGGTGGCCGGCGGCCCACATGATGCCCATGGCGGCGGCAATGATCAAAATGCCTTCAAAACCACTGGAAAAATACTCGGCCTTGTGGTGGCCGTAGGGGTGGTCATCATCGGCCGGACGTTGGGCTATGGTGACCATCATCAGCGCAAAAATGGCGCTGGCCAAGTTGACAAACGACTCCATGGCATCCGACAGCAAACCCACAGAGTCCGTGATGTACCAGGCCAGCGTCTTGAGCGTGATGGTGATGATGGCCACCACAACAGACGCCCACAACAAGGCTTTGGCAGACGGCAGGCGCAAGGTTGATCCAGCAATATTCATGTGGTGATTGTGCCCAACCCGTACCCAGGCCCCAGATGGCCACCTCTGGAGGTGATGGCATCCTGAAAAAATGACAGGGACTTGTATTTTTGAGGTCTATCGGACCCTTAGCCTTGCTTGGCTCGCATGAAATTATTGCAGGCGCCAGCACATAAAGCCTGCTGGGTGCGGTGGTAAGCCACATCAATCAGACTATCGTAGCCCCGCTTCCGTCACTGCGAGCCCCCCCCCCCCAGGCCGCGCTGGAGAACGCCAGGGAACCGGACGCCGAGACTCTGCCGATCAGTGGGCTCAATCCAGCGGCCTCGGTCACCGCACTGCAGGAGCTTGATCGTCAACTGCCAAGTGCCAATATGGTTGGTATCGAGACCCTGGCAGGCTTAGCAGGCCTGGCACGCCAATTTGGCCTGGCGCTGGACCAACAACTGCACAACCTGAATGAAGCTGTGGGGGGTTCTGGACTTTGAACGCGCATCACAGCTCTGCCAGGAGATCATCGGTCGCCAGACGCGCTAACCTGCCCGGCCTGAGGCGAACCTAAGCCAGCGTCACGCGCGCAAATTTGCGCTTGCCCACCTGCAGCACGTAGGTTCCGGCGCCTAGTTTGAGACCTTTGTCGCTCACCGAGTTGGAGTCAATCCGCACACCGCCTCCGTCAATGAGGCGGTTGCCTTCACCACTAGACGCAGCTAGGCCTGCCAGCTTGAGCAAAGCACCAATGCCCAGGGGCGCGGCGCCCTCGCCCAAAGGCAAGGATATCTCGTCGATTTCGTCGGGTACGCCGCCTTTGCTGCGGTTGATGAAGTCCTGCTCGGCGGCGTCAGCGGCGATGGTGGAGTGAAAGCGCGCGGTGATTTCCTTGGCAAGCGCTACTTTGGCGTCTTTGGGGTTGCGTCCGGATTCAACCTCGGCTTTCAAAACCGCAATTTCGGCCTCGCTCCTGAAACTCAGCAAGGTATACCAGCGCCACATAAGAACGTCTGAAATACTCAACACCTTGGCAAACATGGTGTTGGGCTCTTCCGAAATGCCGATGTAGTTGTTTTTGCTTTTGGACATCTTCTCGATGCCATCCAGCCCCTCAAGCAACGGCATGGTCAAAATGCATTGAGGTTCCTGGCCGTACTCGGCCTGCAAGTGCCGCCCCACCAGCAAATTGAATTTCTGGTCCGTGCCGCCGAGTTCCAGGTCACTCTTCAAAGCAACGGAGTCGTAGCCTTGCATGAGCGGATACAAAAATTCATGCACGCTGATCGGTGTACCCGACTTGAAGCGGTCATGAAAGTCGTTGCGCTCCATCATCCGCGCCACTGTGTACTTGGCGGCCAGCTCGATCATGCCGCGCGAACCCAGGGTGTCGCCCCACTCGCTGTTGTACCGAATCTCGGTTTTAGCAGGGTCGAGCACCATGGACGCCTGGCGGTAATAGGTTTGGGCGTTGACCTCAATCTGCTCCCGCGTCAGGGGTGGGCGTGTGCTGTTGCGGCCCGAGGGGTCACCAATCAGGGTCGTAAAGTCCCCGATCAAAAAAATCACGGTATGCCCCAGGTCCTGCAACTGTCGCATCTTGTTGAGCACCACGGTGTGACCGATATGGATGTCCGGTGCCGTCGGATCCAGGCCCAACTTGATTCTCAGCGGCACACCGGTAGCTTCAGACCGGGCCAGCTTCTTGATCCAGTCGTCTTGGGGAATCAGTTCTTCGCAGCCCCGAAGGGTCACGGCCAGTGCCTCAAGGACACGATCTGTTACAGGGTATGGGGGGTGCAGAGCTTGATTCATAAGGGTTTTCATCGATGCTGAGAGAGTTCGCGACGTTATACTTTGCGATTGCTCAAGTGCTCGATTTTAAGTGGCCAAGTCACAGCATCGGTTGTACCCGACTTGTCTTTCGCACAAACGAACCCTGATTTGGAACCCGTCTTTTGAATAACCCCCTGATCTACGGTGGAAATGCCCTACTGGCTGCAGCAAGTCAGACCTTCCAGAATTACCCGAAACGTATTACCGCTGTCATTGCTGCCCTGATGCTGGGCGGCGGCGGCGGGGCATTTGCAGTCGCCAACTTTGCGCCTGATGCCTCCGAATTGCCGGTGCGCGAAGTACTGGAGTCAGTCCAGGCCTTGCCAGTGCCAGACTCCGACAACCTCCTGGCATTTCAACCGCTCAACTTGTTTAGGTCCGAACTCACCCGCTCCAGCGATACCGCCGACACTTTGCTCAAACGCATGGGTGTCGATGACCCTGCCGCTGCGGCGTTCATTCGCACAGATGCCACAGCGCGCCAGGTTTTACTCGGCAGAAGTGGACGCAGCGTCACCGCTGAAACGAACGACAACCATGGCCTGCTCAAACTCAGCGCGCGCTGGAACTCGGAAGACGACAACAGCTTCAAGCGCCTGGTCATTGAGTCCACACCAAGAGGTTTCGTTTCCCGAGTCGAATCCGCGTCGCTCACGGCCTCCAGCCAACTTGCAAGCGGAACAATTCAGACTTCCCTGTTCGCAGCCACGGATGAAGCCCGGATTCCAGATGCCGTCGCTATCCAGGTCGCCGAGATTTTCTCCGGTGACATCGATTTTCACCGCGCCCTGCGCAAGGGAGATCGATTCTCCGTGGTCTACGAAACCCTTGAGGGCGATGGAGAACCCCTGCGAACCGGTCGCGTGCTGAGTGCCGAATTCGTCAATAACGGCAAAACTTTTCAAGCCATGTGGTTCCAAACGCCCCTGACAGGCAAAACTACTGTCGCAGCGGCAGGCAAAGGTGGCTACTACGCCCTGGACGGCCAGAGCCTGCGTCGGGCCTATTTGGCGTCGCCTATGGAATTTTCCAGGCTGACCAGTGGTTTCAAGATGCGCTTTCATCCGATTTTGAAGACCATGCGTGCCCACTTGGGTGTG
This sequence comes from Rhodoferax sp., assembly GCA_044339205.1. Lineage (GTDB taxonomy): Bacteria > Pseudomonadota > Gammaproteobacteria > Burkholderiales > Burkholderiaceae_C > Rhodoferax. The sequence goes on along the minus strand of JBIIVW010000016.1, from coordinate 7,876 downwards.
GACTACGGTGCACCGACCGGCACGCCTGTGCGCAGCGTTGGCGATGGTGTGGTGGAGTATGCCGGCACCCAGGGCGGCTACGGCAATGTGGTTTTTGTAAATCATGGCAAACAACACACGACGGTATATGCGCACCTGAGTCGCATTGACGTGCGCAAAGGTCAGAGCGTGAGCCAAAGCCAGAACCTTGGCGCCGTCGGAGCGACGGGTTGGGCCACCGGCCCTCATCTGCACTTCGAATTCCGCGTCAATGGGGAGCATCGGGATCCACTGACGTTGGCGCAACAGAGCGAAGCTGTGCCTGTGGCAGCCTCGGCGAAGCCAGTCTTTACCAAAATGGCATCCGAGGCACGGATAGCCTTGGCGGCTGCAGCTTCCATGCAGCAAGCCAGCGCTCAATAAGCGGCTTTGCGGATGGACGGTGATGCCTGAAATTTTTGCAGGGCTGATGTCGGGAACCTCGCTTGATGGGGTTGACGGCGTTCTCCTGGAGGTGTCAGGCCCGAGCTTGTCCGTTTTGGCCCATGTCAGCGTACCCATGTCAGCGTCCCTGTCTGGGGAAATGCTGGCACTGAACAGCGCCGGGCCCAACGAACTACACCGGGCTGCGCTGGCTGCCAACGCCTTGGTTCGCATTTACGCGCAGGTTATTTCCGAATTGCTGGAAAAAACCGGGATTGACAAGTCGGCTGTGGCTGCCATTGGCGCACACGGTCAGACTGTGCGCCACCAACCTCATGTTTTTGATGGCACTGGCTACACACTGCAACTCAATAACCCAGCCTTGCTGGCGGAGTTGACAGGAATTGACGTTGTTGCCGATTTTCGCAGCCGCGACGTTGCGGCAGGCGGACAGGGTGCACCACTGGTTCCAGCGTTTCATCAATCTGTGTTCGGGGTTTTGGGCGAGGCTGTGGCGACACTCAACATCGGCGGCATTTCAAACCTGACTGTCATCGGGCCTGAGTTGAAGGATGACGTGCTGGGATTTGATTGCGGCCCGGGCAATGTACTTATGAACGCATGGTGTCAACGCCACCTCGGTGTTCCCTTTGACGCGGAAGGCAGCTGGGCAGCCGCGGGCAGTGTTCATGCAGGGTTGCTGAAGGCTCTGCTTGAAGAGCCTTATTTCATGCAGTTGGCCCCCAAAAGTACCGGCAGAGATCTTTTCAACATCGACTGGTTGAGTCGCCAACTGGAAGGGTTCAGATCTGTCGCCCCCGTAGATGTGCAAGCCACCCTGACAAAACTCACCGCCGTGACCTGCGCCAATGATGTCAGGCAATACGCAGCCAACAGCGAGCGCTTGATCGTGTGTGGCGGAGGCGCCTTCAACACGCACCTGATGAGCAGACTTCAAACCCATCTGCCCTTGGTGTCGGTCCAGTCCTCCGATGCCAGTGGATTGCCACCGCAGCAAGTTGAGGCTGCAGCCTTCGCTTGGCTAGCTCACAAGACAGTTCGCAGAGAAAACGCAAGCTTGAAAAGTGTGACGGGCGCCCAAGGCGCCCGTATTTTGGGTGCGGTCTATCCCGCTTGACCCAGCTCTCAGGTTGTAAAGCTCGATCCGCAGCCACAGGTTGATTGGGCGTTGGGATTCTTGATCACGAATTGGGCGCCCTGGAGATCTTCCTTATAGTCAATTTCTGCGCCCACGAGATACTGGTAGCTCATCGCGTCAATCAGCAGTGACACGCCATTTTTGGTCATGGTGGTGTCATCTTCGTTGGTGATCTCGTCGAAGGTGAAGCCGTACTGGAAGCCGGAGCATCCGCCACCCTGGACGAAGACGCGGAGTTTCAACTCAGGGTTGCCTTCTTCTGCAATCAGATCGGCCACTTTGGCGGCAGCACTGTCGGTAAAAAGGATAGGGGAAGGCATCTCGGTCTGGATATTTTCTGCAACAGCGCTCATGGTCATCTCCGGTAAATTAAGGTTAGATTAATACTACAGCAATTCGCTCAAGAATTCACTTAGCCGTTGTTTGACGCCAGCTTCAATGTGGGCTTTTCCCCGACCTGCCCAACCGATGGGCGCAGCTGACCAGAAACAATGGCGCCTTGGTGCATCTCAAGCGACGTGTAATGCACATCGCCCTGAATGCGGGCTTTGGGCTGCAGCTCCAGCATCACGCGGGCATGCACCGGTCCATTGAGCGAACCGTTGATGATGATGTGATCCGCATGTATCTCTCCCGTGACGCAAGCCGTCTCGGAGATCACCAAAATACTTGCCAGATCGGTCTTGGAATAAATATTCCCAACAACCTCGCCGTCAATCCTCAGGCCGTCCGCAAAGCTGATGTTTCCATCAATTCGGGTGTCTGCCGCTATCAGGCTTTTGATGGGTGGCTGCTTTTTTTTGTTGAACACGTCATGAACCTTCATTGAATTGAATTCACAGTTTGATGGACTGCACCGCTTTGACGGCAGAATCCTGCAGAACCCTGGCCGTAACCCCTTTGAGCACCACTTTGGCCGGCAACTCATACACACCCTCAATACGGCCATATTGGGTCAGCCGGATTGCCTGAAGACCACCAGGCAAACTGCCTGACCAAGGTTTGCCATCAAGCAGGCCCGTGAAATTCAACTCCAGCTTGCCACTGAATTCTGACGGATTCTTCAGGGCCTGGATCACCAGGACTTGCCACTTCATTTCACGTCCATTGTGGGCCTCAACCTGCAAGCCCCGGATAGAAACGTCCTCGGCACCAGTGGTGGGAATAAGCTTTTCAAAAAAGCCCAATTCATCGCGCAAGGCTCGGTTATCAGCTTGGAGTTGCCTGTTTTGGGCTGCCAACTTGTCCTGCATGACTTTTTCTGACATCAACAAGGTGTCAACCGTATTGGCCACCGACTGGGCCTTGTTCAGTTCCGCTTCCAGCACAGTCACCTGCGACCGCAAGCTTAGCAACTCGGTTCGCGCCTGCTTCAGGACGTCCTTGGTGTCGTGGTCCAAACCGGCGATGTCTCTGCCAAACTCAAAAGCCCACAATCCGATGGCAGCGCAGAAGCCAAAAACGATGGCAAACACAGCCCACCGGAAAGGCCAGGGTAAAGCACTACGCACGGCCATACGCGGTGCGCTGATGGTCAAACGACGAAGGAGAAGGCGAAAGCGCATGGGGGGTGAAGTCTAGCAGCCACAACGAGAACAGCCGCCGGAATCTGCATTCCGGCGGCTGTTCTTTCCAACAACTCGTTGGCGAAAATTCTTGTGGGATTAACGCTTGCTGAACTGTTTACGGCGACGCGCACCGTGGAAGCCAACCTTCTTACGCTCGACTTCACGGGCATCACGGGTCACGAAGCCTGCTTTGCTCAACTCAGACTTGAGCGTTGCGTCATAGTCAATGAGTGCACGGGTAATACCGTGGCGCACTGCACCAGCTTGTCCGGACTCGCCGCCGCCTGCTACATTGACCATGATGTCAAAGGTTTCAGCGTGGTTCGTCAACAACAGAGGTTGCTTGCAAATCATGATGGATGTTCCACGGCCAAAGAACTTGGAAATGTCCTTACCGTTGATCACGATCTGACCAGAGCCTTTTTTCAGAAATACACGGGCGACGCTGGATTTGCGACGGCCGGTACCATTGTTCCATTCACCGATCATTTGACGGACTCCCTTTTGACTGCATCGCCAGAAATGCCGGCGATATCCAACACTTTAGGCTGCTGGGCGGTATGAGGATGCTCAGCACCGCCATAGACCTTCAGCTTCTTGATCATGGCGTAACCCAAGGGGCCCTTGGGCAGCATGCCCTTGACGGCTTTTTCCAAAGCGCGGCCTGGGAACTTGGCTTGCATGTCACGGAAGTTGATGGCAGAGATACCACCGGGGTAGCCAGAATGGCTGTAATACACTTTATCAATAGGCTTGGCGCCCGTGACACGCAGTTGAGATGCGTTGATGATGATGATGAAATCACCGGTATCGACGTGAGGCGTGTAAATGGCCTTGTGTTTGCCGCGCAAACGGAGAGCAACTTCGCTGGCTACTCGTCCGAGGACCTTATCGGTCGCGTCAACCACAAACCACTCGTGCACCACGTCAGCGGATTTGGCGCTGAAAGTTTTAGTCATGAGTTTTCTCAATTAAAAGAGGGTTTGTCTAACCTAAGGGGTTAGCTTCCTTGCTGCTCTTTTCCACGGTCGGCGCTCCTCTGATGGGAATCTCTTAGGTGGGGTTCAAGCTTCGCCGCGGAGCTACAAAAGCGCTGCGAAGCCTGACATTATACAAACTTCAATCTCAGCCGGTTAAAATTCGCCATGTTTAGTTATCGCCACGCCTTTCATGCCGGCAACCATGCCGATGTCCTCAAGCACACCGTGCTCATTGCCATATTGAAGCATTTACGCCTCAAAGACACGGCTTTGACGGTGTTTGACACCCACGCCGGAGCTGGCTTGTACCGGCTTGACGGTGAATATGCCGAGACTAGTGGAGAAGCCAGCGACGGCTTTTTGCGTCTGGTGGAAGCCCTCAAACAACCGCCAACCGACGGCAAGAAGGGCGTCAAGGCTTTCAAATCAATGGCCAAAGGCCTGGCGCCTGCGCTCCAGGATTACCTGGAGTTGGTGGCCAGCTTCAACAGCAAGGGGAGCCACAAGGTCTACCCGGGCTCGCCCTTCATCATCCAGCGCCTGCTGGGCGACAGGGACAAGCTCAAGGTCTTCGAGATTCATCCCACAGACTCCAAGACATTGGTAGCGAATATCGCCCAGCTGGAGGCCGGACGCCAAGTGGCAGTCCTGCGCGAAGACGGGTTTGAAGGCATCAAGAAGTTTCTTCCGCCGCCCGCCCGGCGCGCTCTGGTGTTCAGTGACCCCAGCTATGAGATCAAGAACGATTACGCGCGCGTGGTCGCCATGGCAGCCGACTCGTTGGTGCGGTTTGCCACGGGAACTTACGCGGTTTGGTACCCCCTTATTCCCCGCCCGGAAGCACATGACGTGCCCCGCAAACTCAAAACTCTGGCCAATAAGGCAGGCAAGGGCTGGCTGAACGCCACCCTGACCGTGAAGTCAAGCAAGTTGACATCGGACGAGGCGGGTGAAGTAGTGCGTCCCGGCCTGCCCGCCAGTGGCATGTTCATCATCAATCCGCCCCATACCTTGAAGGCTGCGCTTCAGCTCGCACTGCCCCAATTGGCAGAAATGCTCGGCCAGGACCAGCACGCAAGCTTCAGTGTCGAATCTGGAGGTTAACCCTGCCGCACAAGGTATCGGCTGAGACCAAACTGGCCTGAGCCCGAACAAGCACGTCAATCAACCTGAAAGTACCCCTCCATGATTTTTGTCACCGGCGGCGCCGGCTACATTGGCACTCACACCTGTGTCGAATTACTCCATGCAGGACATCAGGTCGCGGTTTTTGACAACTTCAGCAACAGCCAGCCTGAAGCTCTGACCCGTGTCGAACAAATTACCGGCAAGAGACCTTTGCTTTTTCAGGGTGACATCAGAGACCGGGCAGTGCTTTTAGACGCCCTACGCCAGTCCGGAGCCACGGCTGTGATTCATTTTGCGGGACTCAAGGCCGTAGGAGAATCGGTGGCTCAACCCCTGACCTACTACGACAACAACGTGGTCGGGACTGTCAGGCTGCTGGAGGTCATGGACGCTTGTGGCGTCAAAACACTGGTATTTAGCTCATCCGCTACCGTCTATGGCGATCCGCAGCACCTTCCCCTGACGGAAGACCACCCGCTTTCGGCCACCAACCCCTACGGCAAAACCAAGCTGGTGATTGAGGAGATGCTGCGTGACCTGTACCGCAGCGACCCCAGCTGGCACATCAACATTCTTCGCTATTTCAACCCGGTTGGCGCACATGTCAGCGGACTGATTGGCGAAGACCCTCAGGGAATTCCAAACAATCTGCTGCCTTATATCGCGCAGGTCGCGGTGGGGCGTCGGGAGTTTCTCAATGTGTGGGGGGATGACTACCTAACGTCTGATGGCACAGGCGTGCGTGACTACATTCATGTCGTTGATCTGGCGCTTGGGCACCTCCAGGCGTTGGAATGTCTGCAACAGGGCCCACAGTGCCAGGCCATTAATCTGGGGACAGGTGTTGGCTACAGTGTGCTCGATATGGTGAGAGCCTTCGAGCGCGTCAGCGGCCAAGCGGTGCCCTACCAGATTGCCCCGCGACGCCCGGGCGATGTGGCGGCCTGCTACGCTGACCCCGCCCAAGCACTTGCCCTGCTGGGGTGGCAAGCACCACGCGGACTCGACATCATGTGCGAAGATACGTGGCGCTGGCAACGAAACAACCCGAACGGATACGTCCGGGGTTGAATTTGAAACCAGGAAAAAATCGCACGAAGATGGACAATAAAACAGGGGAAGAAACATGGCTAAGGGAATGATTTTAGCTGCCGGTCAAGGCACTCGGGTGAGGCCCCTGACGCGCGACCTGCCCAAGCCAATGGTGCCCATTCTGGGCAAACCGGTCATGGAGTACTTGATCGAGCACCTTGCTCGCCATGGCATCACCGAGATCATGGTCAACGTGGCCTGGCACCATCAAAAAATTGAAGAGTACTTCGGCGATGGCCATCGCTGGGGCGTGCAGATCGGCTACTCCTACGAAGGCGTTCGAGAACACGGCGACATCCTGCCTCGACCGATGGGCTCAGCAGGCGGCATGCGGCGCATTCAGGACTTCAGTGGATTTTTCGATCAAACCACCTTGGTGCTTTGCGGTGACGCACTGATCGACCTGGACATTACGGCAGCCCTTGCCGAGCACAAGGCCAAAGGTGCGATTGCCAGTGTGGTGGCGATGGACGTGCCGCTGAACGACGTCCAGAGTTACGGTATTGTGGTGGCTGCGCAAGACGGGCACATACAGTCTTTTCAAGAAAAACCAAAACCCGCCGAGGCCAAATCCACACTGGCAAGCACCGGGATTTATATTTTCGAGCCCGCCGCTCTGGAGCTGATTCCGTCTGGCAAGGTGTACGACATCGGCTCGCAGTTGTTCCCTGACCTGGTCGAACACGGCCTGCCATTTTTTGTACTGAATCGCCCTTTCAATTGGATCGACATTGGACGGGTCAGCGACTACTGGTCTGTGTTGCAGAGGGTTTTGCGCGGAGAAGTGGCTGAAATGAACATGCCAGGGCGCCAAATCAAACCCGGTATCTGGGTCGGACTCAATACGTCCATTGCATGGGACGAAGTCACCATCGAAGGCCCGGTCTATATTGGCTCCGGTGTGCGGATCGAACCCGGAACCACCATCACCGGTCCCGCCTGGATTGGGCACGGCAGCCATATACGAACCGGCGCCAAAGTGGTTCGCAGCATCTTGTTTGAGTACACGCGCATTGCGGCCGACATGCGCTTCACTGAAATGATTGTCTCGCCCGACTACTGTGTCGACCGCCATGGCGACACTCTGTACCGTGGCGACGATACCGCCCAGCTCCGCTGGGGTGATGCTCGAGCCTGACGCTCGCCCTGGTCAAACGATTCCTTTTTCCAGATTTAGCACCCATGTTGATTCAACCCGTCATCTTGTCAGGCGGCTCCGGCACACGCCTGTGGCCCCTTTCGCGCGAAAAGTACCCCAAACAACTGCTGCCGCTGGTTGGCGAAGACTCCCTGCTCCAAGCCACGGTTCGAAGAGTTGAGGGCATCTCAGGCCTGGACTTGGCGCCCCCCATGGTGGTGTGTGGCGAAGAATATCGCTTTGTCATCGCCGAACAACTGCGCTTGCTCGGGAAAAATGGCACGATTGTGCTGGAGCCTTTGGGAAGAAATACCGCACCAGCCCTCACGCTAGCCGCATTGGCAGCCAACAAAACAGGAGCAGATCCAGTATTGCTGGTCATGCCTGCTGACCACGTTATCACCCACAT
>JBIIVW010000120.1:0-10143 GCA_044339205.1 Rhodoferax sp. | reverse complement strand
AGTTCCTGACGCCAGACACCATTCAGGGTCACCTGGATCGGGGTGCCAAACGGGTCATCGTGGCAGCGCCGGTCAAGGTGGGCGACGTGCTCAATATCGTGGTGGGTATCAACCATGATCTGTATGACCCGGCCAAAAACCGGATCGTCACAGCCGCGTCCTGCACCACGAACTGCCTGGCACCCGTTGTCAAGGTTATTCATGAAAATTTGGGCATCAGGCATGGTCAGATCACCACGATTCACAACCCCACCAACACCAATCTGGTTGTGGATGCGCCTCACAAGGACCTGCGCCGCGCTCGCAGCGCCATGGAGAGTTTGGCGCCTACTTCCACGGGCAGTGCCACCGCCATCGCCTTGATTTATCCTGAACTCAAAGGCAAGCTCGATGGCCATGCTGTGCGAGTCCCGGTTCTCAACGCGTCGCTAACCGATTGTGTCTTTGAACTTAAGCGCGAGACCACGGCAGAAGAAGTCAATGCCCTGTTCGCTGCCGCTGCCCGTGGTCCACTGGCCGGCATTTTGGGCTATGAGGAGCGCCCGTTGGTGAGCGCTGATTACGCCCGCGACACCCGAAGCTCGATCGTGGACGCGCTGTCGACCATGGTGACCGATGGCACGATGCTCAAGGTCTATGCCTGGTATGACAACGAGATGGGTTACGCCTGCCGCATGATTGACCTGGCCTGCCACATGCGAAGCGTGGGGATCTGACATGCAGAGTGCATCACGCAACTATGCGATCGTCACGGCGGCGTATTGGGGGTTCACCCTGACAGACGGTGCGTTGCGCATGTTGATCCTGCTGCATTTTTACCGTCTGGGCTACTCACCGTTCACGCTGGCATTTTTGTTCTTGCTCTATGAGGCTGCGGGTATTCTGGCCAATCTCATTGGCGGGTGGCTGGCCACCCGCTACGGCATTACACGGATGCTGACGGTTGGGCTTGTGACCCAGATCATTGGATTCACCCTGCTGTCGCAGCTCAATCCCGAATGGACGGCCGCGATGTCAGTGGCCTGGGTTGTGCTGGCCCAGGGCGTTTGCGGTGTTGCCAAAGACCTCACTAAAACAGCCAGCAAATCAGCCATCAAGGTCACTGCCGTGCAGGCTAAAGAACAGGGCGCCGGCCAGCTATTCAAGTGGGTGGCCTGGTTCACCGGCAGCAAGAACGCCATGAAGGGCGTGGGCTTCTTTTTGGGTGGTTTGTTGCTGGAGTCCCTCGGCTTCAAGGTCGCGCTCTGGTGCATGGCGGGCTTGCTGGCTTTGGTTTTGGTAGGTGTTGTGACTGCACTGCCCACCCTGATGGGAAAAAGCAAGGCCTCCAGCTCCGCCAAAGAACTTTTCGCCAAAAACGCCGGCATCAACGGCCTGGCTGCTGCACGGGTGGTGTTGTTTGGTGCGCGTGATGTCTGGTTTGTGGTGGGTGTGCCTGTGTTTCTTTATTCGCAGGGCTGGACCTTCACCATGGTGGGTGGCTTTTTGGCCGCATGGACCATTGGCTACGGTCTGGTCCAGGCCCTGGCCCCCAACATCGTCAAACGCAGTCCTGATGGATTAAGCACCGAGGTTCCTGCGGCCCGCTCATGGTCTGCCGCGCTTGCACTGGTCCCCATCGGCATGGCCATTGCTGTGGCCGTTGATGTCCCACATCTTCAATGGGTCGTTGTGGGTGGTTTGGCACTTTTTGGAATAGCCTTTGCCGTGAATTCCTCTGTTCATTCTTACTTGGTGCTGGCCTATGCTGGATCTGAAAAGGCAGCAGAAGATGTTGGGTTCTATTACGCCGCGAATGCGCTGGGGCGTTTTCTGGGCACCTTGTTGTCTGGTTTGCTCTACCAATGGGGCGGTCTTTTGTATGCGTTGACAGGGTCAGCGCTGATGTTGATCACCTGCTGGGTAATCACGCTCTACCTGCCGGTTACCGTGACACACAGACCTGCGGCTGCAGGCTGAAGAGTCGATATGAACGTCCCTGATGTGGTGGAGGCTTATGGCGCCCTGGCGCTTGATACCCGTTTCAACGGTCACGAGGGGGTCATAAAGGCATTGCCTAATGACTTTTTTACTGAATCAAAATCATGAGGCTGCAAAAAACAGATCTGGCAAAGAAGGAGTTGCTACCGGGCGTCAGAACCCTCGGTCAACGCGAGCGTTCCTTACTGCTTCTTGCTGACGGGTTGAAGACTGCCGCCTATTTGTCCAGCCTGTTTGATGGCGAGGGACGCGTGCTGGTGTTGCAACTCATGCAGACCGGATACCTTGCTGAGGTGAAACCGGTTGAAGCGAGAAGTTCCAAAAGTGCAGGGCCGAGGCTGCCTGCCGGCCCGGAGATGAACCTTGCAGCAGTCCCTGTCTCGGATTCGATCCCCGGCGTGTTGCTGTCGGTTGATCAATTTGAGGGCAAGCGCTCTTTGGCCACCACACGCATGTTCCTGTTCGATATTTCCGAAAGAATGTTTGCCAAGCGGGCCCCAGAGCAAGCGGCGTTTTTTCGCGCCAGCCTTCGCGACAGTCGTGACCGCATTTCCATGTTGGCAGCAGGTCAGGAAATGTTGCTTGAAGTTGAAAAAATCGCTGGTTATGAGAGGGCCGACTCCATCAGGGAGAGAATTGCCATGTTGCTGCCCCCTGAAGAAATGCTGGTCTAACCTGCAGGGCTTCGTGGGCCCGCGCGAACAGCATCCGCCTGCATATCAGTCTTTGGTCGGGCGGCCCGTTTTGATGGTGGGTACCGCGTTCAGCGCTGCTTTGAAAGCCGCGTCCGTCATGGCCGCCAGCGCCTTGATGCCTGCACGAAGCAACTCACTCTTTTTGGCGGAGTTGCCAATTTTGGCAGAGCGTTGTTTCAGGTCATCGAGCACCATGTACTCGGGCTTGGGAATGGTGAAGCTGTCACGCACCAGCTTTGGCTTCTTCTGTTTCGACACTTTTTCAACCAAAACCTTGACGCTGGGTTTCACCGACTTCTGGACTTCGGCCTTGACCACCACTTTTGTGCGTGCTTTGGCAGGTTGCTTGGCAACTGCTTTGGTGACCACTTTTGCGACAGGTGTCAGCGCGACTTTGATCGGCGCCTTGGCAGGCGTTGCGATGGGGGACGGAGCCGTCACAGCTTTCTTGGCAGCCGGTTTTCTGACGGCTTTGACGGGAGCTTTGGTCTTCACGGCCTGCTGCTTCACCGGCGGCAATGAAGTCACCAATTCGGCCTGGACGGCTGGCGCCTCAGTCTGGTTGGCAGACTTGTTGGTGTTCTCAGTTGCGATGTGAATGTCGGAAGTTGTCATATGGGTTCCAGGTTAATAAACGGGCTATACAGTTTATATGGTTTTAACCTTCAGATTTAGCCAGTTTGAACGAGTTGTCATGGATTTGTCACGCCTCGTTCTTAAACTGCGCCTTTAGATCGGTAGTCACCACATGAGCGCCTCTCAACAGACAATCTCTGAAATTCTGCGCAACAGGTTTTCCCAGTCAAGCGGTTCCCAGCATGAGTTTGAAAGACGTGCCAAGGTCGTACCTTCCGGCATGCCAACCGGTGCCCTGCGTCGGGGACGAGGTCCGCTGGCCAGCCTCATGCGTCGCCATGTCCTGCATCCCGTTTTTCAGCCCATTGCAAGCTTGCGTGATGGGTCTGTTTACGCACATGAAGCACTGATCAGGGGGGCGCCATCCACAGCACTTTATTCGCCGGATGCCTTGCTTGCCGCTGCTGAAAATGAAGACTTGAACTTCGAATTCGAAACTCAGTGCGTCTCGGTTGCACTCAACCATTGGGGGGCTATTGCCGGGGCGGGCCGCTTGTTTGTCAACATCAGCGCCAAAGTCCTCGTGCAGACATTCAAGTGCTGTGGGCGCGACGCACTTGTGAGTTGGGTCAGTGGGTTTGGTGTTCTGCCGCGTCATCTGGTTCTTGAGATCACGGAGCATGAGCGGGTGGCCGATATGGATGAGTTGGCCAGTGTTGTCGAGGTCATCAGATCAACCGGTGTGGCATTGGCTCTCGATGATTTTGGTGACGGTCGTTCCAGCCTTCGTCTCTGGTCGCAACTCAAACCCGAGGTGGTCAAGGTCGACAAGTACTTCACCAAAGAGCTTAGCCAGCATGGTGACAAGCTCAAGACCATCCAGGCTTTGCAGCAGATTGCCGCGATTTTTCACACTGAATTGATCGCGGAAGGCATTGAGACTGAAGAGGACTTGCGAGTGTTGCGCGACATGGGTATCACCTACGGGCAGGGCTACTTTTTGGGTCGGCCTGCTCTTGAGCCTGACTCCGAAGTCATGAAACAAGCCAAGTCCGTGCTGTTGGATCGCAGGGTTGCCGTGTTTCCTGAATTGAGCCGTGCCTCGGTCACTGGCTATCTGAGCCGCCTCTCGGTCCTTGACGCCCCGGCGGTTGAGCCATCGACGACTAACGACAAAGTTGCGGCCATTTTCTTGAGTGATCCACGCCTTCACGCGGTGGCTGTTGTTGTCGGGAGTGCTCCGATTGGACTCATTAACCGCGCCAATTTCATGAATGAATACAGCCGCATGTATTACCGGGAGGTGTGGGGACGCAAGTCGGCTTTCTTGCACGCCAATACCCAACCCCGCTTGATTGAGAGAAACCACAATGTCGATGAGTTGATAGGCATTCTCACCTCCGATGATCAGCGCTATCTGACCGATGGCTTCATCGTGACTGAAAACGGGCGATATGTCGGACTGGGGACCGGTGATCAACTCGTTCGCTCAGTCACGGAGACTCGTATCAATGCCGCCAGGCATGCCAACCCGTTGACTTTTTTGCCAGGAAACATCCCGATCAGTCACCACATTGAGCGATTGCTTCAAAGTGGCATCGATTTTGTCGCCTGCTATGCCGATCTCAACAACTTCAAGCCCTTCAATGACCAGTATGGCTATTGGCGGGGTGATGAGATGATTCGCTTGGTCGCCAAACTGGCTGTAGCCCATTGCGATCCTTTGGCGGATTTTGTGGGTCATGTGGGCGGAGATGACTTCATCCTCTTGTACCAAAGTACGGATTGGCAACAGCAGTGCCAAAACATTGTGTCCAAATTTGCAGTGTCGGCTGTTGAATTGTTTGACCCGCCAGCCCGTCTGGCTGGGGGCATTCATGCAGAAGACCGCCATGGCGTCACCCGTTTCTTCCCGATGACGACCTTGTCTATTGGCGCGGTCAGGGTTCAGTCTGGGGACTACGTCAATGCCGAGCAAGTCGCGTCCGTCGCGGCTCGGGCCAAACATGCCGCAAAAACCAGTGGCGAGGGACTGGTAGTTCGCCAGAAATCAGACTTCAGCATTCACATTTAGCCGTCAAGAAGAGACTCCCGACGGCTGACAGTTCTGGTTCAGTAAACTTCAGGCACCAGAATTTCGTGCGAAACGGGCTGGCGTACATAGTCGTCGTGGCGCTCTCGGGGGGGCAGAACAATGGCGGGGTGCTCTATTTCGCCATAGGGGATTTGCCCCAACAAATGGTGAATGCAATTAAGCCGGGCCTTCTTTTTGTCGACCGCCTGCACCACCCACCAAGGCGCTTGGTCAATGTGGGTTCGTTCCAGCATCACCTCTTTGGCTTTGGTGTACTCCTCCCAGCGTCGGCGTGACTCCAAGTCCATCGGACTGAGCTTCCATTGTTTCAGCGGATCATGAATCCGGCCCAAAAATCGAAGGTGCTGCTCCTCATCGGAGATGGAGAACCAGTATTTGATCAACTGGATCCCCGAGCGCACCAGCATTTTTTCAAATTCAGGCACCGAGCGGAAGAACTCCTCGTACTGTTCGTCGGAACAAAATCCCATGACGCGCTCCACGCCTGCGCGGTTATACCAACTGCGGTCAAACAGCACAATTTCGCCCGCGCCAGGCAGGTGAGACACATAGCGCTGGAAATACCACTGGGTCTGTTCTCTGGCATTGGGCGCAGGCAGGGCTGCTACACGACAAACCCGCGGATTGAGACGCTGGGTGATGCGCTTGATCACGCCGCCCTTGCCCGCTGCGTCGCGGCCCTCGAAAAGAATGACCACCTTGTGGCCCGTTTTGACCACCCAATCCTGCAACTTGACCAATTCGGCCTGCATCCGGAATAACTCCCGAAAATACTGGCGGCGGCTTTCCTTGTATTGGGCTGATGAGGTATCGAGCGGGCTGCCTGGCAGGTCGTCCAGGTTTTGGTCTTCCAATTCCAGTTCGAGCTCTTCGTCGTAACTGTCAGCCAGATCGCGCCGAATACGCTGAACCAATTCGTCTTCATATAAATTCACAGCGGGCTCCAGACACATAGTTTGATAAAGGTCCTCGACTCTATGAATAATTTGTGTCAAAAATATGACATTAATTGGTGACGATCAGCCTTTTCCTCGATCTTGATGGTTCGGCACGCTGATCACCAAATGTCACACTGTTGTCACAAAGAGTTCATATATTCAGGCAATCACTTCAAATGTCCCCTATCCAATTTAAGGAGCTTCGATGAAACTTGCCTTCAAAACAACCCTGCTGAGCCTCTCTGCTCTGGCCTCTTTGTCTTATTTCAATGTGGCTGGCGCACAGGAGATCACAGGCGCGGGTGCCACATTTCCAGCGCCGCTGTATGCCAAATGGGCTGCTGACTACAACAAAGCCACAGGCGTCAAAATCAATTACCAGTCGGTGGGTTCTGGTGCTGGCATGAAGCAAATTGATTCCAAAACAGTTGATTTCGGTGCCTCTGACATGCCGCAAACTGACGAAGTGCTCAAGACCAAGGGGCAATTCCAGTTCCCCGCCGTTATTGGTGGCACCGTCCCGGTGGTCAATATCAAGGGCATCGCACCCGGCCAAATGAAGCTTGACGGTCAAGTGCTGGGCGATATCTACCTGGGCAAGATCACCAAGTGGAACGATGCGGCCATCAAGGCCCTGAACCCAACCTTGGCGCTGCCAGATGCGGCCATCGCGCCGGTTCGCCGTGCAGATGGCTCGGGCACCACCTTCAACTTCACCAATTACCTGAGCCGCGTCCACCCCGAGTGGAAGACCAAAGTGGGTGAGGGTACAGCGGTCAATTGGCCCGTGGGTGCCGGTGGCAAGGGCAATGAGGGAGTTGCTGCATTTGTAAACCGCTTGCCCAATTCGATCGGCTATGTCGAGTATTCGTACGTCAAGCAAAACAAGATGACCTACGCGCTCATGAAGAACAAAGACGGAGTTTTTGTGGCCCCCGATGACGAGACATTCAAAGCTGCTGCCGCCGGTGCAGACTGGAACAAGACCTTTTACCAGTTGATTACGGACCAACCTGGCAAAAACGCCTGGCCCATCTCGACAGCCACATTTATCCTGATGCACATCAAGCAGGACAAGCCAGCCAATGCCACAGAAGTCTTCAAGTTCTTCACCTGGGCGTACAAAAACGGTGGTCCAACCGCTACTGCCCTGGACTATGTCCCCATGCCCGCCAACGTGATTGGCGCTATCGAGAAGGCCTGGAGCCAGGTCACCGATGCATCCGGCAAGCCGGTAGCCCTGAAGTAATTTCTCCGTCGATTTTCACAACTGTTTAGAGGGGCGGGTGCATGTCTACTACACTTCCGGCAAATCAGGGATCCATTGAAAAGTCGGGGCAATTTCTCGGGCGCGTTATGACCAATCCTTCTCCTTTAAAAAAGGCCCGGTCGGGCCCGATGGCAGACCGAATTTTTGGCTGGTTAGCCAAAGGTTCGGCCTATTTCACCCTGATCATGTTGATGGGTATTCTGGTGTCTCTGACCATCAGCGCCTGGCCCGCGATCGACAAGTATGGTCTGGGTTTCCTGACCAGCACGACCTGGGATCCCGTGAAAGATGAGTACGGTGGTCTGGTCATGATTTACGGTACCTTGATGACCTCCTTCATTGCGCTGCTGATTGCTGTCCCGGTCAGCTTTGGCATCGCGGTGTTTCTGACTGAATTGGCGCCCGCTTGGCTCAAACGTCCGCTGGGCACTGCCATTGAATTGTTGGCCGCGATTCCCTCCATTGTTTACGGCATGTGGGGTCTGTTGGTGTTTGGCCCTGTCTTGGTCACTTACGTGCAGATACCCTTGCAGCAGCTATTTAGTGGTGTGCCTTATCTGGAGGTTTTGGTCTCTGGCCCACCCGTCGGCATCGGAATTTTGTCGGCAGGCATCATCCTGGCGATCATGATCATTCCGTTTATTGCCTCCGTGATGCGCGATGTGTTTGAAGTGACGCCCACGCTGCTCAAGGAGTCTGCCTATGGTTTGGGTGCCACCACCTGGGAAGTCGTATCGAAAGTCGTGCTGCCCTATACCAAGGCCGGTGTCATCGGCGGGATCATGCTTGGCCTTGGCCGAGCCATCGGAGAGACCATGGCAATCACGTTTGTTATTGGTAACTTCAACCAACTGGACTCCCTGAGCTTGTTTCAGGCTGCCAACAGTATTACTTCAGCCTTGGCAAATGAATTTGCAGAGGCGGCCGAAGGCTTGCATCAGGCAGCTCTCATGTACCTGGGACTTGTGCTGTTTTTCATTACCTTCGTGGTGTTGACACTGTCCAAGGTTCTCTTGTCACAGCTCAAAAAGAAAGAAGGAGCCAAGTCATGACCACTGGCGAAATGCTGATGAAAGCGACTGCCTTGGAGCAGGTACGCGAGGCCCGCTACAAACAACGCAAGTTGTTTAACAAACTGGCGCTGACCCTGTCATTGATGGCCATGGTCTTTGGCTTGTTCTGGTTGACCTGGATTCTTTACGAAACCATCCGACTCGGTGTGGGTGGGCTGACCATCGCCACCTTTACCGAGATGACGCCCCCGCCGGGCGACGCTGGTGGCTTGGCCAATGCCATTTACGGCTCCTTCATCATGGTCATGCTGGCAACGTTTGTTGGCACACCCATTGGTGTCATGGCTGGAATCTACCTTGCCGAGTTTGACACCCAAGGCTGGCTGGCCTCAACCACGCGCTTTGTGAACGACATTTTGTTGTCGGCTCCCTCGATCGTGATTGGTTTGTTTGTTTATGCCGTGGTGGTGACCCGTTTCAAGTCCTTCTCCGGTTACGCCGGTGTGGTGGCGTTGGCCATCATTGTGATTCCTGTGGTGATCAGAACCACCGAGAACATGCTGCAACTGATTCCTGCAGGTTTGCGTGAAGCCGCCTATGCACTGGGTGCGCCCAAGTGGAAGGTGATCTTGAGCATCACGCTGCGGGCAGCCCGTGCCGGTGTGGTTACTGGCGTGTTGCTTGCGGTGGCCCGCATTGCGGGTGAAACCGCGCCATTGCTGTTCACGGCATTGAGCAACCAATTCTGGACCTCCAACCTGAGCCAGCCGATGGCCAGCTTGCCGGTGACTATTTTCAAGTTTGCCATGAGCCCATTCGAAAACTGGCAAAAGCTGGCTTGGGCCGGTGTTTTCATCATTACCTTGGCCGTTCTGGGCCTCAATATTCTGGCCCGGGTGCTCACCCGCGCCAAGATCTGAGCGCAACCCTGTTCACTCCCTTTTTAAAGACTCATCATGACTACTGCCACGCTAGAGCGAACGAAGATTTCGGTCAAGAATCTCGATTTTTACTACGGCAAATTTCACGCGCTGAAAAACATCAACCTGGAAATTCCTGAAAACAAAGTGACGGCCTTTATTGGTCCGTCCGGTTGCGGCAAGTCAACCTTGTTGCGCGTCTTCAACCGCATGTTCGAGTTGTACCCGGAGCAGCGCGCTGAAGGCGAGGTGATGCTCGACGGCGAGAATCTCCTGACCAGCAAAAAAGACGTTGCCCTGTTGCGGGCCAAGGTCGGCATGGTGTTCCAAAAACCCACACCTTTTCCCATGTCCATCTTTGACAATATCGCTTTTGGCGTTAAATTGTTCGAGTCGCTCAACACCACCGATATGGAAGAGCGTGTGGAGTGGGCCCTGCGCAAAGCCGCGCTGTGGGGTGAGGTGAAGGACAAGCTCAACCAGGGCGGCTCCAGCTTGTCGGGTGGACAGCAACAGCGCTTGTGCATTGCACGCGGGATTGCCATCAAGCCAGAAGTCTTGTTGCTCGACGAGCCCTGCTCGGCCCTGGACCCCATCTCTACCGGCAAGGTGGAAGAGCTGATCACTGAACTGAAGAACGACTACACAGTGATGAT
>JBIIVW010000119.1:0-10169 GCA_044339205.1 Rhodoferax sp. | reverse complement strand
GCAGCAGCTGAAAGTGCAAAGCTTCTTCACGGGCCACCTGAAGCCAGTCCAGGTAGAAGCGCTCAGGCATGCCACCAAAGCGCCAGATCACGTCCAGCGCCAGGTTGATGGCGTTGGCTTCAATGTGGGCCAAGGCATGAATCAGACCAGCCCGGCCCTCCAGCGTGCCTACGGCACGGGTTTTCAATTGGGTTGGGTGGACCAGCAGCGGGCGCTGCGGCCGCCCCGGAATGCCCGGGACGGACTCGATGCTCGCCTCGCTGTCGACGGCGCAGGCACTGGCTTCTATCTCCCGCACGAGAGCAGATTTTTGCTGTGGGCAGGGGATGCAGAGCAGCTGTCGGGCCAAGAGTCGAAGGGGGTGGGGGAGCGTTTGGGTGGAGGTGTTCGTCATGCTGGGGTTTCCATCCCTACAATTCTAGGCAATTGATTGAAAGGCATTCACATGGCAATTTATGAACTCGATGGATCCGCCCCACGTATTGACGAGTCGGCCTGGGTGGCTGACAGCGCCCAAGTCATGGGCAATGTGGAGCTGGCCGCTGGCGCCAGTATTTGGTTTGGCGCGGTTGTTCGGGGCGATACCGAGGTGATTCGTGTCGGACGAAATAGCAATATTCAGGACGGCAGTGTCTTGCACGCCGATCACGGAAAACCTCTGACCATTGGTGACGATGTCACCGTGGGGCACAAGGTGATGTTGCATGGCTGCACCATTGGCGATGCCTCGCTGATCGGTATCGGCGCGGTGGTGCTCAATGGGGCCAAAATCGGCAAGGGCTGCCTGGTGGGCGCTGGCGCGCTGGTGACCGAGGGCAAGGAGTTCCCCGATGGTTCCATGATCGTTGGCAGCCCGGCGCGGGTGGTCAAGCAACTCACTCCCGAGCAACTCGAGCATTTGCGTTTGAGTGCGCTGCATTATGTTGAAAATGCCCGGAGGTTCAGGGCCGGTTTAAAAAAAATTGGCTGATCCGGGTGGTTTGTTGAAGTGTTGAATCTGTAGGAAAAAATGCGTGTCTGAAATTCATAAGTTTTTATTTGACGGGTTGCCCGTGCGCGGTGTGCTGGTGCGCCTGACGGGGGCCTGGACGGAGATCCTGAGCCGCCATGCCTCAGGCAGCGCGGCCAGTCCCTACCCTGAACCAGTGCAGAACCTTCTGGGCGAAATGGTGGCAGCCGCTACGCTGATGCAGTCCAACATCAAGTTCAATGGTTCATTGATCTTGCAGGTGTTTGGCGACGGTCCGGTCAAGTTGGCCGTGGCTGAGGTTCAGCCTGATTTTGGTCTGCGAGCTACGGCCACCCTCATCGGGGACGTTCCGGCGGATGCCACCCTGAGTGCGATGGTCAATGTCCACAACGAGGGGCGCTGTGCCATCACGCTGGACCCGAAAACCCGTTTTCCGGGTCAGCAGCCCTATCAGGGCGTGGTGCCTTTGTTTGGCGATAACGGTGACAAGCTGGAAAAGTTGAGCGAGGTGCTGGAGCACTACATGCTGCAAAGCGAGCAGCTCGACACCAGGCTGGTGCTGGCTGCCGATGGTGAGGTGGCGGCGGGCTTGCTGATCCAGCGTCTGCCGCTCGAAGGCGTAGGCAACCTGGCGGGCAGTCTGGTCAGTGTGGCCAACGAAGATGAGATCGGCCTCAACGAGCACTACAACCGCATCGCCCTGCTGGCCTCCACACTCAAGCGCGAGGAGTTGCTCACGCTGGATGCCGATACGATCTTGCGCCGCCTGTTTTGGGAAGAGCCCTTGACCCGGTTCGAGCCGCTGGTGGGCGATACAGGGCCTCGTTTTTCCTGTACCTGCAGCCGGGAGCGTGTGAGCAAAATGTTGTTCGGATTAGGCCAGCAGGAGGCCCAGAGCATTTTGGACGAACGGGGCGATATCGAGGTGGGCTGTGAGTTCTGTGGTGTACAACACCGGTTTGATCCGGTCGATGTGGCTCTGATCTTTCAGCCGGGGAGCGACCAGGCCGCGTCGCCACCGACTGTTCACTGATTCGTCTGGGCGGGCAGGTTTGGGGCTGACGCTTTGAGCAGCCCTGTGAAAATGCGGTGCTCGCAGCCGCCGTCGCTGCACTTATCGCAATTCCACTGCCAAGGCATAGTTTTTTGAGCTGGTGATGGGTCGGGTTGCCCCATATGGTGAGTGATCGCCTGCCTTGCCGCTTCGGTGCGGGCCGCACCATAGCCGTACACCACCACAAAAGGGCGGGCTTGCTGGGCAAGCTCCGCGCGCAGACGGGAATCCACTTGTGCACGACTATTCGCTGCGTCTGGCTCGGCTTGATCCGGTGTCCACGGCAGGTCAAGGCCCATCAGCAAAGTGAGATTGACTGCTTGGGGTGTGGCTGGCTCTTCGGTGAGTACATGGTTTGGGGGGATCAGTTTCTTCAGCGAATCAATCAAGCTTGATTTGCCGGTGCCTTGAGCACCCAACACGGCAATGATCATTGGGTCGCTGAGGCAGGGGTGCTTGGCTTGGGGATATGAACCAGGATCTCGTTGGGCTTGACCATGCCCAACTCCAGACGGGCTTTTTCTTCCACCATCTCAAGTCCTTCCTTGAGGTCCCGCACTTCGGCAGCCAGCTGCTTGTTGGCCAGCAAGGCCTGCTGGTTTTGCAGGTTCTGCGCCTGCAGTTGCGCCTTGAGCTCCGCCACATGGGTCACGCTGCCACGGCCCGACCACAATTGCGCGTGAAGAATCACGAGCAACGCGATCAGACCAACCGGAACAAAGCGATACCCCATGGGCCGGCAACCGCCTTAACGCAGGTTGTAGAACGCTGCGCGACCTGGGTAAGTGGCAATCTCGCCCAAGTCTTCTTCGATGCGCAGCAACTGGTTGTACTTGGCCATGCGATCCGAGCGGCTCAACGACCCGGTCTTGATCTGGCCGGCATTGGTGCCCACTGCGATATCTGAAATGGTGGAGTCTTCGGTCTCGCCCGAGCGGTGGCTGATCACGGCGGTGTAGCCTGCGCGTTTGGCCATCTCGATGGCCGCAAAGGTCTCGGTCAAGGTGCCGATCTGGTTGATCTTGATCAGGATCGAGTTGGCAATGCCTTTATCGATGCCTTCTTTGAGAATCTTGGTGTTGGTGACGAACAGATCATCTCCCACGATCTGGACCTTTTTACCGAGACGTTCGGTCAGCAGCTTCCAGCCGTCCCAGTCGTTCTCGGCCATGCCGTCTTCGATGCTGATGATGGGGTACTTGTCGACCCATGTGGCCATCACGTTGATCCATTCTTCAGAACTCAGCACCAGGCCTTCGCCTTCCAGGTGGTATTTGCCGTCTTTGTAAAACTCGCTGGCCGCGCAGTCCAGGCCCAGGGCTATTTGTTCACCCGCTACAAAACCGGCCTTGTCGATGGCTTCCAGAATCAGCTGGATGGCCGCTTCGTGGCTGGCCACGTTAGGCGCAAAGCCGCCTTCGTCGCCCACGGCCACGCTCATGCCTTTGTCATGCAGGATCTTCTTGAGTGCGTGAAACACCTCGGCGCCATAACGCACGGCTTCCCGAAAGCTTGGTGCGCCCACCGGGATGATCATGAGTTCTTGCAGGTCGAGGTTGTTGTTGGCGTGCGCGCCACCGTTCACCACGTTCATCATGGGAACCGGCATCTGAGTCGCGCCCATGCCACCAAAATAACGGTATAGAGGCAGGCCAGACTCTTCTGCTGCAGCCCGCGCCACCGCCATCGACACAGCCAGCATGGCGTTCGCTCCCAGGCGGGATTTGTTCTCGGTGCCGTCCAGGTCAATCAGGGTCTTGTCCAGGAAGCCCTGCTCGGAAGCATCGAGGCCCAACACGGCTTCAGAAATTTCGGTATTGATGTGCTCCACAGCCTTGAGGACGCCCTTACCCAAGTAGCGGCTCATGTCACCGTCGCGCAATTCGATGGCTTCGCGGCTGCCTGTCGATGCACCAGACGGCACGGCTGCGCGGCCCATGGTGCCGGACTCCAGCAGTACATCACATTCCACGGTGGGGTTGCCGCGTGAATCCAGAATTTCACGACCGACGATGTCAACAATTGCGCTCATTGATTTCTTTCAAAAAACAAAAAATGTGTAAATAGAACGACGTCAAGCATAAAGCTGACAGGCTCGATCAGAGGTTGAAATTATTTTCGAGAAAACCGTTCTTTTTCGTCACGGCGTCCAGAGCCACCAGCGTTTCAAGCAAGGCGCGCATGTGTTTGAGAGGCACGGCATTGGGACCGTCACTCAGGGCTTTGGACGGATCGGGATGGGTTTCCATGAACAGCCCGGCCACACCCACGGCCACAGCCGCTCGGGCCAGCACGGGCACCATCTCGCGCTGTCCACCGCTGCTGGTGCCCTGGCCACCCGGCAACTGCACCGAGTGGGTGGCATCAAAAACCACCGGTGCCCCGGTATCGCGCATGATGGCCAGCGAACGCATGTCACTCACCAGGTTGTTGTAACCAAAGCTGGCACCCCGCTCGCAGGCCATGAAGTTGTCTTCAAGCAGGCCTTTTTCACGCGCAGCCGCGCGGGCTTTGTCGATGACGTTTTTCATGTCGCCAGGCGCCAGAAACTGCCCCTTCTTGATGTTGACCGGCAAGCCTGATTGCGCCACAGCCCGGATGAAGTCAGTCTGCCGGCACAAAAAGGCGGGGGTTTGCAGCACGTCGACAACCGATGCCACCTGGGCAATCTGGTCTTCGGAGTGGATGTCAGTCAGCACGGGCACGTTGAGCTCACGCTTGACCTTGGCCAGGATTTCCAGCCCTTTGTCGATGCCTGGTCCGCGAAAAGTGCCGCCACTGGAGCGGTTGGCTTTGTCGAAGCTGCTCTTGAAAATGAAAGGAATCCCCAGGCTGCTGGTGATTTCCTTCAAGGTACCCGCGGTGTCCATTTGCAATTGCTCGGACTCGATCACACAGGGGCCGGCGATAAGGAAAAACCGGTGCTCAAGGCCGATGTCAAATCCGCAAAGCTTCATGGCGTGGTCGCTTTCTCGCTCTCGTCTGCGGCCTGATGCACCAGTGCGGCTTTGACAAAGGCATTAAACAGTGGGTGACCGTCCCATGGCGTGGACTTGAACTCGGGGTGAAACTGCACACCCACGTACCAAGGATGAACAGTGCGTGGCAGTTCCACAATTTCGGTGAGTTTTTCGCGCTGCGTGCGGGCTGAAATGACCAGCCCGGCGTTGCGCAATGTATCCAGAAACTGCACGTTGGCTTCATAGCGATGGCGGTGACGCTCGGTTACCACATCGCCGTAGATTTCGTGCGCCAGAGTGCCCTTGGCAACGTCGGAACTTTGCGCTCCGAGGCGCATGGTGCCGCCCAGATCGGAGTCGACATTGCGGGTTTTGATGGTGCCGTCTTCGTCTTTCCATTCTGTGATCAACGCGATCACCGGGTAGGGGCTGGCGGGGTCAAATTCTGTGCTGTTCGCACCTTTCATACCGGCCACATGGCGGGCAAACTCGATCGTGGCGACCTGCATGCCCAAACAAATGCCCAAGTAAGGCACCTTGTGTTCACGGGCATATTGGGCTGCGCAAATCTTGCCTTCCACGCCCCGTATGCCAAAACCGCCGGGCACCAGAATGGCGTCAAACCGGACGAGCTGCGAGACGGTGTCGGGGGTGATGGTTTCGGAGTCGATGTAATCGATCTTGACCCGCACATGGTTCTTCATGCCGGCGTGGCGCAGAGCCTCGTTGAGCGACTTGTAGCTGTCGCTTAAGTCGACATATTTGCCCACCATGGCGATATTGACCTCGCCCTGGGGGTGGGCGGTCTCATAGACCAAGTCATCCCAGCGCTTGAGGTTGGCAGGCGGTGTGTTCAGGCGCAACTTGTCGCAGATCAGGCCATCGAGCCCCTGCTCATGCAGCATGCGGGGCACTTTGTAGATGGTGTCGACGTCCCACATGGAGATAACACCCCAGTCGGCCACGTTTGAGAACAGGGAGATTTTCTGGCGCTCTTCGTCGGGGATGGGACGGTCAGCACGGCAGATCAGGGCATCGGCCTGAATGCCGATTTCCCGCAATTGCTTGGCGGTGTGCTGGGTGGGCTTGGTCTTGAGTTCGCCTGCGGCGGCGATCCAGGGCACATAGCTCAGGTGCACAAAAGCGCTGTTGTTGGGGCCGAGTTTCAGACTCATCTGGCGCACGGCTTCCAAAAACGGCAGCGACTCGATGTCGCCCACCGTGCCGCCAATTTCAACGATGGCCACATCCACCGCGTCGGGCGCGCCAAAACGGGCGCCGCGCTTGATGAAGTCCTGGATCTCGTTGGTCACGTGGGGAATCACCTGGACGGTCTTGCCCAGGTAGTCGCCACGGCGTTCTTTTTCAAGCACGCTTTTGTAAATCTGGCCGGTGGTGAAGTTGTTGGCCTTGCGCATGCGGGTTTCCACAAAGCGCTCGTAGTGGCCCAGATCCAGGTCGGTCTCTGCGCCGTCTTCGGTGACAAACACTTCTCCGTGCTGCATGGGTGACATGGTGCCAGGATCGACGTTGAGGTATGGGTCAAGCTTGATTAAAGTGACTTTGAGGCCTCGCGATTCCAGAATCGCTGCTAAGGAGGCTGAGGCGATTCCCTTGCCAAGGGAAGACACCACACCGCCGGTGACGAAGACAAATTTGGTCATGTCAGAGGGAGCTGAACGCTCGGGGAGGTGGTAAAACAAGATTATAGGCGGGCGTCTGCTACATTGCGGCGCATGAATGACCTCACTGGAAAACACATTGTCTTGGGCCTCACTGGTGGCATTGCCTGCTATAAATCGGCCGAACTGTGCCGTGCCCTGATCAAGGAAGGCGCCACCGTGCAGGTCGTCATGACCGAAGCTGCGGCGCAGTTCATCACCCCGGTGACCATGCAGGCGCTGAGCAATCGCCCCGTCTACGGCTCCCAATGGGACGCCCGGGAGCCGAACAATATGGCGCACATTAACCTAAGCCGCGAGGCCGATGCCTGCCTGATTGCGCCTGCCAGTGCCGATTTCATGGCCAAGCTGGTGCAGGGGCGTGCCGATGATCTGCTGAGCCTGATGTGCCTGGCGCGCCCGCTGGATCAGGTGCCTTTGCTGGTTGCCCCGGCCATGAACCGGGAAATGTGGGCGCATCCCGCCACGCAGCGCAATGTGGATCAATTGACGGCGGACGGCGCTCATGTATTGGGCGTGGGGCAGGGCGATCAGGCCTGCGGCGAGACGGGTGATGGCCGTATGCTGGAGCCCCAGGAGCTGGTGGAGGATCTCATTGCTTTCTTTCAACCCAAGACGCTCAAGGGTGAACACGTGTTGGTGACCGCCGGCCCCACTTATGAGGCGATTGACCCGGTGCGGGGCATCACCAATTTATCCAGCGGGAAAATGGGCTTTGCCATCGCCCGCGCCGCCCGAGAGGCTGGTGCGACCGTGACGCTGGTAGCCGGGCCGGTGCACCTGCCCACGCCACGGGGTGTACGTCGTGTGGATGTCAAATCAGCGCTCAATATGCTTGCAGCCGGCGTGGAACATGCACAAAGCGCTAGTATTTTTATATCAACAGCTGCTGTAGCCGACTGGCGCCCGGCCAACGCGGCCGATCAAAAAATCAAGAAAGACGGCTCTGGCGAGGTGCCTAAGCTGGACTTTGTGGAAAACCCGGACATTCTGGCTACCCTGGCCCAATCGCCCCGGGGCCAGAGTCAGGCACTCTACTGCGTGGGATTCGCAGCCGAGAGCCAGGACCTGCTGGCCAACGCCCAAGCCAAGCGTTTGCGAAAAGGTGTGCCCTTGCTGGTGGGCAACATTGGCCCGGCCACTTTTGGTCAGGATGACAACGCGCTGCTGTTGGTGGATGCCATGGGCACCACAGAGTTGGCGCGCGACGCCAAACTTTCTCTTGCTCGTAAATTAATAGCAGAGATATCAAACAAGATGCCGGCTAGAGGCCAAAAATGATGAAAATTGACGTCAAAATCATGGATTCACGCATGGCGGATCAATTGCCTGCTTACGCCACACCCGGCAGTGCCGGACTGGACTTGCGGGCCTGTCTGAATGAGCCGTTGACGCTCGCACCCAACGCCTGGCAACTGGTGCCCACAGGCATAGCCGTCTACCTGCGTGACCCGAGCTTTGCGGCCCTGATCCTGCCCAGATCGGGCCTGGGTCACAAACACGGCATTGTGTTGGGGAATCTGGTGGGGTTGATTGACAGCGACTATCAGGGGCAACTGATGGTGAGCGCCTGGAACCGCAGCAGCACCGCCTTCACCATCGAGCCCATGGAGCGCCTAGCGCAACTGGTGATTGTTCCGGTGGTGCAGGCGCAGTTCAATGTGGTGACGGAGTTCCCGGCCAGCGAGCGCGGCGAGGGTGGTTACGGCTCTACCGGCAAGTCCTGAAGCCGGGCTCTTGCCCGGCTCTGTGAGGTCAAGCGGTGTTCAGTGCAGGGTGTCGTTGCCCGGCGCGCTATCGTGCATCGCTTGAATCTTGAAGAATCCGGTGCCGGCAGTTCCCCGGCCAATTTCTTCTTCTGTGGCTTCCCGGATGCCCTCGATTTTGAGGCTCAAGCGCAGGGCGATGCCTGCCAGCGGGTGGTTGCCATCGAGCACGATGTGGTCGGGGTACATCTCGGTGACGGTGTAGAACACGTCCTTGGGCGCATCGGCGTTGCAGCCAGCGGGCAGGGCGCTGCCTTCCATCGTCATGCCTTCTTCCAGCTCAGCCGGGAACAAGTCGCGCGGCTCCAGAAACACCAATTGGTCGTCGTAGTCGCCAAAGCCTTCTTCAGGCTCAATTTGCAGGTCCAAGCGCGCGCCTACTTTGTAGCCCTGCAGGGCTTCTTCGACCACCTCAAAGAGGTCATCGCCCCCGATCAAAAACTCGACCGGGTCGTCCAGCACATCAAGTTCCTCGCCCAGGGTGTCTTTGAGAATCCAGGTCAGGGCGACCACGCATTGTTGTTTGATTTCCATAGGAGAATTGTCGCAGTTCAAAAAAGTAACCGGAGAAGTGTATGAATGTTGTCGAGCCCCTGCAGTTGTTGGGCGGATTGAGCCCCGAATTATTCATGAAGCGGCATTGGCAAAAGAAGCCGCTGCTGGTTAGAAATGCCATCGCCAACTTCAAGCCCCTGCTCGACCGCAGTGAGTTGTTTGAGCTGGCCGCGCGAGAAGATGTACAGGCCCGTATGGTGATTCAGGCGCCGGCAAATGCGTCAGGGAAAGCGCCCGCCTGGCAGTTCAAGCACGGACCTTTTGAGCGACGCGCCTTTCCGCCCCTTAAACAGCCAGGCTGGACCGTGTTGCTGCAGGGTGTGGATTTGCAGCATGACCGTGTTCATGACCTGATGAACCAGTTCAGGTTTGTGCCCGACGCCCGTCTGGATGACCTGATGATCAGCTATGCCTCGGATGGGGGTGGTGTCGGACCGCACTTTGACAGCTACGACGTATTTTTGTTGCAGGCCCATGGCCGGCGCACCTGGCGCATTGGGCGTCAGAAAGACTTGTCGCTGCAACCCGATGTGCCCTTGAAAATCTTGAGCAACTTTGTGCCGGAGGAAGAGTTTGTTCTGGAGCCGGGCGACATGCTTTACTTGCCGCCCCGGTACGCCCATGATGGCATTGCGGTCGGCGAGTGCATGACGTACTCGATTGGTTTCAGGCAGCCCAACCGGGGCGAGCTGGCGCGTGAGTTGCTACAGCGCCTGGCGGAAGATGCGCAAGACGCCGTGGGCGAAGCGACCTACAAAGACCCCAAGCAACCGGCTGTGGCCCAGCCCGGCGAAATTCCGGCGCAAATGATTGAGTTCGCGCGTGACGCCTTGCAGGCCGCACTCCTGGACCCGGATGCGCTGGGGCGCGCCATGGGGGAATACCTGACCGAGCCCAAAGCCAATGTCTGGTTTGACCCGGCCGACACCGACGAGTCCGTGGCGCAGGACTTGCCCATGGGTGAGTTGCGGCTGGACCGCCGCACCAAGATGATGTTTGATGCGCGTCATATCTTCATCAACGGCGAGAGCTTTCGGGCGGGCGGCCGTGACGCTACTTTGATGCGCCGCCTGTGCGACCAGCGCTTTCTGGGTTCGCAGGATGTCGCGCGCACCAGCGCCGAGGCCCGGTCCTTGCTGGTCTCATGGCGTGAGGCAGGGTGGCTGCATGTCGCCTGAAGAG
>JBIIVW010000371.1:0-2889 GCA_044339205.1 Rhodoferax sp. | reverse complement strand
TACCAGACCGTCCGGAATGGCCCGATCCATCAGGCCCGAAGTGCGATCAAGCTGTGCGTTTGTCAGATCGGGCCGGTTGATCAGCAGATTGCGCTTCCATTCGTCATGAATTTGGGCACTCCACCGCGCCCGGAAGCATCCTGACAGCCCAAGCCACATCAGGAAGTCCCGAAGTGGTGCCGGGTAGAGGACGCAGGCGTCGTAGACGGCCGTGAACGGTGAATGCCTCACTCGTAGCCCATGGAGAGTTCCTGGGCCTGCTGCGACAGTTCAGCCAGCGCGTCTTCACTGGCTTGGTCCCGGTGCGACTTGAACTGCATCAGGTCGGCGAAGCGAACGCGCCGGTGTTTGCCGGTCTTGTGAAAGGGGAGACAACCTTCTTCCAGAATTTTCACCAGATGCGGGCGTGAGACGTTGAGCAAGTCAGCAGCCTCTTGCGTGGTGAGCTCTGCATGAACCGGTACCACCTTGACCGCATTGCCCGCAGCCAGTTCGGCAAGGATGTCCACCAGCAGACGCAGCGCCGTGGTCGGAAGCTCCACCTGGTGGACTTGGTTCTTGTCGTCGAAGATGTGGATGTGCTGAGTCTCGACGCGGGTGGCCAGATACGCTGCCAGAGCACGTTGGCCTTGCACGGCAGCCTGCACCTCCCGTTCGACGGGAAGCGTCATCTTGGTCAGAGCGGTGGCGATCATGGCTAACTCCAGTGGGTTCATGTGGGAACCCTGCGAGAATAAACGAAACAAACGAAAATCGCAATAAACGAAATTGGATTTGAGGCAAGCCCGCGAAGTAAGGTGAGCCTGCGTTTCAAACTGACATGAAAACGCCGCAGATCATGCGCTCGCTCCTTGGATACACCAGCCCTTGAGCCGATCTGATGGCTCCCCCGATCACTGTCACAGCTCCAGTCGGGCAAGGGCTGCCGCCGCATGATCTGCGCGGAGGTGACCATAGTGGCGTTCGATCATGGCAACACTGGTGCCGCTCAATTGCGCCACGGTCAACAGGTCGAGTCCACCCGTGACCAGATCGGTGATGACGCTGTGTCGGAGTGTGTATGCCGTTGTACTTGGAGAGAGTTCGGCTGCCGCTGCGGCCGTTTTGATCGGGCCCTTCCACATGTCCTTGTTCCAGGCCACGCCATCGCCCCGGCAAAGCAGCGGATCCGTGGGAAGCCTGCCTTCGCAGCACTTGGCGAACATTTCTGCAGTGCCTGGCGGCAGCTTGATTTTTCTGTCGTGCCCGGCCTTGTCTTTGCCGGTTTTCACGACAGACAGCCTGACTTCAAAGTGGCCGACCGTCAGCGCGGCCAGTGCGCCTGGTCGAAGCGGGACACGCGACAGTCCTTGAAGAAATGCCGCGAGATCGGGTGGAGCATTTTCGATCAATTTGCGGCGTTGCTGGGGATCAAGGTACAGCTCGCGCCGGCCATCAGCGTTTTTTGCGGGGCGAAGTGCCACCCGCCACGCCATGTCTGATGTGACGCTGCCGGCATCGTGCGCAAAGTTGAGCGCAGCACGAAGTCCTGCGATGTCGCGATTCACACTTGATGGGGCTCTGACTCGCGTGATCGGGCTCTCGCGTTTGTCCCTGTTCACGGTGACCGGCGTTTTTGCCATCGCGTTGCGCCAAGCTTCAATGCGGGTCTTGGTGAGCTTGGCAATCTCCACATCGGAGATGCTCTTGTCGTTGTAAACCCAGCGCTTGAAGCGCATTTCAAGGTCGTCGGCGGGGCTGTCACTTCGCGTAGAACGCACATGGGTCACATAGCGTTCGCACGCGACGCGAACGGTGACTTTCTCAACCGAGCCGCCTTTGCCGAGGTGTTTGAACCAGTCCTCGGCCGCCCGTTTGGCGACATCGAAGCGCTGCGAGGGCAGCGCTTCGGCAAACTCACCCAGACTGCGCTTTTGCTGCTTGCCGCTATCAGCGCGGTAGCGAGCCAGCCAGGTGCCCATTGAATTGGCCGTTAATCGCCTGAAGCCGAGGTAGCACCCGTTGCTCAGTTTTAGCCAATGCGGCTCATGCTGGGCTTTCAGCCTGTCACGAGTTTGAACGGCTCCAAGTGCGTGCATGAATTGCCTCTGTCTGTCGAATGTTGCGAATTCTGTTGAAGCAGTTTAATGATTCAGGTGGGGAAAAAGTGGGGAAATCTTCGATGGAATTCGAGAGACATCCACGGACTGATTCTCCTATGAAAATGACCAATTTTGTGAGTGCCGAATACCCTGAAATTCGTCATTCACACGGCAGGGGTCACAGGTTCAAATCCTGTACCGCCCACCAGAATATGTAGATAAAAAAAGCACCTAGCGGAAACGCTAGGTGCTTTTTTTCATCGGCACCAAAAAAGTACCAAAAACCTACTCCCAGGATTTACGGCTTTCATCGCCGTTGGTGCACGCGCCTTGCAAAGCTTTCTTTTCGAAATTCGGTGCCGATGCCTCCTGCACCGACGTTGGGGGATGGGCTGCGCTTCGCTTGGGCAGGGCGTTGCGTTCTACATTGAGCCACTGTCGAAGGCCTATCGTTTCGGGCCTGGGGGCGGCCATCCCTCACACGCGCTCGCCGCCAGCAAACACGCTGCGCGAGCTTGATGTCGCCGGACTGCGGCCCTTAGGCCATGAGGGTCATGAGGCCTTGCAGGTTCGCTCGCAATGCAGCGATCAAGGCTGCGCCTGCATCGCGCTACTGAACAACCAAGTCAAGCTGGCCTTGCCAGCGGTCATTGAAGCGGCCCGTGCCAGGGGTACGTGGGCTTGAATTCATTCCCGCTTTGCGTGAACGAGCCCGCTTGGCGAACTGACCGGCGTTGCGCTTCCTTCGCTGCATTCGCACCTTACCGGCCAGATCGCCCCGCTGGCACCCGCCACGCCCGACGCCGGG
>JBIIVW010000370.1:0-2902 GCA_044339205.1 Rhodoferax sp. | reverse complement strand
GGCAAAAGTCAAACGCCAGTTGGGGGTTGCCCACATTCATCATGATCTTGACGTCGATGTCAGGCATGTGGCCACGCTGTACCTCGGTCACTTCAGTTTCAAGCAACCCGTCATACACCCGGCCTGTATCGCCCTCGGCACAGCTGACAGTCACCAACATGCCGTCCTTGAGCAAGTCAGTTGCGTCTCCACAGCCCACTACAGCCGGAATACCCAGTTCGCGGGCGATGATGGCGGCGTGGCAGGTACGCCCGCCCCGGTTGGTGACGATGGCCGAAGCCCGCTTCATGACCGGCTCCCAGTTGGGGTCGGTCATGTCAGTCACCAGCACATCGCCAGGCTGGACCTGGTCCATCTCGCTAATGTTGTGCACCACCCGGACCGGGCCCGTGCCAATTTTCTGGCCGATAGCGCGGCCTTCCACAATCACTGCGCTCTTGCCCTTGAGCTTGTAGCGGTACTCGGCACGGCCTGCGGACTGGCTCTTCACTGTCTCAGGACGCGCCTGCAAAATATAAAGTTCGCCATCAAGGCCGTCTTTGCCCCACTCAATGTCCATCGCCCGGCCGTAGTGCTGCTCAATGACCAATGCATAGGCGGCCAGCTTTTCCACATCCGCGTCGGTCAGGGAATAGCGGTTGCGCAACTCGGTCGGCACATCCGTGGTTTTTACCAGTTTGCCACTGGCCGCTTTTTCTTCGGTGGTCGTGAACTGCATCTGGATCAGCTTGGAGCCCAGACTGCGCCGGATCAAGGCACGCTTGCCCGCCTTGAGCATGGGCTTGTGCACGTAGAACTCATCCGGATTCACAGCGCCCTGCACCACCGTCTCGCCCAGCCCGTAACTGGAAGTGATGAACACCACGTCTTCAAAACCGGATTCGGTGTCAATCGTGAACATGACGCCGGCAGCGCCCAAGTCGGAGCGCACCATGCGCTGAATGCCTGCACTCAAGGCGACATGCTCGTGTGCAAAACCTTTGTGCACGCGGTAGCTGATGGCCCGGTCGTTGTACAGGCTGGCGAACACCTCACGAATTTTGTGCAGCACCTCTTCGATACCGATCACATTCAAAAACGTTTCTTGCTGACCCGCAAAAGAGGCATCAGGCAAGTCTTCGGCCGTGGCGGATGAACGTACCGCAAAAGAAGCAGTTGTGTTATCGGCGCTCAGAGTGACAAAAGCCGCACGAATGGCCTGCTCCAGGTCAGCGGGGAATGGCTGCACCTCGACCATGGCCCGAATCTGTGCGCCCACACGCGCCAAAGCCTTGACGTCCTCGGTGTCCAGCGTACTCAAATGCGCGTTGATTCGACCCGCGAGGTCTTCAAAAGCCAGAAATTCGCGAAACGCGTGCGCCGTTGTCGCAAATCCGGTGGGGACTTTGACGCCCGACGGCAGGTTGGAAATCATCTCGCCGAGGCTGGCGTTTTTACCGCCAACCGAATCGACGTCGGTCATTCTCAGGTTTTCAAACGGTACGACCAAGTCGGTCGGGCTGAAAAGTGCAGACATGGGGAAGCTCCAGAAGTTAAAAGCGGGACATCGCAGGCGGCCAGACTTTCTGGTGATGAGGCCGCGTGCATGCAGACAATCTAACTTTGTCGTTGTTTTATTGGGTCAGAGGGCTGCATGGAAAAATTCGGTTAGATTGCCAATATTGTAGGTTGGGAAGCCAAACCCACCGTCATCCGGCCTTGCAAAAGGCTGAAGCCCTTTACGCCACAACCGGAGCACCTTCATGTCCAACCGCACTGTATTTTTTGTTTCCGATGGCACCGGCATCACGGCAGAAACTTTCGGTAACGCCATACTGGCCCAGTTTGAGACCACCACTCGGCACATTCGCCTGCCCTTCGTGGACACGGTGGACAAAGCCCATCAGGCCGTGCGCCAAATCAACCACGCCGGCACGGTGGACGGGAAAAAGCCCATCGTTTTCACTACCCTGGTCAATATGGAAGTGCTGAAAGTCATCACAGACGGCTGTCAGGGCATGCTGCTTGACATGTTTGGCACCTTTGTGCGTCCGCTGGAAACCGAACTGCAACTCAAGTCGCATCACCGGGTGGGCCGGTTCAGTGATGCCAGCAAGAGCAAGGAATACCAGTCGCGCATTGAGGCCATCAACTTCTCGCTGGCCCACGACGACGGGCAATCCCATCGGGACCTGGACAGCTCCGATGTCATTCTGGTGGGGGTCAGCCGCAGCGGAAAGACACCCACCTCGCTCTATCTGGCCATGCAATACGGGCTCAAGGCGTCGAACTACCCCCTGATCCCGGAGGATTTCGAACGGCGCCACCTGCCACCAGCCCTCAAACCCCACCAAAACAAGATCTTTGGTCTGACGATCCAACCCGAACGCTTGAGTGAAATTCGCAACGAGCGCCGTCCCAACTCCAAATACGCCTCGTTGGAGAACTGCCGCATGGAGGTGAGCGAGGCCGAAGCCATGATGCGCCGCTCGGGCATCCGCTGGCTGTCCACCACCACGAAATCCATTGAAGAAATTGCTACCACCATCCTGCAGGAGATCAGGCCGGAGCGGCTGACGTATTGAAGGCGCGGCGATCGCATCAGCGTCAGACAACGAATCAAATGAAAATAATTCTCAAATGATAAAGATTCTCATTTACAATTCAGGCTAATTTACAGCCAGCCATACCGCACAGATCCTCCCAAGGCGTCGGTTCAGCCAGCCAACAACTTTCTGAACCCACTGCCACCATGTCGAAAAACTCAATTAACGGGGAAAATCTGTCTCTAGCCGTTGCTTCTATTGCTTATTTACAATCAAATAAAATAGCGTCAAAGCATGCACTGCTGCCGCTCGGTGCACTGTTGTTGGCAGGCTCACTTAGTGCCATGGCCCAAACGGCCGATGCCGACCGAACGCTC
>JBIIVW010000118.1:0-10297 GCA_044339205.1 Rhodoferax sp. | reverse complement strand
CCTCATGGCCCAGGGCTTGAGCGCCAGGCTGGCCACCCAAAGCCTGCTCACTGGCCTGCTGTATGTCGACCTGGATTTGCGCCCCGCACTGGCCGCCAGCGCCCCCGCAGCCAGCGGCCTGCCCGACATTCCCACGCTGCCCACCACCATTCAGGCCCTGCAGGCCCAGCTGGAGGGCATTGACCTCAAGGCCGCGCTGCAAGACCTGGCCGCGATTGCCACGGCCACGCGCCAGGTCATGACCGACCCCCAACTCAAGAGCACGGTGGCCAACGTGGCCCAGCTCACCACCGAGCTGCGCACGCTCACGCAGCAGGTGCAGCGCCAGGTCACGCCTTTGACGGGGGCTGCACAACAGACGCTGAGCGACACCCAGCGCACCGCGCAAGCCCTGGGCCAGGCGGCCGACCGCTTTGCCCAGACCGCCCAGCGCATTGACGCGGCTGTTGCCGCCGACTCCCCCACGCTGCAAGCCTTTCAACGCGCCGCCACAGAGCTCGCCACCACTGCGGCCAGCCTGCGCAACACCGTGGGAGACGACGCCGAGCTGGTGCACAACCTGGACCGCGCCGCCCAGGATGTGGCACGCGCTGCACGCGACCTGAGCCGACTCACCCGCTTGCTGGAGCGCCAGCCAGACGCGCTTTTGCGCGGCCGGGCTGTGGCGCCCTGAATGCGCGATGAGCGCGCACTGAACCCAACCTGATCGCGCCCAAATAAAGACATCCGTTATGAGGAAATTCACATGCTGAAAACTCTTGCGCACAAGCGCTTCAACCCCCAAGTGAGCGCCCGGCCACTGGCCTCAGTCGTCGCCGCTGCACCGGCCCTTGTATTGGCCCTTGCACTGCTCGTCTTGGCCGGCTGCGCCAGCCGCGCCTACGACCCCACCGTCTACGTGCTCAAAAGTGAGCCCCCGGTCGCCGTCGCGCCCCAACCCGCCCAAGCAGCACCCCCCTGGCAACTGATGCTGCCAGTGCGCGTGCCCGATTACCTGGATCGTGACGAGCTGCTGCTGCCCCAGGGCGCCAACGCCGTACAACCCGCGTTTAACCACCTCTGGGCTGAAGCCCTCTCACGCAGCGTGCCTCGCGTGCTGACGCAAGACTTGCGCACCCTGCGCGGTGCGGGCAGCCTGTGGACGGCTCCCCTGGGCGGCGTGGCTGTGCAAGGCCAGTTGCGCGTGGAGCTGCTGGCACTCGATGTGGATGCTGGCGGGCGCAGCGTGACCCTGCAAGCCCGCTGGAGCACCCACCCGCTGGGTTCAGCCACCACCTCAGCCGCGCAACCCGCCGCCCACACCACCCGCTTGACCGTGCCCAGTACCAGCCAGGATGCCGCCGCCCTGGTCAGCGCGCACCGACTGGCCCTATGGCAACTGGCCCAGGCCATTGCCCGCACACTGCCTCCTTGAGCGCAGCCCGATTCACAGCCCCTTCTTTTGCGGGGCCTGCGTAAGATCAACGCGCCGCCAGCGACTGATGCACACTTCATTGAATCCATGAGACCCCCGCCATGACCACCCGCCGAACTGCTATTCAATTGATATGTGCTACCTCAATTACCATGCCGTCTAGCGCCATTTTTGCTCAAAAAAGGGCTGTGTTTGACCATAACTACCCGCTGTGGGACGCCTTGCTCAAAAAACACGTCAAGTGGCTGCCCGACAACGTGCAGTCCCGCGTGGACTACAAGGGCCTGTTGGCTGACCGCGCCATGCTGCAAGGCGTGCTTGACGCCTGGTCGGCGGTCAATGCCACGCAGTTCAACTCCTTCAGCCGCGAGCAGCGCATGGCCTTTTTGATCAACGCCTACAACGGCTTCACGCTGGCACTCATCCTCACCAAATACCCTGGCCTCAAGTCGATCAAAGACATCGGCTCGGTATTCCAGTCGCCCTGGAAAAACAAGTTTTTCACGCTCCTGGGCGAGTCGCAGCACCTCGACTGGATCGAACACGAGCAGCTGCGCCCCAAGTTCAACGACCCACGCATTCACACCGCAGTCAATTGCGCCAGCATTGGCTGCCCCGCCCTGCGCCCGGAGGCATTCACGGCCACCCAGTTGGAGGCGCAGCTGGACGACGGCATGCAGCGCTTCATGGGGGACCGCACCCGCAACCGCTTCAATGCGACCACCAACCAGGTCGAGGCCAGCAGCATCTTCAAATGGTTCCGAGAAGATTTTGAGAAAGGCCACCGGGGCCTGACCAGGCTCGACGACGTGTGGGCCGAGTACGCCGACCAGCTTTCCAGTGACGCGCCCAGCCGCGCCAAGCTACGCGCCAAGGGCTTGAGCGTTCGGTTTCTGGACTACGACTGGACACTCAACGGGCTTGACGCTGGCGCATGAAAACCCTGGTTTTATTCAATTACGACTGGGATGAATCCGGCTTTGCCCGTAACGCGCAGCGCTACCCGTTTGATGTGGCCGGGTTTGATTTGTTCAGCTTTCCCAGCAATGTGCAGTTGGCCTGGTTCGACATGGCCCGTTTTGTGGACCGCCTGGCCGCGCAGGCCCGGCGGCGCGGCTGGCAAGCCGTGGTCTCCAACCACGAGCAGTTTGGCGCGTTGGCTGCGGCCTTGCTGGCCGAGCGCATGGGCTGGCCTGGCACCCCGGTGGCGGCGGTGCTGGCCTGCCAGCACAAGCTGTATGCCCGCCATGTGCTGGCCGAGGTGTGCCCCGAGGCCACTTGCGGCTTTGTCGGCCTGAACACCGAATACAACGAAGCCGTGCCCGAGGGTCTGCGCTACCCCGCGTTTGTCAAGCCCGTCAAAGCCGCGTTTTCGGTGCTGGCCCGCACCGTGCACAACCGCGACGAGTTGCAGTCCCACACCCGCTTTGGCGCGTGGGAGCTGTGGGTCATCCGCCACCTGGTCGAACCCTTTGAGCGCGTGGTGCGCCAGCGCCTGCCTGATGCCGGCAGCGCCCACAACATGCTGCTGGAGCAGCCCATGCAGGGCCTGCAGTACAACCTGGACGGCTACGCCTTTGACGGTCAGGTGCACGCACTCGGCGTGGTGGATGCCGTGCATTACCCCCACACCCAGGCCTTCATGCGCTTTGAGTTCCCCAGCCGGCTGCAGGCCGACATTCAGGCCCGCGCGCTCGATGTGGCGCGGCGGTTTTTGACGGCGTCGGGCTTCACCCACGGACTCTTCAACATGGAGTTTTTTTATGACGCAGCGCACGACACGCTGGGCGTGATCGAGTTCAACCCGCGCCTGGCCTCGCAATTCTCGGACCTGTATCAGCGCGTACAGGGGCTGGACCTGCACGCCGTGGCACTGACATTGGCGCATGGGCAAGACCCGGCGCTGGTGCCCCGCACCGCGCCCACCGCCGGGGCTGCCGCCAGCTTTGTGTACCGCAGCTTTGCGCCCAGCACCCCCGTCACCCAACCCAGCCGAAGCCAGCAGCACGCACTCAAGCAGGCTTTTCCTGAGGCGCTGCTGTTTTGCTTTGCCAAGACGCCCAGCCAGACCGGGCGCGACTTCAAGTGGCTGGGCAGCTACCGCTACGGCATTCTGCACCTGGCCGCCACGGACGCCCGGCAACTGCGCGCCGACTGCGAACGTGCCAGCGCCCTGCTGGGCTGGCCCGCGCCTTATGCCGATGCCGAGCCGGGCTATGTGACGCAGTCCATCACCGGTTTCGCCGTTTAAGGCAAGCTACGCCTATTTTTCTGGAGTGTTTTGAATGACGTTTGATCGCCCTGTTCAACTTTATCGCCCCTGGGCCATCTTGGCTGTGGCCGCATCCCTGGTCGCCCTGTCGGGTTGCAGCGCCATGCAAGCGCAAAACCCGTCAGGCAGTTACAAGCCCGTCAATGCCGTGGCAGACAACCCCGAGCAACGCCTGTTTTTGAAAGGCGCAGATGTCACCGCCTATTTCACCCAGGGCGCCTTCGTGCAAGGCAAGCCCGAATTTCGCAGCACCTACGAGGGCGTTGATTTCCGATTTTCCAGCGCCCAAAACAAGGCCGCCTTTGACCAGTCGCC
The DNA here is from genome assembly GCA_044339205.1 of Rhodoferax sp. Taxonomy (GTDB): domain Bacteria; phylum Pseudomonadota; class Gammaproteobacteria; order Burkholderiales; family Burkholderiaceae_C; genus Rhodoferax. Next base: position 6,296 of record JBIIVW010000118.1, on the reverse strand, counting down.
TGCCAAATACCTGCCCCAATACGGCGGCTATTGCGCCAATGGCGTGATGTTTGGCATCCCCTGGGGCGGAGACGCCGACAGCTGGAAGATGGTCGATGGCAAGCTGTACCTGTTTGGTGGCCAGGGCTCCAAAGACGCCTTTTTGCTGGACGAGAAGCGCAACATCGCGCTGGCCGATGCATACTGGACGGAAGAAGTCAAGGGCAGCAACAGCTTTATCCAGCGCACCAAACGCCTGATTTTGCGGGTGCCCCATTACCAAAGCGGCGAAGAGCAAGCCCGCCAGGTGGCTGCCGCCAAAATCAAGCCTTGAAAAGCCTCAAGCCGGCGTTTTCATCTCCTGTAGCGCTATGAAATACATGTAATTGGACCTGATTTCAATTATCAGGCGTCGTTTATATAGTTAAGTAGACTCAAGCCTTCACCCGCACTGACTGCCCCTTGCCCATGAAAACCCCCCAGTTCATCCAGATTCACCACATGCAACTGGAGGCCGTACGCCAGGAGCTGCTGCACGGCCTCACCGCCAACCCCCAGCCGGGTGGCGCCAGCACCTCGCCCAAGTTTTTGTATGACGCGCTGGGCTCGCGCCTGTTCGAAGCCATCACCGAGCTGCCCGAGTACTACCCCACCCGCACTGAAGCCGCCATTTTTCAGGCGCACGGCGGCGCCATGGCCCAGCGCGTGCCCCCGGGTGCGACGCTGATCGACCTCGGCGCAGGCAACTGCAACAAGGCCGCCAGTTTGTTTGACAGATTCGCCCCACAGCGCTATGTAGCCGTAGACATCTCGGTCGAATTTTTGCGCCATGCGCTGAACTGCCTGCAGCGCCAGTACCCTGCACTCGACATGGTGGGCGTGGGGCTGGATTTCTCCCAAACGCTGGACTTGCCGCCCGAGGTGGGCGCGCCAGACGCCGCGCCGCGCGTGCTGTTTTACCCGGGTTCCAGCATCGGCAACTTCACCCCCACCGAGGCCCTGCACTTCTTGCGCCAGGCCCACCAGGCTTGCGGACCCATCAAAGGCAGCGGGCTGCTCATCGGCGTGGATCTGGTCAAAGACAGTGCCGAGCTGGAAGCTGCCTACGACGACGCCCTGGGGGTGACCGCCGCGTTCAACCGCAACCTGCTTTCGCACATCAACCGGCTGGTCGGGACCGACTTGCGCCTGGTGGACTGGGGCCATGTGGCGTTGTACAACAGCGCCGAGTCACGCATCGAGATGCACCTGGCGGCGCAGCGCGACCTCACCGTGCAGTGGCCAGGCGGGCAGCGGGGGTTTGCGCAGGGTGAGCGCATCCACACCGAAAACTCGTACAAATGGACGATTGACGGCTTCTCGCAGTTGCTGCTGGAGGCCGGGTTTACTGCTCCCGTGGCCTGGACCGATGCCGCCAAGCCCGAGCAGGGCCGATTTGCCGTGCTCTGGGCGGCGGCCTGAGCCCTCAATAAACTATGCTTTACATAGCAGATAAGGCAATGGATACGCCGGCTAGAGGCCGATTTGGCTCTAAAAACACGTTTTATCAGTCCAACCCGGCTGGCTATTGCCCATGAACCAGTGGATAGTGATTGTGAGCCCCGCACTGGCCGATGCCAACAACGGCAACTGGCAAACCGCCCGGCGCTGGCAGCGGCTGCTGCACCCTCACCGCGTGCGCATCACCCAGCACTGGCCCGATGGCCCCGAGGCAGCAAGCGACACCGTCATGCTGGCACTGCACGCCCGCCGCTCCGCCGCGTCGATTGCCGCCTGGGCGCAGGCCCATGCGACATCGCGGGGCAATAACAGTGGCAATGACCAGGCCGACGCCCCCGGTCTGGCCGTGGTGCTGACGGGCACCGATTTGTACCGCGACATCCAGACCGATCCGCAGGCACAAGGTTCGCTGCAATTCGCCCGGCGGCTGGTGCTGCTGCAAGAACGCGGGCCAGACGCGCTGCCGCCTGAGTTGCTTGACAAGGCCAGTGTGATCTTTCAGTCCACCTCCCAGCGCGTCACGCTGCCCAAACCCACCCGCCACCTGCGCGCGGTGATGGTCGGCCACCTGCGGGAAGAAAAGTCCCCCGCCACCCTGTTTGACGCGGCCCGCCTGCTGGCCCCCCCTGAGCAAATTCTGATCGACCACATCGGCGCCCCGCTGGACGCAGCCCTGGCTGAGCAGGCGCAAGCCACAGCCGCCTATTGCCCACACTACCGCTGGCTGGGCGGCTTGCCCCATGAAGCGACGCGCCGGCGCATTCAGCGGGCGCATGTGCTGATTCACACCAGCCGCATGGAAGGTGGCGCGCATGTGGTCATGGAGGCCCTGCGCTCGGGCACGCCGGTGCTGGCCTCGCGCATTGACGGCAACATCGGCATGCTGGGCGCTGACTATGCGGGCTACTTTGACTGGAACGATGCCGCAGCCTTGGTCGCGCTATTGCGCCAATGCCACAGCGGCACGCTCCTGGCGCACCTTCAGGCCCAATGCGACGACCGTGCGCCGCTCTTTTCTACGGAGGCCGAGCGTGCAGCACTGCACCAGCTCATTGACGCCCTCACGACCCAAACCAATAAAAATTGATGCAAACCTCAACCCAACCCATCGCCCGCGACATTGTGCTGATCGGCGGCGGCCACAGCCATGTGGGCGTACTCAAGCGCTTTGGCATGCAGCCGGCACCCGGCGTGCGCCTGACCGTGATCTGCACCGACGTGCACACGCCGTATTCCGGCATGTTGCCCGGCTATGTGTCTGGCCACTACAGCTATGACGAGGTCCACATCGACCTGGCTCGCCTGGCCGTGTTTGCCGGCGCCCGCCTGTACCGCGACGAGGTGGTGGGCATTGACCGCGCCGCGGGCAAAGTGCTGTGCAGAAACCGCCCGCCGGTGCCCTACGACCGCCTGTCCATCAACATCGGCTCCACCCCGCGCCTGAGCGGCGTGGCGGGCGCCGCAGAATTTGCCGTCCCGGTCAAACCCATCACCGGGTTCAACCAGCGATGGCTGGCGCTGCTGGCGCGGGTGAAGGCGCACGCCCAGGGCACGTTGCGCATCGCCGTGGTGGGCGCGGGCGCGGGCGGCGTGGAGCTGCTGCTGTCCATGCAATACCGTCTGCGCCGTGAACTGCAGACGCTGGGCCGCAACCCCGATTTGCTGGAGTTTGCGCTAGTCAGCTCCGGCCCCACGATTTTGCCCACCCACAACGCCGGGGTGCGTCATCGCTTTGAGCGCGTGCTCATCCAGCGCGCCGTGGAATTGCACCTCAACGCCCAAGTTACGCAGGTGGAATCTGGCCGACTGCTGTGCGCCAACGGCCTGGTAGTAGAAGCCGACGAGATCATGTGGGTCACCCAGGCCGGCGGCGCGCCTTGGCTGCTAGGCACGGGACTGGCGCTGGACGCTGGGGGCTTCATTCAGGTGACCGACACGCTGCAAACCGTGACCGATCCGGCCATTTTTGCCGCCGGCGACATTGCTGCCATGCAGGACCGCCCACTGGAAAAAGCCGGCGTGTTTGCCGTGCGCATGGGCCCCCCGCTGGCCGACAACCTGCGGCGCAGCCTGCAGGGCCAGCTGCTCAAGCCCTACCGGCCGCAGCGCAGCTGGCTGGCGCTCATCAGCACCGGCAACCGCTATGCCGTGGCTTCTCGCGGCGCGCTGGGTTTTGCGGGTGACTGGGTCTGGCGCTGGAAAGACCGGATTGACCGGGACTTCATGCGCAAGTTTTCGGAGTTTCCAGAGATGGCATCCAAAAGCACCGCGCCGGCCCCTGCCGAGAGCCAGTTGGCGCTGAGCCAGGAGGAATCGCTCCAGGCGATCTCGGCCATTGCCATGCGCTGCGGCGGCTGTGGCGCCAAAGTCGGCTCCACCGTGCTTTCACGCGCGCTAGGCCAGTTGCAGGTGGTGCAGCGCGACGACGTGCTCATTGGCCTGCACGACCCTGATGACGCGGCGATTGTGCGCGTGCCGCCGGGCAAGGCGCTGGTGCATTCGGTGGATTTTTTCAGAGCCTTTGTGGACGACCCCTATTTGTTTGGCAAAGTGGCGGCCAACCACGCACTCGGTGATATTTTTGCCATGGGCGGCGAGCCCCAATCCGCCACGGCCATAGCCACCGTGCCCCCGGGCCTGGAGGCCAAGGTCGAAGACCTGCTGTTTCAGATGATGACCGGCGCGGTGGAGGTGCTCAACGACGCCGGCTGCGCGCTGGTGGGTGGCCACACCGGGGAAGGCAGTGAGCTGGCACTGGGCTTTGCCATCAATGGCCTGATTGATGAGAGCCTGGTGAGCGTGATGCGCAAGGGCGGCATGCAGCCCGGCGACGTGCTGATTTTGACCAAGCCCATTGGCACCGGCACGCTGTTTGCCGCCCACGCCCGCCTGGCGGCCAAGGGCCGCTGGATCGACGCGGCGCTGCAGTCCATGGTGCTGTCCAACCGAAAAGGGGCCCAGTGCCTGCGTGAGTTTGGCGCGACCGCCTGCACCGACCTGACAGGCTTTGGCCTGCTGGGGCATCTGGTGGAGATGACCAAGCCGTCGGGCGTGGACGCCGAGATCAACCTGGGCGCCCTGCCGCTGCTGGACGGCGCGCTGGAGACCGTGGCCGCCGGTATCGTCAGCTCGCTGCAGCCCGCCAATGTGCGCCTGCGTCGGGCGCTGCGCAACCAGGAGGCCTTTGCCCAGCACCCGCGCTATCCGCTGATTTTTGACCCGCAAACTGCCGGTGGCCTGCTGGCCAGTGTGCCCGCAGACCGGGTAGACGCCTGCGTGGCGGCACTCAAGGCGCTGGGTTACCCGCACACCGCCATCATCGGCCGCATAGTGGTCCAGGGAGAGGCGCTGGAGCCGATTGTGCTGACGGTTTAGCGCGCCACCACCCGGGCCCGGACGTGGTCGTAAGTCCAATTGAACACAAAGGTGTAGGGGAGGAAGAACAGCACAATGCCGATGTCCAGCACAAAGGCCTCCCACAACCCGATGTCCAGCCACCAGGCGGCCAGTGGCACCACGGCCAGGATCAATCCGATCTCGAACAACACCGAATGCACAGCCCGTGCGCCGAGCGTGCGGGTAAAGCCCATGCGGCGCTGGGCACGGTCAAACACCGAGTTGAACACCATGTTCCACGCCATGGCAATCAGCGAAATCATCAAGGTCAACACGCCCATGTGCGCCAGCGAATAGCCCAGCAGCCAGGCTCCCAGAGGTGCGCAGATGGCGATGGCGATCACCTCGAAAGCGAGGGCGTGAAAAAAACGTTCTTTGACTGATTTGTGAAGACTCATGGGTGATTGTGATGGGACTTGCCTCAAACGGGCAATTCAAACACCAGGCAAGTGGTTGTTGCGTGCGCATATAGTTTGCCGTCTGGCCCCACAATGCGGCCCTCTGCCGTGGCCAGTTGCCTGCCGCAATGGATCACGCTGCCGATGGCGCGCAGCGGCCCGCTCTTGTGTGAGGCCGCGCGCACGATGTTCACACTCAACTCTGCCGTGGTGTAGCCCCGTCCGACCGGCATCATGGTGTGCACCGCGCAGCCAACGGCGGAATCCAGCAGCGTGGCATACCAGCCACCGTGCACCGTACCCAGCGGGTTGTAGTGCTTGAGCTGGGGCGTGCCCTGAAAAGTGGCTTTCCCGGGCTCGACTTCCACCAGTGAAAAATCCAGCGTCTCGGCAATGTGCGGGTAAGGCAGCGCACCGGCCAGCATGGCCTGCATGATCTGCAGGCCGGTTTTGCCCGCCACATCTGCAGGATGGGCCAGGCCGGGTTTGCCACCACCGGCCACCATGCTGGCGCGCACCGCAGCGGCTTGTTCAATCCATTGGTTCAAGGTGTTCTCAAGGTTCATAGTGTCAACTCAGGTTTTTAAATTTGCATATGCAATAGTTGCAGATACAATTTTACCGTGAGCAAAAAATCTGACCCATCAACCCCTCCAGAGCTCCAAGCACTGGGTTGTACCAATTTGCGGCTGCGCCAGATGATGCGGCGTGTGGCCCAGCACTACGACCAGGAGATGGCCAAAGCAGGCCTTAAAACCACGCAATACTCGCTGCTGGCTTATGTGTTCAAGCTCGGCCCCCTGCGCCCTGGCGAACTGGCCCGGGGCTTGAAATTGAGTGCCTCAACGCTCACACGCAACATGCGCCCCCTGATTGATGCCGGCTGGCTCATCCTGGAACCAGGCACCGATGCCCGCAGCCGCACCGTGACGATCACGACCGAGGGCCGCGCTAAACGCGAAGAAGCTCGCCACCGCTGGAAGGCGGCGCAAGACAGCCTCAATGCCCTGCTGGGCAGCGAAC
>JBIIVW010000117.1:0-10319 GCA_044339205.1 Rhodoferax sp. | reverse complement strand
AGTAGTTGCACTTGGGTTTCAATTTCTCCGGATGAAGCGATATTGGAAGGTAAATTTGAGTCTGGTATTATTGGCCAATACACTTCAGAGCATTTGGATTTCCCATCGTAATATGCGTCTACACCAAAGAATCCATCCGGTAGCATAGCGTCTGTAAGTTTAGGTTTACGTTTCTGGGTATGCGTAGTTTCTTCATCCTCAAGAACTTCGTCGATCGCAAAAGGGTTTACTTCTTCTTCAATAATTCCCTTACGTTTTTTCGGAGGCATGGTTGAAAAGACCTTTCATTAGATATTAAGAAATTGAGCGAATAAGGAAGAGTTTCTATACCTCGTTTTGCGCCATAAACCTCAGGGCAAACTCCGCACCCTATTGACATCCACATACCCGTCAACCCCATCAACGGTCACTTTGTCAGAAAATTGCCATATCGCCCATTTAGGCCACTTGCTGCCACCGGTGTATGGGCCGGTGCTGTATTCAGCTAGCCACACAGGCATTTTGCTCAGGCTCGTGCCAGCGAAATAATTATTGAACAGACTCAGACTCCCGTAAACGACAGGGGGCTTCTTCTCGTCCTTTTGAACAGTCTGAAGCCACTTTGTCACATCGTTCTTTGCAGCGTTGACATCCTCTTTTGACACGAAGGACACTTCAAGATCCAAGGCCGAGGGCAGCTCGCCCTTTTCACCGGCAGCCGCAATAGCGTTCTGGAAATTGCTGATCTGGTCGTCGACGTTACTGCTTGTGGTGAACACGTGATAGGCACCACGGGCAATGCCAGCGTCTTTAGCTCCCTGCCAGTTTTCCCCGAAAGCCTTATCAACATAATGCGAGCCTTCGGTGGCCTTGATGTACGCAAAGCGCACCCCAGCAGTCTTTAGACGATACCAGTCGATATGACCCTGGTAATGGGAGACGTCTACGCCCAGGATAGCCTTGGGATCTTGCGCACGTAAGGTGCTGAACGCGACGGACTGCCCACCTTTCATGGCAATGCTTCCTGACTGTGTGTTCAGAGTCAGTGGCGCTGTAGTTGGTGTTGGTCGTAACGCTACTTTTGCTTGTAATGTCTGAATCGACTGTTTCAACTCATCTTTACAAGTCTGATCTGCGCCATTTGCTTGCCAAACTGTGTAAACCCCAAGCCCCGACTGAATAATCTGTAGCACAAGCACTGCCAACAAGATAAACGGGGCGAAATCCCAAATCCTGTGCTTGAAGTGAATCGTCCTTTTGCTCATGATTTCGCGTACTCGTTTGGAATCTTCTACGGAGAGCAATACACGCATTCGGGCACCTGTCGGCTTTGATGCTTCATATCAGTGGGACTTCACTGGCTGGGTCAAAAAATCCGTCAGCCTAGCCTCACCAGTCGAGGGACCCACTGACTTGATTTCTATACGGACATGCATGCATGCCATGCGCGTGGGACGGCGCCGCTCTGAACTGCCCACTGGCGTCCCATCCAAGTAAATATTTGCACCGGTCTGCGCCAGGCTAGTGATTGCGTAATCAAAACTGACGTGTCCGGTGTCAACACCCAGTTGCACCGGTGACTGCAAATTTATTGTGGGCACCATCACTTCAAGCGCTGGTTGGCTTCCATTTGCGAGTCCCTGAGGAGATGGAAGTGGGATTCGAAGCTGCTTCGGAACTAACTGGCTAGGCTCTCCGTGACGCATTTCCGCTTGCGTAAAAAAAGAGCCGATACGCTCCAATGCAACTCTGCGTAAATTGTGGTTAGCCGCGCTAATCGCGCCCACCGCTACTTTGAATAAGTTACCGAGCTGCATGGCTTACTTAAAACTGCTTGAGCAGTTCGTCGTTGACTTTGGCCACGCCCTCTGGTGTTCCTGAATTCTTGTAAGTCAGATTTAACTTGATTCCTCTGGAGTGATTGCGCACATCCGCCCCCAGATGCAGCACCAACTGCTTCTCGCCCTTATCTCCATCCTTCAATTCTTCGACAAGACAGTCGATTTCCATACTTACAGTGTCCAGGGCGACTTGGCTGTTATGGACAAGCGTACTTTGGGGGACGTTGTGGATGCTTTCGGTCGCAGCGGGCGCATCGGCAGTTGCTTGATGGTGACGATTGGGCAGCAACATCGGCATCGTTTTTGGGGTGAGGACACCTTTGTCATCACTATCAAAAAAACTCTTGTGGTTGTCCAACTCTCGCTGCTGCAGGTGCCCGCTCGATCCAGAGATAGCATTGCTGATGGCCTTTAGAAGGTCGTCGAGCGAGACTTTGGTCATGAGCCACCTCTACTGATTTGACTCGAATAGCCTGGCAACGGCTGGTGCGCTTGGTCAATGTCGTTGAGCATCGCTTGCGCTTTCTTGATCGAATCCAGTGCCGATTTGCTAGCTGCAGAATCAATGGACAGCTTCAAGCCACAGCTTGGGCAGAAAACAGCTTGTCCTGCAATAAGCGACTGCAGAGGTAGTCGAATGTTGCTCGAACAGTCAGGACAGGGCATTCTTCCTTCAGAAATGAAGCCCTTTCCCGCTTTAGATGGGTGCGGTGCCATTGGGTATCCATCATGAGGCCCGACGCGCACAGGGCACGCCAGGCTCTTAGTGAACTAATTATTGAGAGCGAACGGGATACGTCGCTCTTACTTTCAAGTGCTGCTGTAAGTCGATGGAATAGGCGTCACGCATGAGGCCATGACATCCATGAGCTTTCCCATGCCTTCAGTTGCAGGCTGCTGGGATGCCGCAATGTGAAACGTATAGGTAGCAGACTGATTTGAAGCACGCATCTGTTGGCGGCTGGCTGTAACTTGCCCCGAAACCGTAAATCCACCAGCCTTATAACCGGCATTGACAGTTGCCGATGTACTTGTATTCGTGGAGGAAGAGGTATCGATTGACGTAGTGAAATCAACTGTCACGTTGTCCACCAATAATGCAGGGATGGGCACAAGTCCTAACAGTGGGCAGGTGACTGTGAGATTCTGATTGGAGACCTGATTACTAGCTGGATCGGTATAAGGGCGCTGCAAATTGAACACAATATTGTTCGTCCCCTTGGTGGGGTCTCCATCCACAAAACCCACTTGGAAGACAAACTCTTCCATACCTTGAGCCAACGCGATATTGGCGCGGCTTGCGGCCATCAATGGCGCGGACACCAAGTAATCGATTGGGATGCCCTTCAAGGTGCCGTAGAAATTATCTGACATGGTTCTTCCGTTTTTGGATTGATATGTTGTGTGACGTACAGACAAACGCCACCGCATGATAGGCGTGAATGTGGGGTGGGGAATCAATATCGGGATGTTTTTTTCGGGGTAATCTCGGTTTAGGTGCAAATCGTATCGGTAAGGCACAAGGGTTGACCCTTGCCCTCATTTCTTGACCGTGATTTTCAAGAATTTGATGTCGCTTTGAATGAGGTGATCCAGGCAATTTTTGCCCATGCCCCAAAGAACTAAAGTTAGTTAAGCCCGAGCGACATCAAGGTGTCCTGTCAGGGGTGCCCGGGTTAGATCGGTTTACGACACTCGGCAATACCTGCCATATAGAGGGCCCTTTGGCTCCACTCGCCCGGACTAGCTAGTCACGCTACCGCAGCGGACCCAAGGTCACCAAAGTTGCTTATTTTGACCGCGCCATCCGGAAAGCGCGCAATCACGTCCAACTGCCCACCCATCGCTTCAATGTGACTGCGCAGCGTTGATATTCCTGCAAGGGCCGCGGCGTTTGCCCTTCGTGCAACACCCGGCGCATGGTGGAGACGGCTGCGCACCTGATGGATCATGTTTTCCCCCGCCTGCCGGTGCGCCAGTGGGTGCTAACAGTCCCGAAGCGACTGCGCTACTTCATGCAGCGTGACGGGGCAGTGCTCAACAGTAAGCGCGTGGCGAACCCATCTTGAAAGCTGATCGATAACCCGGCAGTCTTGGAGTTTTCCAAAGAGACTGACCGATATGACGAACAAGAAATTCAACCGGGAGCAAAAGAAGCGCTGCCTGGATGTACTCGAGCAGCTGACGCAAAGCGGGTTGAGTGCGCAAGAATTTGCGCAAACCCAAGGGACGAGCTACCGCCAACTGCGCGCCTGGCAGTCACATGCACCACGCTGGCGGGCGCAGCTGGCAGATGCGACGTACGTTACCCCTGCACGACGCAAACCCGCCAGTAAAACTCGATTTATCCAAGTCAAGGTGGCCGGCGAACACCAACCAGCGCCCCTTGCCGACCTGATGGACCAAGCCCGAGTCTCACCCAGCGTTCGCATCGACTGCAGCCAAGGCGGGCGCAGCGTCGTGCTGCACTGGCCCCTTGATGCGCCACTGCAATGCGCGCAATGGCTCAAGGCGTATTTATCATGATCCGCATCGACACCATCTGGCTGGCCCTGGGCGTCAGTGACCTGCGCGCCGGCATGTACACCTTGTTGGCTCGTGTGGTGCGAGAGATTGAAGGTGGCGCACGCATCCACACAGGCTGCGTCTTTGCCAACCGGGGCGCCACCCGCCTCAAAGTGTTGGTGTATGACGGCGCTGGTCTGTGGCTGTGCAACCGGCGCCTGCAGCAGGGCCGCTTTATCTGGCCAAGCGGGGACGCCGCAGATGCTGCGCTGACGATCACCCCATCGCAGTGGGACTGGCTCATCGCCGGGGCACCCTGACAACATTAAGCGCCCAAGCGCTGGGGGGCATTGATCGTGCATGCTAACGATGCGCGCGTGCCGGTGGACAACAACGCGGTGGAGAACGCGATGCGCCCGATCGCCCTGGGTCGCAAAAATTGGTTATTCATCGGCTCGCAGCAAGCCGGTGAGCGTGCGGCCACGCTGATGAGCTTGATCGAGTCTGCCAAACTCAATGGCCACGATGCCTGGGCCTACCTGAAGGACGTGCTGACCAAGTTGCCGACCTGGCCTAACTCACGACTGGCCGAGTTGCTGCCGCATCGATGGGTTACATCTTCCTCTACTGGATCGCTTTCGCAAAGTCTAGATGGTTTAGCCGCGTGCTTACGGAGCCGCCCCGCATCGCCCCGGTGCGCGGGCCGCCGCTTTGGGATGACTGTGGTGATGCGCCAGGTGAAGGGATGCAAATCGGGCCGGATTGGAATTTGGTGGGGCAACCCGCACCGGAATACGAGGTCGATCAGCGCATCAATTGGTGACCAAGGAAAACGGCACATCCCATGGGCTGCTGGGGGAAGCTGTGACGCGTTCAGCTGCAAGCCGGGTGACGCGATGGTAGCGAATGACCCGATCGTTGTCTGGTAAGTTCAACGAGACAGTCGCCCGGATATCGTCATGGGCGGCGGCAGGCTCTTGCGTTCAGCGCCTTGGGCTACCGCGCTGTCCAATATGAAAGTGCTGACCACGGAGACCATGCGACCTGCCTGTTGGTTCAGGCTGTCTGCAGCCGCCGCCGCCTGCTCCACCAAAGCCGCATTTTGCTGGGTAACGATGTCAAGTTGGGAAACAGACTGATTGACCTGCTCAATGCCTTCAGTCTGCGTTTGCGCAGAGCCGCTGATTTCTCCGATGAGGTCTGCAACCCGCTTCACCTGCGTCACGATATCGTTCATCGATTTACCTGCAGTCCCCACCAGCTTTGTGCCAGCAGCTACCTTGCCAACACTTGCACCTATCAGTTCCTTGATCTCCTTCGCGGCGGTGGCAGAGCGGCCGGCCAGGCTGCGCACTTCGCCTGCCACGACGGCAAACCCGCGACCTTGTTCGCCTGCCCGCGCTGCTTCTACTGCGGCATTCAAGGCCAAAATATTGGTTTGGAAAGCAATGCCATCAATGACTCCAATGATGTCCTCAATCTTCCGCGAGGCTACGGTAATTTCGTCCATCGTAGCAACAACCTTCTGCATCACCTCTCCTCCCAAGGTGGCCGCTGCACTGGCGCTGCTTGCCATTTGGCTGGCTTGATGGGCGGTCTCTGCGTTGACTCTGACGTTGTTGCTCAGATCTTGCATGGAGGCAGCAGTTTCCTGCAAATGACTGGCCTGCGTTTCTGTTCGATGTGACAAGTCCAAATTACCCGAAGCAATTTCGTTAGCTCCCGTTGAGATGTTTTCAGCGCCAATGCGCACCTCGCTGACGATCCGCGAAAGTCCATCGCGCATTGCCAGTAAGCCTTGGAGCAATAGTTTTGTCTCTTCGCGGCTGTCAGTGGTACCTGCGGGGATGTCAATGAGCAGGTTACCTTCGGCAATCTTTTGAGTGGCTACCAGCGCGGTTTTAAGGGGTGAAGTGATGCTTCTGGTGAGACTCCAGGCCATCAAACCTGCCAACAAAAACAACAAAACGCCAACGCCTGCAATTACGGTTGAGGTGGTTACTGCATTTGCATTGGCAAGTTGGGTTGCGGCATTCGCCCGTTTTTCTTGAAGAGAAATAAACTCTGCCAGCACAGCCATGGCCCGCGTCAGCAGTGGATCAATCTTGTCCGTAATAATCGCCGTTGATTCCTCCGTGTTGAACTGGGATGCCAAATCGACCGCTTCTTGGAAGAGCGCATTCATTTGTCCACCGATACTGGTGAGGTCAGCCAGCAGTGCACGCTCCCTGTCCCCCATCCCTTTGACATCCAGCTTGTCTTTAGCTGCCAGGTACGCTGCGAATCGTCGTTTTGCCTCTTGCTCGTCCCGTTGCACCGCATCCACTTTGGTTTGCAGGCCCATGTTGCGCACCGAGACTGAGCTGCTCAGCAGATCGCGACGCATCTCTTCTGCCAGTTTTTTCTGATCTGCCGCAAGCTGCAGAGTCTCAAGCACCGTATTTCTACTCGCGCCAGTGCTGATAAGCGCACCAACCAGAAGGGCGCTGAACGCCAGCAGAATGACTCCGAACCCAAGCCCAAGGCGCAAGCCTATCTTCAATTTGTCAAACATTATTTTTAGCAATCAATATAGGCTTGCGGGTTCGAAAAAGCGGTCTTTAGCCTGCGCTATGCCGCATGCCTACTTGTAGATGCCAACACCCACATACGCATCTCCCGCGAGCTCCACGTACATCACCTTGTCTTGAAGCTTCTCGGAGGTTGGGTTCTTAAATTTGTAAATTCCAGTCCAGCCGCTGGCTTTGGGGGATTTTGCCACCTCGATTGCCATTTTGACCATGAAATTTCCTGCAGGATCCTTCAGTTCGAGTAGGTCCTTGCCCACCAGTTTTGGGTTGACGCCGTGGCCCAGCATCTTCCCGTTGAGATCCAGATAGCTAACGTACAGATCACGATCCTTGAAGCTTTTGCCGTTCGTAAACTCTTCTGCTGCCTTTTCAGGCCCATTGGCTTTGATAAAAGCAACTGCCCTCTTGGTCATTGCTTCGGCTTGTGCTGCGGTTCCAAACTCCTGGGCGTGGATGGCACCAGACAGACCAAATCCCACCAAAACGATCCCAACGATTTTCTTGAATCCTGAAAAAAAAGTCATGAATTTTCTCCAACAAGTGATTGATACCCAGCGAACAATTCGCACCACATCGTAGATCAATTTCCGGCTGGCTGCCAACGAGATTCCTGGCGCATTTCTAGGGATGGTCTGAATAACTCATTTTTTGGTTCGGGGACCCCATATGAATCAATGAGTTACGACCGGAAAAACAGTTAAAATCGGACTTATGCAGAGGTTCCCTAGGGGTATTCCCAGGGTAATTTGCCATATGGTTCGTCGGAATAGTCCATTTCTTCATACCCGGCATTTGCGAATACCCCACCTATTTCATCTTCGTCAGCAATCTTCAGAGCTTCTTCCCAACCCGGGCGACGTGATGGTTGCTGCAGACCTCATCATCGTTTGGTAGAAAGACTTAAAAAGTCTCCCAGCTGTCATCAGTGCTCGCTGCCGATTTGGTGCTGGCAGCGGCCACCGGTGCGGGCTTAGGTACTGCCTTGGCAGGTGGCAGTTTGGCCGCTGTCGCTACGGGTCTGGTTTTTTGCGCTGGCTTTGCAGCGGCACGGCGCTCACCCCCGCCAAAGGGCGCGCTTGCGGGCGCGGCGCTGCGCACGTGGGCGCGCAGTTGTTGGGAATTCGCGTCGAGTTTGAAGGTGGCAACCGTTTGCACCAACTCTCCCGCTTGAGACTTTAAGCTGCGGCCAGCCGCGGCCATTTCTTTGACCAAAGCGGCATTTTGCTGAGTGGCCTGGTCCATTTGCATCACTGCTTCACCGACTTGAGCCACACCCAACGCCTGCTCGTTACTGGCCGCACTGATTTCACCCATGATGTCCGCGACGCGCCTGATACTGGAGACCACCTCGGCCATCGTCTCACCGGCCTTGTCCACCATCACGGTGCCTTGCTCGACGCGCTCCACACTGGTGTTAATCAGGCTTTTAATTTCCTTGGCGGCCTCGGCACAACGTCCAGCCATTGAGCGCACCTCTGTGGCGACCACCGCAAAACCACGCCCATGCTCGCCGGCCCGCGCGGCTTCTACTGCCGCGTTGAGCGCCAGAATATTGGTTCATCATCCGCAAAGTTCCCAGCTGCAATTCACCACCGCGCAGATCCTGCTATTGCAAACGGGCGCGACGAAGGCGTCACCACGCTGCTGTTTGACGATACACCTGAGGCCCATGGCCACGGCAAGATCCTGGGCGGCGGCATGGTTGGCACGCATGCGGGCGACATGATTGGTGAGATTGCGCTGGCGATCGAGATGGGTGCGGACGCGGTGGATATCGGTAAGACGATTCATCCGCATCCCACATTGGGTGAGAGCATTGGTATGGCAGCGGAGATACCAACACAGTGGCTTCTCGGTAGACGCCGGTGTGTGCATCGAAGCGCACGACCGCGCCGCTCTGGAGCGGCTGCTCAGGTATTGCGCCCGCCCGCCCTTTGCCATGAACCGCCTTCGCAAAGAGGGTGCTGTCCTGGTGTACCGCTGTACCAAGCAGTGCGGCGAGCCCAGCATTGACAAGCGTGGCGCCAAGGTCGACGAACTGCACCTCACGCCGCTGGAACTGATAGCACGTAGTGCCGCTCTGGTGCCACCACCGCGCGCGCACCGGCATCGCTATTTTGGCGTGCTGGCTACGAATTCGCCGCACAGGGCTGCGGTGGTGGCGCTGGCTGCACCGGCCAAGCAAGTCGTGGTGCAGACCGAGCCAGCCGCCACGGGCGAGGGTGCGCCTGGGGTGATGCCGCAAGGCAACGCGCTGCCACCCACGCCTGAGCCTGCGGCACCAGCCAAGCGGTCGAAGGCGCATTACCTGTGGGCGGTGTTGATCGCCCGTATCTACGAAGTGTTCCCGCTGCTGTGCCCGCTGTGTGGTGGTCAGATGCGCCTGATCGCGTTCATTACCGAGGGCACACAGATCAGGCGGATTCTGGACCACATCGGTGTCGACTCGGAGCCACCGCACATATCCCCGGCGCGCGGGCCACCGTTGTGGGATGACTGCGATTCGTATGTCGGTGAGGGTGTTACGGCCGAGCTGGACTGGGATCTGTCGGCGCAACCGACACCCGACTACGAGGTCAATCAGCGCATCAACTGGTGACCGGGCAAAACGGTGATTCAGACTCGCTGCGGGGTAGCTATGTGCCCGGCATACCCGGCGCACCGCTAATCCCTCTTGTGAACAGCGCATTTTGGCGGTGGATCGGCCAAGCACGGCCTTCCTGCGGGCGCGGCGGGGGGTTCTACGGTTTTAGACCACTGCTAACACTGGGCAATACTTGGCCTCATGCGGTTGAAATGCCTATCCGCCAAATCCGCGTCTGGCAAGTTTCCGCTGGAAGCCGTCACCATCATGAACCGCATCATCGAGCAGGTGGAGGCTGACCCGCAGTACCGCCAACTGATTGATGCCTCGCACACCGCAGCTCGCCCGGGCGCTGATGTGGCTGAAGCCGTGTGTTGTGCGGCACGCCGGCGCCGTGAGGGTTTTGCCAAAGAGGGTGAGACGATTGTGGCGATTGCCGGCATGCCCTTTGGGACGCCCGGCACCACCAACCTGATGCGTATTGCGACGGTCTGAGTTCAGTCGTCCTGCTGTCACAAAGCTGTCATTTTCTGCTGCAATACTTCAACGAGTATTGAATCATTAATGAGCGAGGTCTACATGAAAGTGGGAATCAACGGCATGGGTCGCATTGGCCGTTTGGCGCTGCGGGCCGCCATGGGTGCAGCGGACCGGCAGTCAGACGATCCACGCTCGGGCAACCGTGTGGAAGTCGTGCATCTGAATGAGCTCAAAGGCGGTATCGCGGCGACTGCACACCTGCTGGCCTTTGACACCGTGCAGGGCAAGTGGCGGGAAAACATTCGCGTCGAAGGCGAAAACACCATCCTGATTGGTGGCAAAAAGCTTTCTTTCAGCACC
>JBIIVW010000116.1:0-10382 GCA_044339205.1 Rhodoferax sp. | reverse complement strand
CCCGGCGCGGTCTGCAAGACCGGCTTGACCAGCGTGTTGGCCATCTCGGACAGCTGCAAGGCATTGTGGGTATCCGAACTCAGGGCCAGAAAGATGACCGGAAAAGACTCGGCCTCGACTTTGGCAATCACGGGCTCATCAATACCCTGTGGCAGGCGCTGGCGCACCCGGGTGACCTTGTCGCGGACGTCGGCTGCGGCTGAATCGGCATCGCGGGTAAGCGCAAAGCGAACCGAAATCTGGCTTCGCTCTTGGCGACTGGTGGAGGTGACCACGTCCACCCCCTCAATGCCGGCCAGCGAGTCCTCCAGCACTTTGGTGACCTGCGCCTCAATCACCTCGCTAGATGCACCGGTAAATACGGTGGTGACCGACACCACGGGCTCATCGATCTGGGGGTATTCGCGCACGGTCAGGCGGTCAAAGGACACGGCCCCAACCAGCACAATCAACAGGGTCAGCACGGTGGCAAAGACCGGGCGACGGATGGAGGTTTCAGCGAGTTGCATGGGGCGCTCCGGTGGTCAGCGGCTGGCCGCCGGTGAGGGGGCTGAAGCAGCGCCCTTTGGCGGCTGGCCCAGCGTCACAATGCGCAGCGGTGAGCCATCGCGCTGCAGGCGCTGTTGCCCCGCCACCACCACGTTTTGTCCGTCCGTCAAACCCTGGGTGATCTCGACCTTGCCGGCGCGGCGCGACCCGAGTTTCACCTCCTGACGCAGCGACACGAATTCGGTCCCCGGGGGCACATTGGCTGCCGGGGCAGGCAGCTCGGCGGGTGTGACCACCTTGATCACGAACTGGCGTCCACCTTGCGGCACGATCGCCTCCTCAGGCACCACCAAAGCCGCATCATTGACCGAAAAAACAGTCTTGACGCGTGCAAACATGCCTGGACGCAGCGGCTCCACGACCGCCGAGCCACCCTCGGCTGGCTTGCCGCCCAGAGTTGATTCACCCAAGGTATTGGGCAGCACGGCCCGCACGCTCACCGAGCGGCCGTTGGCATCAATCAGGGGGTCGATCGCCTCAATCCGGGCCTTGAAGGCACGCCCCGGAAAAGCGTCAAGGGACAGCCCTACTTCTTGTTTGGGCTTGAGCTTGCCCTGGTAGCGCTCAGGCAGTCTGAAATCCACATACATGCTGCGGATGTCCTCCAGGTTCACCAGGTCTGCACCATCCTTGACGTAATCGCCGAGGTTGACATTGCGCAGGCCCACCGTGCCATCAAACGGCGCCACGATCGCCATGCGGGACAACCGCGCCACAGCCAGCGCAAGCTGCGCCTGGGCCACTTGCAGGTTGGCGGAGCTTTCTTCCAGGACACGCTGGGCGACAAAATTCTGAGCGACCAGTTCCTGGTTGCGTTTGTAATTGGCTTGCGCAATCGACACCTGGGCCTGAGCCTGGCTGACCTCCGCGCGCTGCAGGGTGTCATCGAGCTGAACCAAAAGTTGGTTTTTTCGCACCCGGGCGCCGTCATTGAAACCCAGCGCCTTGACGCGCCCCGCCACTTCAGGGCGCAACATGACGCTTTGGCGCGAGCGCAACGTACCCACCGACTCGGCATCGTCCTGCAGGGACACCCGCTCGGTCCGGGCGACCTCAACACCCGCTGGCCGGGCGGGGCCTGCTGCCCCGGGGGAGCCCTTGCCAGGGCCGTTTGTTGGCGAACCCGACATCTCCTTGGCCTTGGCGGGTTTCGACTGGTACCACCAAGCCGCGCCAGAGGCAGCAGCAATGCCCACGGCAGCAACGACGATATAAATTATTTTTTTTGTCATGAGCGGGGCTTTTCTTGACGATTGGACTGGACAACCACGGCATAACCAGTGTGTGCCAAAAAGGATCAGGGTTTCAATGTAGCAGCATAACCCGGCGTTACTCCGTCAAGGGGCACTTCACCCATTGGCTGGTAACGCAACTTTGCCGAGACTTTACTTTCGGCATCCACCGGTTCAGCGTTGCTTCAAGGCCTGCTCCACGCCGCGGTTGGCGAGCATGTCGGCATGCTCGTTGCCGGGGTCGCCATTGTGGCCGCGCACCCAGCGCCAATCGATGGTGTGGCCTGACGTTTTGACCAGGTCATCAAGCCGCTGCCACAGGTCGACATTTTTCACAGGTTGTTTGGCGGCTGTTTTCCAGCCCCGGGACTTCCACCCGGCCAGCCACTCGGTCATGCCCTTGAGCACATATTGACTGTCTACATGCAGCGTCACATGGCAAGGACGCTTTAGAACCGACAGGGCTTCAATCACCGCCATCATCTCCATGCGGTTGTTGGTCGTTTCCAGCTCACCGCCAAACAGCTCCTTTTGTGCGTCGGCAGTCTTGAGCAACACGCCCCAACCGCCCGGGCCAGGATTGCCCTTGCAGGCGCCATCGGTATAAATTTCAACTGCGTTCAATCCAGATTCCTTTAATTTAGCTATTTTTGGCCTCTAGCCGGCGTATTTATTAACTTCCCCGCTACAGAAACAGGTGCATTGGCAGGCACGCGCGTCACCCGCCACGAAGGACTGAGCAGCGTCATCCCATGTACCCGCTTGACCGCCACCAGAAAATAGACGGCACCCAACACAGGCCACCAGCGGTCGCCGACCGGGTCCATCCAGGCAAAGCGCTTGAGCCATTTGTCGTTGGAAAGCGCCGGCCTGTAGCAGCCAAAACGGCCTGCCTCAACCTCAAAACCCAGCAACCTCAACCAGTCCCGCAAGCGCCAATAACCAATGAATTCCTTGTGGGGCAGAAAGGCTTTCTCAAAACCCATGCGATGGTACAGGCGCGCGCGCTGCTGGCGCAAACCCCATAGACTGACCGGATTGAAACCACAAATCACCACGCGGCCTTCCGGCACCAACACACGTTCAACTTCACGCAAGGTGGTGTGGGGGTCAGCGCTGAGCTCCAGCGTATGAGGCAAAACCACCAGGTCCAGGCTGTTGGCACGGAACGGCAATGCCGAGAAGTCAGTGAGAAAATCCGAGCCTGGCGTGGGAGAATGGTTGGCCAGCCACTGGTGCGGCATACGATTGGTGACCAGTGCGTCCAACTCGGGCAGGCCGAGCTGCAAGGCGTGAAACCCGAATATATCGGCCACTGCAGAGTCCATCTGCGACTGCTCCCACGCCAGCATATAGCGCCCTGCAGGGGTCTTAAGCCAGTCGTAAAAACCTATAATTTTATCGTTCATGAAGCTCATTTCAATACCTGCGTTCTTCGACAACTACATTTGGCTACTGCACGACGAACATCAGGCATTGGTCGTTGACCCCGGCGATGCTGAACCTGTCCTTGAAGCCCTGCACCGCCTGGGCTTGAAACTCGACGCCATTCTAGTCACGCACCACCACCCCGACCACACCGGTGGCGTTGCCAGGCTTCGCGAGGAGACCGGGGCCCGCGCGTTCGGTCCCGCCCGCGAAGTCATGCCCGAGCCGATCACCCGGCTCAGCCATGGGCAGTGGGTGCAGTCGCTGGGCCTGAGCCTTGAAGTGATAGATGTCCCGGGCCATACCGCCGGCCACATCGCGTACTTCTTGAAAGACATGGACGGATCGCCGCTTTTGTTTTGCGGCGACACCCTGTTCAGCGGCGGCTGTGGCAGGCTGTTTGAGGGGACGCCGGCACAGATGCTGGCGTCGCTGGACACCCTGGCTGCGCTGCCAGAGGCGACGCGGGTTTGTTGCACACATGAATACACGCTGAGTAACCTGAAATTTGCTCTGGCCGTAGACCCCGACAATCAGGCCCTGATCAACTACACCGCAGCCGCCGTTGCCCTGCGGGCCCGCCTGGAACCCACACTCCCCTCCAGCATCGGGCTGGAGCGTCAGATCAACCCCTTTTTACGCTCGCGCGAGCCAGCCCTTGTTCAGGCGGCCCAGCGGTTTGACGCATCTGCCAAAGGCGAGGTCGGCATATTTGCAGCCCTTCGCCAATGGAAAAACACATTTCAATGAAACTTCTCAAAATCCTGTGCCTGACCAGTTTGATCGGGTTGACAGCCTGCACCACCACGGGTGGCTTGAATCCGCTTTCCGACAATGCACCGTCTGTTAACCCTGAGTTTGGCGACGCGTCCCCTCAGGCTGCGCCTGCGCGCCACAAGCCGCAATTCCCCAGCGGCGAATTGCGGCCCATCACAACACAGCAAACTGCCTCCAACGGGGTGGCGCAGTTGTCGTCCCCGGTAGATTTGTGGGAACGCATCCGGCGTGGCTTTGCCATGCCCAATCTGGAAAGCGATTTGGTGACCGACCGGGAGCAGTGGTACACCACGCGGCCCGATTACATGTTGCGCATGACCGAACGCTCTCGCAAATACCTGTTTCACATTGTTGAAGAGTTGGAGATGCGCAACATGCCAACCGAACTGGCATTGCTACCCTTCATTGAGAGCGCCTTCAACCCGCAAGCCATCTCGCCGGTGAAAGCCACTGGCATGTGGCAGTTCATGCCCGCCACCGGCAAAGACTATGACCTGAAGCAAAACGCCTTTCGGGATGATCGGCGCGACGTTCTGGCCTCAACCCGGGCGGCCCTGGACTACTTGCAAAGGCTTCATGGCCTCTTCAATGACTGGCACCTTGCGCTGGCGGCCTACAACTGGGGCCAGGGGAGCGTGGGCCGGGCGGTAGAGAAAAATCGCCGCGCGGGTCTGGGGACCAGCTATACCGAACTGAACATGCCCATGGAAACCCGTTTTTATGTGCCCAAGCTACAGGCCGTGAAAAATATTGTGAATAACCCCGGCAACTTTCGGTCCCAGCTGCCCCTGATCGAAAATCATCCGTTTTTCCAGACCGTGGACATCGAGCGCGACATCGACGTCGCGTTGGCGGCCAAACTGGCCGAGGTCTCGCTGGACGACTTCAAGGCGCTCAATCCAGCGGTCAATCGTCCCGTAATTCTGGCGGCTGGCATGCCGCAAATATTATTGCCCTGGGACAACGCGGCCGTGTATCAGAGAAATCTTGAGGCCTATGGTGGCAGCCGTTTGGCGAGTTGGACCGTGTGGGTTGCCCCCAGCAACATGAACGTATCGGACGCTGCCAGGCGAGCAGGCATGACCGAGAGCGACTTGCGCAGCCTCAACAACATTCCCCCCCGTATGTTGATCCGGGCAGGCTCCAGTTTGCTGGTCACCCGCTCAGCCCAACATCAAAACGATGTTGCTGAACACGTGGCTGACAACGGACAGCTGTCCTTTTCCCCTGACGTGGTCCTGAAACGTACGCTTCACAAGGCAGGCAGGAATGAATCCGTCTCCACAGTGGCCGCGCGTTACCGGGTGAGCAAAGAAAGCATCGCAGACTGGAACAGGGTCAGCGCGCTGGCGACCTTCAAGGTGGGACAACAAGTCGTTTTGTTTTTGCCTGCGCAAACCAGGGACGTGTCGTCCAGAGGATCACCGAACCGGACAAACGCCAAGGCCCAGCCGAGAAAAGTGAAATCTGCCCCAGTCAAACCGGTTCGGGCCAACCCCAAAAAACGCTGAGCCAAGCGGAAGAGCCAAGCGCAATGACACTGCGCGCAAATGAAAGCCAGTTCAGGCCTTGAAGCGGCCTTTGGCTTTTTTGGCGAACTCGTTGGTGAAGGTTTTGGAAAGATCGAGCTTCTCCAGCCTGATCGACGGATCAAATCCAGCAAGAACTCGCGCCACATGGCGGGGTGCATCATCAGGCATCATGCCGTCGGGTGAAATCGCCTCTCTCACTTTGTTGAAGGCAGCCAGGTACAGGGCACGGTCGCCCAACAACACGGACTGGGGCACAGTTCTGATGATGTCAAGCGGTCCGGCCGTCTGCAGCCACTTCAGGGCATGAGCCAAAGCGTAGGTCAGCGCTTGGACGGTGTTGGGGTTTTTCTGGATGAACCCAAGGGGGGCGTAAAGGCACCCGGATGGCATGGGCCCGCCAAACACTTCTGCGGTTCCCTTGAGGGTGCGGGTATCCGCAATCAGGCGGATCTCGCCCTTTTGCTCCAGTATGGTCAACACCGGATCTACATTGCTCAAGGCATCAATTTGACCGCTGCGAAAAGCGATCAAAGCCCCTTGCGCTGTTCCAACTTCAACAAAAGTGACATCGTTCGGGCGCAACCCCGCGCGCGACAAAATCAAATCGGCCACCATCTTGGTGGACGAACCGGGTGCTGATACGCCGATCTTCATGCCCCTGAGATCAGCCGGGCTACGGTAGTGGGACAACGTTCGCAGCGAAATGCCCATGCCGATGGCAGGTGCCCGGCCTTGCAAAACAAAAGACTGAAAACTTTGCCCCTGGGCCTGCTGTTTGAGGGTGTGCTCATAGGCGCCTGAAGCCACATCGGCAGAACCAGTGGCCACAGCCTTCAAGGCCCGTGATCCCCCTTCAAAATCAACAATTTCAACCTCCAGCCCCTCAGCAGTGAAATAGCCAAGCTGCTCGGCAATGGTCAGCGGCAAATGGTAAAAACTGCCTTTGCCGCCTACGGCAATCGTCACCTTCACCTTTTCAAGTCGAGGCTGGGCCCATAGCGAAGGCACGGCAACGGATGCGGCCGCCAATGCTGTCACTGCCGCAAAAGTGCGGCGGCTAAACACTGTGTTGTTCATGGTCGGTTCTTTTAGAGTGGGGCCTGTGGTTTACCAATAAGGATAGCCCGCTACGCGGGCTGGTGCATCAGGAACATCCCGCAGGGGTTTGTACTGAGGGCCTAGCGATAACCCACAAACAAAATACCCACATTCGCAGCAAACGCCAGTGACCACACCGAGGTGCGCACACCAGACAGGCCGCCCACGTACATCATCACATACACCAGGCGCAACACGATATAGACAAAGGCAAGAACATCCAACCGGCCCTGGTGCGCGCCCAACTGGTGGGCAATGACCACCGCGCCAATAAAGAATGGCAAGGCCTCAAAACTGTTGGCCTGTGCGGCGTTGGCACGGGCGCGCCAGTCGGTCTGCTGGGCGAGCCACGCGCGCGGGTTGCCGTTGTCGTAACCACCATCGCGCTTTGGCTTGCTGAACATGCCCCATTTGGCCAAGCCTGCGCAGGCGATGGGGAGCACGGCAGCCACCAAGACACACCAGTAAGCGATCGTAAAAGGAGCCAGGGTCATGGTGTTCTTCTTTTTAATGTCAATTCAATTTCGAGCGCGGTCAGCGCCGGTCAACCAGCGCGTGGGCAATGGTGCCGAGATCGACGTACTCCAGTTCACTGCCAACCGGCACGCCGCGGGCCAAACGGGTGAAGCGCAAGCCCCGGGCTTTCAGACCTTCACCAATGACATGTGCGGTGGCCTCCCCTTCGGCCGTGAAGTTGGTGGCCAGAATGACCTCTTGCACGATGCCGTCGGACACGCGATCAAACAGTATCTTCAAGCCGATGTCGTTGGGGCCAATGCCATCAAGGGGGCTGAGTTTGCCCATCAGCACAAAGTACAAGCCCTGATAGGCCCGGGTCCGCTCGATGGCTGACTGGTCAGCAGGCGTCTCCACCACGCAGAGCTTGGATGCATCGCGTTTTGGGTCCAGGCACGTGGCGCAAATGTCGGCCTGCGTGAGCGTGTTGCACAGCGCACAGTGGCTCACATTTTCGGTGGCTTCTTGCAGCGCGCGAGCCAGCGCTTGCGCCCCCGCCCGGTCATGCTGCAGCAAATGGTAGGCCATGCGCGAGGCTGACTTGATCCCCACGCCCGGCAGACGTCGCAGGGCCTGGATCAGCGTGTCAATCGATTGGTTATCAGCCACGCCGCATCAGAACGGAAATTTCATGCCGCCGGGCATGCCCGGCATGCCGGCCGTGAGTTTGCCCATTTTTTCTGCAGAAGTTTCTTCTGCCTTGCGCACGGCCGCATTGAAGGCCGCTGCCACCAGGTCTTCCAGCATGTCCTTGTCTTCGGCCAGCAGGCTGGGGTCAATGGTGATGCGTTTTACGTCGTGTTTGCAGGTCATCAAGACCTTGACCAGGCCAGCGCCAGACTCTCCGGTCACTTCGACGTTGCCCAGCTCGTCCTGGGCCTTCTTCATGTTGTCCTGCATCGCCTGCGCCTGCTTCATGAGACCGGCGAGTTGTCCTTTATTGAACATGAGATTTCCTTTGTTTAAATTTGAAAAACCAACAATTAAAAAATTTTTGAGAAAGAGAGGCTGTAGCCAATCCACTCAACCCGGCTTGATGGTGCCTGGCACAATTTTCGCGCCAAAATCACGCATCATGGATTGGACGAAGGGATCATCAAAAATGACTTTCTCGGCCGCCAGCTGCCGTTCAGCGGCTGCAGCGGCGTTGCGCCGGGCCGGGCTATCGGTCACTCGCCCCACCTCCACAACCAGGCGCACACCATGGCCCGCTGCCGCCAACGCAACCATCAGACGGTCCCGGGTGCCGCTTTGGTTGAGCGACTCGCGCTCCACCCGCAGAAGCCATTGGTCGGTGTCGCGCGCTACCAGTTGCGATTGCAGAGCCAATTCGCGCACCAGCGCAGCAATGGCCTCGTTGCGGATCAATTGCTGTACCGTAGCGTGCCAAAATTCTCCCTCGCCAGAGGGCACAAGCACCGCAGTTGAGGGTTGACCCGCGAGCGCCTCAACCCGGGAATCCGCCTGGAAACGCACGGGGAACGCGTCAACGTTGGCAGCTGGCCGCGATGGCTTGGCGAGAGCCGGCGTTGCAGCCGATGCCTCTGTGGTGCCCGGCAGGGGCGCCATTGTTCTCACCGGCACCCGCTGGCCTGGTGGCAATACGAGTCCAATTGCTATTTTTTCTGACTCATCAACATCGATGGATACGCCGGCTACAAGCGTATTTGTCTCATTTTCCCAGGGTTGTACACGCGCCGCCTTGGCGGGTGATGCTTGAGCCGAAGGTGCAGGCGTGGCCAAACTGATGTCCGGAAGAACAAGCTCTTGCGGCGTGAGCGCTGGCGTGACGCTCGGCCTTGAGATGGGTTGCGCAACCGGTTGATGGGCTGCCAATGCCTCCGGGATCAACTTAGCTACCGGCGAACTCAGCACTTTTTTTTTGATGATGCTGTCACCTGGCTTGCCGGGCTTGAAAGCGAGCAAACGCAAGAGCACCATGGTCAGCGCGGCATAGTCATCCGGGGCCAAACCGAGTTCGCCACGGCCATGCAGGCAAATGCTGTAAAGCAACTGCGTCTCGTCGGCAGGCATCAAAGCAGCCAGACGCGCCATGTCGGCAGCCTCGGGGTCGCTCTCGTCCGCTGGCGCAGCGGCATCTGGCACGGCCTGCAACACCGCCATGCGCTGCAGTACGCTGCTCATCTCTTCCAGGGTGGAGGCCGCGCTGAGCCCATTCAGTCGCAAGGTCTCGGAGGTCTCCACCACGGTTTTGCCATCACCTTCAGCCAAGGCTTCAATCAGGCGAAAAACATAGGACCGATCCACGCTGCCCAGCATCTGGCGCACGGTGGCCTCAAGCAACTGGCCTGCACCAAAAGCAATCGCCTGATCCGTGAGGCTCAGGGCATCCCGCATGGAACCCCTGGCTGCCCGCGCCAAAAGGCGCAACGACTGGGCATCAGCCTGCACCTGCTCGGTATTCAGGACTTTTTCAAGATGCTCCCGAATGGTTTCAGGGGCCATCGGACGCAGGTTGAACTGCAGGCAGCGCGACAGCACCGTCACGGGCACCTTTTGCGGATCAGTGGTGGCGAGCACAAACTTCAAATACTCGGGGGGCTCTTCCAACGTCTTCAACATGGCATTGAATGCCGTGTTGGTAAGCATGTGCACCTCGTCGATCATGAAGACCTTGAAGCGACCCAACACCGGTTTGTAAACCGCCTGCTCCAGCAGGGCTTGCACTTCATCCACGCCACGGTTCGAAGCCGCATCAAGCTCGGTGTAATCCACAAAACGGCCGGAATCAATATCAACACATGCCTGGCACACGCCACATGGTGATGCCGTGATACTTCCTGTGCCGTCCGGTCCCCTGCAATTGAGTGACTTTGCCAAGATACGGGAGACCGATGTTTTGCCGACCCCCCGCGTACCCGTGAACAGGTAGGCGTGGTGCAATCTCTGGGTTGTGAGGGCATTGGTCATGGCCTGCACCACGTGGTCCTGCCCCACCATTTCAGTGAAGTTACGAGGACGGTACTTGCGGGCGAGCACGAGATAAGACATTCTTTGATTCTAAGTGCCGTGCGTCTATGTTTTTATGGAGGCATGGCCTTGAAGGTCAGCGCCGCGCCCTTACAATATAAGTTGACGGGCCTTCCCGCATGGTAAAGCGGCCAACCGGGTCAGGTGGGGAACCAAGCAGCCCTAACTGTAGAGCCAGTGCCGGGGTCAAGGCTCGTCAACCTTATTTTTATTAGAAGGAAATCAGAGAGCTAGGCCAACTTGGCCTAGCCTGATGAAT
>JBIIVW010000368.1:0-2956 GCA_044339205.1 Rhodoferax sp. | reverse complement strand
GCGGCTTATTCTGTATCTCAACCCCACGTTGGTGTTGGTGTTGGGGCTGGTGCTGTACAAGCGGCCAATTCAGCGGCGACAGGCGTTGGGCATGGCCATCAGCTACTGCGGGGTGATGCTGGTATTTGGTCACGAGGTCAAGCTTGAAGGGGGCGATGCGGCGCTGGGCGCACTGCTGGTGTTCCTGAGTGCCATCAGCTACGCGTTATATCTCACGTTCAGTGGCGAGTTGGTCCAGCGGCTGGGCTCCATGAGACTGGTGGGCATGGCCACACTGGTGGCCTGTTTGTTGTGCATTGCCCAGTTTGTGGTTTTGCGGCCCTGGAGTGCAGCTGTGGTGGCACCCGAGGTGATCTGGCTCTCGGTGCTCAATGCCACCCTGTGCACCGCCGCGCCGGTTTTGATGGTGATGATGGCCATTGAGCGGGTGGGCGCCGGCCTCACGGCTCAGGTGGGCATGATCGGGCCGATATCGACCATTTTGATGGGTGTGATCATTTTGGGCGAGCCGTTCACGGCCTGGGTGGCTGCCGGCACCGCGCTGGTCATCACGGGCATTTTTGTCTTCACCCGACCACAGCGCACGGGCTAAGGTCAGTCCGTACAATAGTCGCGCAGTCTCGATGCGGCGAACATTGCGCCGGGTGTTGGCCGATTTTGAGTCTGATGCGCTGTTGTCACCTGCTTGGACGTCTGATATGACCCTGATTCGACCACTCGTTCTTTTGATTTTTTTCCTGCTGGCTCTGATGGCGCTGCCACGGGCTGCACGGGCGGCGACACCACCGGCAACCCCTGTACCGGCGGGCGCTTACGTGCTGGGTGACTCCATTGCCAATGGTCTGCAGTTGGCGGGTCTGGAAGCCCAGTTGCAAGACCGGCTCGGCGGACCGGTGCGCATCAGTTTTGATGGTGGGCGCTCCATCAGCACCCCGGGCAATCAGATCAAGAAAACTGCCCTGGAAAGTGTCGATGCGGACAAAGACCACATTGCCAAATCGGGGGTCATCATCATCGTGCTGGGCATGAATATGAACGAAAAATCGTTCTCCGAGAGTCAGCAGGCGTTGATGACCAAAATGAAGGCCATTGCCCCCAAGGCCCGGTATTTCTGGGTGGACGTTGGCGCGACGGTCAGCACCCACGCTGCGCTTTGGAGTGCCCGCAACAAAACCATTTATGACAACGCAGACAAACTGGGTTACCAGGTTGTCAGCCGGTACAGGGCTATTTTTGGCCCGGCTGCCAACCCGCTGGACATCAAGCCTGGTCAGAACTTTCCGGGCTGGACGAGTGAGGGCGGCCTGGGCGGGCCCGGCAACGTTCATGGCTATGACGCGGCGCTGGTAGAAGCCATCCTGGCCGCCCTGGATGGCTCGCCATCGGCGCCCCTCTCACCGGACAAGCTTCCCCCGCGACTCAATCCGGCCGAGCGGCCCCTGCGCGCCACGTGCGACAAGGCGCCAGGCTGGTCTTCTTATTTGCTCGGAGACTCCATTATTTTTGGCCTGCACCGTGACCGGCTGGCCCTCAAGCTCACCGCCATGCTAGGTGGCCCGGTGCGCATCAGCTACGACAGCGGCCGCTCCATCACGACGCCGGGCAATCAGATCAAGAAGACCGCCCTGGAGAGTGTCGACCTGGACCAGGCCTTCATTGCCAATGCCAGGATCATTGTGATTGCTTTGGGAACCAACCAGCTGGAGACATCGTTCATCGACAGCCAGCGTTTGCTGATGCAAAAACTCAAGGCGCTGGCACCCCAGGCGCGTTATTACTGGATCGACATCGGGGCCACCATCTCCACCCAGACTGCGGGCTGGAGCGCCCGCAACAAAGTGATTTACGAGAACGCGCCCCTTTTGGGGTATACCGTGATCAGCCGCTACAAGACCGTGTTTGGTCCGGAGGCCGATCCGCTCAACATCACACCCGGGCTTGTCTTTCCCGGAATGGAGAGTGAGGCAGGGTACAGCGGCCCCGGCAACGTGCACGGCGCGTACCCGGAGTTGACGGAGGCCCTGCTGGATGTCTTGTCTGGCGTGCCGCCCTACGCGCCCCGGGGCCCCAATCGGCCGGCACCCGCAAACTGTCCTGCAGGGCAGTGATACAAGATTTTTGATAACCAATAGAGCAAGAGGACAACGACCATGGATTTAGGAATTACGGGCAAGTGGGCTTTGGTATGCGGCGCCAGCAAGGGCTTGGGGTTCGGGTGTGCCCAGGCACTGGTGCGCGAGGGAGTGAACGTGCTGATCGTGGCGCGCGGCGCTCAGGCGCTGGAAGCCGCTGCTTCTAAATTAATAGCTGAAAATGTTGGTTCGACAACGGCTACCGTGCAATTTGTGGCTGCAGACATCACCACCACCGAGGGGCGGGCCGCTGTGTTGGCGGTGCGCCGCGACTTTGACATTGTTGTGACCAATGCCGGGGGCCCCCCCACAGGCGATTTTCGGGATTGGGATCGCGACACCTGGATCAAGGCGGTGGACGCCAACATGCTGACCCCGATCGAGTTGATCAAGGCCACCGTGGACGGCATGGCCGCGCGCGGGTTCGGGCGCATCATCAACATCACGTCCAGTGCGGTGAAGGCACCCATCGACATTTTGGGTTTGTCCAACGGTGCCCGCAGCGGCCTGACCGGTTTTGTGGCCGGCGTCTCGCGCAGCAAGCTCGCAGCCCAGGGCGTGACCATCAACAACTTGCTGCCCGGTGCTTTTGATACCGACCGCCTCATGGGAACCCTGGCAGGTGCGGCGCAAAAGACCGGCCAGCCCATCGAGGCGGTGATGGATGCCCGCCGCCAGACCATTCCCGCGCGCCGCTTTGGCAACGTGGAGGAATTTGGCGCCATTTGCGCGTTTTTGTGCAGCCAGCAGGCTGGTTACATCAATGGCCAGAACGTGCTGGCCGATGGCGGGGCTTTCCCGGGCACGTTTTAATCACCTTTGCC
>JBIIVW010000367.1:0-2963 GCA_044339205.1 Rhodoferax sp. | reverse complement strand
GTTGCTGTGGACGCT
This sequence comes from Rhodoferax sp., assembly GCA_044339205.1. Classification (GTDB taxonomy): domain Bacteria; phylum Pseudomonadota; class Gammaproteobacteria; order Burkholderiales; family Burkholderiaceae_C; genus Rhodoferax. The sequence goes on along the minus strand of JBIIVW010000367.1, from coordinate 2,948 downwards.
GGGAGCATCCACTGGAAGCTTCAGGAGTTTGGAGGCAGCTGAACCCGCAGTCACCCGTATATCCATGGCACGCGCCATTTCAACAAGTTTTTTGCGGGCAATAACAGTGGCGTTTTGCACATCGAAAGGATTGACCCCCAGCGTCTTGGCATAGTGCCGGGCGACCTGCGCCAGGCGCGTACCTACCTCCTTGGGATCGGTATGAAGCAGGATGTCGGCTACGTCGTTACCGACCAGCGCGGTCCAGCGCAGGCGTTCACCCGCATCAACCGGGGCCCGGGTGGGGGGCGGCCCTTGGGGCCGCTTCATGCATTTCTGAATACCTTCGGGCAAGCCCCAGGCCTTGGCGACGCCAATGCCAAGCGCCTCGTAGTTCAGACCCAGCACGCTGGCCGAGGCGGTGGCCTCACTCACCGGCTGGCGGGGCGAAGTCACCAGGGTGCGGATGGTGCCGGCTTCCTCGGGAAAGTAAAAATGCGCCAGCAAACGCCCCAGATTCTGGAACATGGCACCAATAAAGGCTTCTTCGCTGTCCCTTGATCCAGGTAACAGCTCGCCCGCCACAGTGCCCGCCATCAAAGAGCGCAGAAACTCCTCCTTGAGCACGCTGGCGTGCGCCCTGTCCTGCATGTGTTCCAAAAGAACCAGGCTCAGCGCCATGTTTCGAATGCCGTTGAATCCCACCAGCGTCACCGCCCGGGAAACCGTGCTGATGCTGCCACCGCGCGCGAAATGCGCGCTGTTCACCAGCCGCAACAGCTTGTTGGTCAGGGCCACGTCCTTGAGGATCTCATTGGTGACGCTGCTGACACTCTCGGTCTCGGAGGTGGCCATGCCCTGGATGCGAACGATCGAATCCGAGAGCGCCGGAAAATCGCTTTTGTGCCGCATGCGCCGCAACAAGAAGTCCAGCGTGCCGTTGCCGGCGTCTGTCGCCTGCTGGGCAGACTCGCCATGGGTGGGGAGCGCAGCGCCTGACCACTGAAGCAATTCGTCACTAAATACTTGGGCACCCGGGTGTCTTTGGGCAGGGTCCAGCGCCAGGGCGCGAAGCACAATCGCGCGCAAACGGTCATCCACGCCGGCGCCCAGATTCGGGGGAAGCACCAGTTGCTCATGGGTCACCTGGTAAATGGCACGGTAAGCGTCGGTGTGCGCGACCAATGGCTGGCCCGAGAGCATTTCAGTGAGCACCAAACCGGTTGAAAACACATCCATCAAGGGTGTGGCCGGCAAGCCTTTGGCGGCCTCGGGCGACAGGTAGCCCGGCGTGCCACCAAAGGTTACTGCGCCCTGCACGGGGTCAGCGCCCGACGTTTCCTTGATGCGCACGGCAATGCCAAAGTCCATCACGCGGGCCCGCCCTGCGTTGTCAATCAAGATATTGGAGGGTTTCAGGTCACGGTGAACGACACCAGCCGAGTGAGCTGCCGCCAGGGCATCCAGCACATCCCTCGCCAGAACAAGCGCCTCGGCTGGCGGTAGGGCGCCGCGCTGGGCCAGCAGTTGGGACAAAGTTTGCCCGGGCACGTACTCAAAAACCAGATAGGGCTGCTGCTCATGCACATCGGCCTCAAACACAGGCACGATGCCGGGGTGGGTCAGTCGGCTGACGCTGCGGGCCTCCTGCAGCCACTGGGCCAGGGTAGCCGCATCGGTTCCCTGATCCAGCTTCATCTGCTTGATGGCTACCTCGCGCTCCAGTCGCGGGTCAAATGCCAGCCAAACCACCGATTGGGCCCCTTGGCCCAGGATGCGCCGCAACTGAAAACGCCCCAGCATGGCAGCCTCCGGCGCGCCGGGCTGAGCGGTTGTGAGCCTCTTGATCGTGGCAAGCGGTGAAAAAACAGCCATGAAACGGTGCGTCCAGTGTAGATAAGAATGCCGTCAATTATGAACCGCAGCCAACCCACCGAACCCCCAAGTCACCCCCTCATGAACGGCCTACTTCAGCTGCACCGAGCCGGACACCACCACCACCACGGCGGTTTTGCCGGCCTCAACCGGCATGGGTGCGTCACTCGCCATTGCCTTGGATTCCATGGCCAACATGCGCGGGCGCGGTGCAAAGCCGGACTCCTGCGCGTTGACATTGACTTCACGCAGCGTGTAGCCTGAGAAACCAAAACTGCCCGCAATAGCTGCAGCCCGTGTCTTGAAAGCTTCAATGGCGAGGCTCTGTGCAGCGCCTTCCACTTTGGCGCGCTGCTCCCGGCTCAGACCAAAGCCAACCTGGGCTACCGTGAGCGACTGAATCTTGCCCGCCGCGGTGCTGATGCGCACAAAATCGCGGCCTTCCAGAATCAACTCCGCTGAGCCCTGCCAGCCATTGGGTTTGCCGTCCCGTCCGTAGCGCGGGTAAAGGCTGAAGTTACCCGTACGCACATCGAGTTGCCCGGGGAGGGCCTGCTTTTTGGCTTCTATCAGCGCCGCGTCAATGGCCGCCTTGAGCTGGCTTTGCACAAGAGCCGCATCCGTGCCGTCGCGGGACGTGTTCAAGGTGATAGACAACAGGTCTTGCTGTACCTCGACCGATCCGTTGGCCGACAACTGCACCACGTTTTGCACGGGCGTTGGCGCAACAGGTTGAGCCAGCACTCCTGTGACGGCGACCAAAGCGGCGACCGCTGCAATGAGTTTCAATGTTTTTATCAAGATAAATCCTTGGGAGTCGGGGTCAGAGTGGATCTCAGGAGCCGCCATCATGGCGCTCGAGAGGGGTAGTCTTTGTGTTGTTGGCGCAGTTGGAGGCGCAAGTGCGCCCGTTCCTGTTCTGACAAGTGCCGTGCCTGGTCCGGGCCTTGCGGGAGCTGCGCCACTACAGGCACACGACGCTCTTGCAGTGCGGAACGCAATTCGGCGCGTCGGCGCTCCTGCGCCGGCGGATGAGCCGGTCCGCCGCGGGCAAACGACGGCTCCGCGCCCGCCGTTGAAAGTAGAAAAAAGTG
>JBIIVW010000365.1:0-2968 GCA_044339205.1 Rhodoferax sp. | reverse complement strand
GGGCGCCACCAGAGCGGTGCAGGCAGCCAGTGCCAGGCAACAGCGCGCAAGGTAAACGGTCATAAAGCGCAAAGAAATACGGGAAGGGAAGCGGTCAGAAATTCGCACAAAAAATCACTCTTTCAGGTAGCCCTGCAGTGTAGCGGGCATCTGCTGCCAACTCTGTCCTGGCACGGCTTCCCCGGGTGAGTTATCCGGCAATCAGCGCCAGATCGGCTGCGCTCAACCAGCGCCATTGGCCGGGCGCCAGGTCATCGGGCAAACACAAACCGCCAATTTGCGAACGGTGCAAGGCCTCTACCCGATTGCTCACCGCCGCCACCATGCGTTTGACCTGGTGGTATTTGCCTTCAGTCAGCGTCAAACGCAAGTGGTGGCTGCTCACGGCCTCGCAGGCCGCGGCGCGCACGGGCTTGGGGTCGTCGTCAAGCACCACGCCGGACAGCAGCTTCGTGACTTGAATCTCGTCAAGGGGGTGTTTGACCGTGACTTCATAAACTTTGGGCACATGGTGACGCGGGGAACTCATGCGGTGAATGAACTTGCCATCATCGGTGAGCAGCAAGAGTCCGGTGGTGTCCTGGTCAAGACGACCCACGGCTTGCACGCCCTGTACCGCGCCCTTTTGCGGCCGCAAACGCAGCGGCGAGGGAAGCAAGGTGTAAATACTGGGGTAGGTGGATGGTTTTTGTGAGCATTCGGTCGCTGTGGGCTTGTTCAGCATCACATAGGCCTTCTCAAAATACGGCCAGTCGACGCCCTGCACTCTGAAGCGCAAACCTTCAGACTCAAATTCAGTAGCGGACTTATTAGATTCGACGCCGGCTAGCGCCTGATTTGGTTCATAAACCTGAACCAAACCTTGCTGGATCAAGCCTGCGCACACACGGCGTGTGCCGAAACCTTGGGAAAAAAGAATATCTTGGAGCTGCATGGCCCGAGTATCGCAAACCCTGGCCACGCAGTCTGGGTCCCAGCGCCCTCAGCGCACAGACCCGAAAGCGCCTGATCAGGCCTTTTTGGCCCAGGCACTGCACCAGCCTTTGCCCGCCACTTGCTTGCCGGCGAACAGTGGGCATCCGCCAGCTGCATCAGTGGCCTTGCCTTGGTACAAGGCGCAGTTATTGCACAACTGGCTGGCAGCGTGCTTTGGGTATTTTTTGGCATCGACCTTGGTCGTATCGGCCTTGTAGTGCAGTGCGACGGCTTGAGGATCAGTTTCGGCGACCAAGGCGCCCTGGGCCATAACGTTGCCAGCCACCAAGGCGGAGCTACCAAAACTGAGTTGGACAATGAATTCGCGACGGTTAGACATGATATTTTCCAGACTTTAAAGAGACGAACACGCCGCACAAATCAGCGCAGTTGGTGTTGGGCGAGATTGTCAGGCATTCGTTGCGACTTATACAAAAAAAGGCACCATTACCCGTCTAAAGCAGTCGGATGATGGAGGGAAAGCCGGTGCGCGCGAAGCGCGCCAACTCGGGCACCTCCGGTAAAAAGTGCGGCTGCGGGGATCAGGCGCCTGGTGGGCTAAGTTGTCCTGGCAGGTAACCAAAGATTGATCCGTCGTCGAGTTGGTAAATGGATTAAAGACGCACCAGTCATATCTGTACAACACGGTTTTGATCTTTCTTCATTTTGAAGTCAGATGGATTGACTAGCAGCCTGTCGGACTTAAAGCTTAATACTTTATTTTCTACGACTGCTATTAAAAGCATAGTGAAATATTAAAACTGCACCTGCCCCAGTAGGTAAATTTGACCATGTCCAACTTCATCCTCATCGACCGAAAAACAGACTACCTGCTGCCCCCGTCAGTAGATGACTGGCTGACGCAAGACCACCTGGCTCGCTTCGTCGTTGAAGTCATTGATTCGCTCGATCTCACCGACCTGACTCGTCAATACGCGGGGCGTGGCTCCAAGGCACACCACCCCGCGACCTTGCTGGCCATTCTGGTCTACGGTTATTCGACTGGCGTGTTTTCCAGCCGCAAACTGGAGAGGGCCACTTACGACTCGGTGACATTTCGCTACATTGCTGCAGGCAGTCACCCCGACCACGACACCCTGGCCACCTTTCGCCGACGCTTCATTGACGAACTCTCAAGTCTGTTTGTGCAAGTGCTGGAAATGGCGACCGAGATGAAACTACTCAAGCTGGGCACCGTATGCCTGGATGGCACCAAGATTCACGCCAACGCCTCGCGCCACAGCGCCCTCTCCCACGGCCACATCGTCAAACTCGAAGCCCAGCTCAAACAGGAAGTCCAGGAACTGCTGGCGCTTGCGGAACAATCCGATACAGCCAATATCCCTGATGGGATGAGCCTGCCCCAAGAACTCAAACTGCGTGGAGACCGGTTGGCCGTCTTGGGTTGAGCAGCCCTTCCTCATGACGGCGCAGCATCTTGACGACCTTCTTCACCGGCTCCAGCGGCTTCGCATCGCATTGTTCGACCAGGCTTTGAAGAAGCGTTTGGCTGCACCCTTGTAGCAGTAGCTCCAGAACTGGCATTGCCTGGCTGCACGCATGTACGCCGGCCACATGCCCATGGCCACCGCCTTGACCGATACGCGCTGCGCTGGAGTAAGCGTTTCCAATAAACTCACGGCCGCGACCAGCTTCCTCCCAGGTACCAAGTCCAGTACCCGCGAACGCTCAATGTCGGTCACGATGCTGGCGTAGGTGTGACCCCTCTCGGAGCTCTTCTCATCGATACCAAGGTACGTAATCTCCTCCTCGGTACGGCGCAGCATGCCGCGCTCCATAGCACTGACCATGATGGCATTGACCGTACTCCAGGACAACCGCGCGAGCGTGCAGGCCGCTTGCGTGGTATCGAGGTGGCGCCACTGGCGCTCGGTCCAGCCATTGATATGAGCCCGCTTGGTGGCATTGGTGGGGTCGCCCCAGACTTGACCCTTCTTCAAAACCACTTCGACCACCACACGCGGGTCGACCA
>JBIIVW010000366.1:0-2968 GCA_044339205.1 Rhodoferax sp. | reverse complement strand
CCATTCGCGCCCTGCCCGCCATCGTGGACGCCGTTGGCAAGCAGATTGAGGTGCACATGGATGGCGGCATCCGTTCCGGGCAAGACGTGCTCAAGGCCCGGGCGCTGGGCGCACAAGGCACCTTTATCGGGCGTGCCTTTTTGTATGGCCTGGGCGCCATGGGCGAGGCGGGTGTGGACAAGGTGCTGGAAATCATCCACAAGGAGCTGGACCTGACCATGGCCTTTTGTGGCCACACCAACATCAAGAACGTGGACAAAGGCATCTTGTTGCCCGGCACTTACCCCACCTGATTTACCCCACCTGAACCCGGGCTGGCTCGCGGGGGTCAGAGCAGCTGGGACACCAGTTTGAAATCCACATCCTCCGGAAACGGCTTGACCTTGAACCCCAAGCCCTTCATGAGCTTGAGCATGGTGGGGTTGTTGGCCAGTACCAGGCCTTCGATCTCGGTCAGGCTTTTTTCCCGCGCGAATTCCATGATGGACAACATCCGCCGTGAACCCAGCCCACGCCCCTTGAAGTCATCTGCCACCACCCACTTCGGATTCGGCGCGCCTCAAAACAAACTCTACGCATTCGGGATTGATTGAGACTGGACTATTGGCAGCGGCACCTGATGGCAGGCCTGCCAGGTGCGGTAGCGCTGACTTGCAGGGCAACAAAATCATTCTGGTGTTTGAATAGTGCCGCCACGGCCATCGGAAAGGGCGACGGCGCCGACCGCAGTTTGCGCGATAAGTACCAAGGGCTTGCCTATTTTTGCTCTGGCCAACTGCCCTGTTGTTCTTAGAAAACCCATGTGACATACTGCCCAGCTATTCCCCCCATCCGGAGTCCTTCATGGCCCACCCTCTTGCCTCTGAATCCGAGCTCGCTCCCGACTACCAGGAGTTTCTGAGCGCGTTCAGTGTTGAGAGCCTGAACCCGGCCTTTTCTGCCGATTTCGACAAAGGAATGAATGCGGCCATCGAGTGCTGCGACCGCTACGCCAAGTCCGGTCGCATTGCGCTGTACTGGGAAGGGCAGGACGGGCGTAGCACCACCCACACGTTTGAAGAGTTGAAAGAGGCGTCCTCACGCTTCGCAAACTTTCTGGTGAGTCAAGGCGTGCAGCCCGGTGACCGGGTGGCTGGTTTGCTGCCGCGGGTGCCCGAACTGCTGGTGGTCATTCTGGGAACCTGGCGTGCCGGTGCGGTCTACCAACCACTGTTTACCGCCTTTGGCCCCAAAGCCATTGAGTACCGGGTCTCGTCCAGCGAAGCCAAGCTGATCGTCACCGACAGTACCAACCGCCCCAAGCTCGATGAGGTGGCCAACTGCCCGGCCATTGCCACCATCACCAGCGTCACTGCAGCGAAGCCACTGGCGGCGGGAGATTTTGATTTCCGCGCCGCACTGGCGAGCCAAAGCGCCAGCTTCGCCCCGGTGCTGCGCTCCGGCGATGACCCGTTCATGATGTTATTCACCTCGGGCACCACCGGTCAGGCCAAGGGAGTGGCAGTGCCCAACAAGGCGCTCAAGGCCTTTTACATGTACATGCGCTACGCCGTTGACCTGCGCGCCGACGATGTGTACTGGAATATTGCCGATCCCGGCTGGGCCTATGGCCTGTACTACGCCGCCATTGGTCCCTTGCTGATGGGTCACGCCACCCTGTTTTACGAGGGTTCGTTCACGGTGGACAGCACCTACCGTGTGATTCAAAAATACAACATCACTAACCTGGCCGGCGCGCCTACCGCCTACCGCATGCTGATTGCAACCGGACCGGACAAGGCCAAAGCCCTAAGCGGACGCTTGCGCGTCGCCAATAGCGCAGGGGAGCCGCTGAATCCCGAGGTGATCCGCTGGTTCCGTGAACACCTGGCCTGCACAGTGAACGACCACTACGGCCAGACCGAAATTGGTATGGTGCTGTGCAACTTTCACGGGCTGCGCCACGCAGTGCGGGCGGGGGCTGCGGGCTACGCGGTACCCGGCTATCGCATGGTCGTGGTCAGTGATGAGGGCGTCGAGTTGCCACCCGGCCAGCAGGGCAATCTGGCGGTGGACCGGGAAATGTCCAGCCTTTATTACTTTGAGGGCTACTGGAGGCAAGCCACCCCAAGTTTTGTTGGCAAGTACTACCTGACCGGCGACACCGTGGAGATGGACGCAAGCGGCAACATCGCCTTTGTCGGACGGGGCGATGACATCATCACCTCGGCTGGTTACCGCATCGGGCCGTTTGATGTGGAGAGCTGCCTGATCGAGCACCCGGCGGTGGCCGAGACCGCAGTGATTGGCAAGCCCGACCCGGAGCGCACCGAAATCGTCAAGGCCTTTGTGGTGCTCAAGCAGGGTTTCACCGCGAGCGACGCACTGGCGGCTGAGCTTCAGCAACTGGTCAAACACAGGTTGGCCGCTCACGCCTACCCGCGCGAAGTGCAGTTCGTACTGGAATTGCCCAAGACGCCCAGTGGGAAAATTCAACGGTTTTTGTTGCGCCAGCAGGAAGCGGGCACCCCAGCCCGTTGAAAGCAACAGGGCATATCGGACATGATCTTCAAGAAACATGGGCCGTGGCGGTCTGATGCTTCTGACAACCACACCAGCACTTGCCAAGGATGTGGTGTTTGGTGGTCGCACTGAGCGCGTAACGCCTATTTTGCGGGGGCTGGACGCTGTTTTCTCTTTTCAATGTCGCCAGACGCGGCACCAGTGATACTTTCGTATCCCACGGCCGCTACCAGCATGGTTATCAGTAATGCCCCCTCCCCGGCCACCAGTCGTGGGTGAACACTTTGGCATCCAGACAGTGGACAAAAGCCTTCTGCTGCCCGGCACTTACCCCACCTGAGCCCGGGCTGGCTCGCGGGGGTCAGAGCAGCTGCGACACCAGCTTGAAATCAGCATCCTCGGGAAACGGCTTGACCCTGAACCCCAGGCCCTTCATGAGCTTGAGCATGGTGGGGTTGTTGGCCAG
>JBIIVW010000364.1:0-2984 GCA_044339205.1 Rhodoferax sp. | reverse complement strand
GACGACGAAAACCCGCTGCTGGCCCGCATGACCGAGTTTTGGTTCAACCATCTCAACGTCTTCAGCGGCAAAGGTGCGGTGCGTCCTTTTGCCGGCCATTACGTCGTGAACGTGGCGCGCCAGCACGCCCTGGGCCAATTTGAAGACCTGCTGCTGGCCAGCGCCCGCCACCCGGCCATGCTGCATTACCTCGATCAGGTCCAGAGCGTGGCCGAGGGAACTAGCGGGCCGCAAGGCCGGACCCGCGGGCTCAATGAAAACTACGCGCGCGAATTGATGGAGTTGCACACGCTGGGCGTGGGTGGTGGCTACCAGCAGACCGATGTGCGGGAACTGGCGCGGGTGCTTACGGGCTGGACGGTGGGACCCACCGAGCCCAGCGGTTTTCGGTTTGCGGCGCGACAGCACGACACGGGTCGCAAGCAGGTGCTGGGCCAGACTTTTCAGGGCAGCCTGCTGCACACGGGGGAGCAGGAGGGTAAGAACGCCATTCGCATGCTGGCGCGCCACCCGGCTACGGCGCAGCGCATCAGCCTGCGACTGGCCCGGTTTTTTGTGGCTGACCAGCCGCCCCCGGCCTTGGTCGCACGGTTGGCAGACGCGTTCTTGTCAAGCCAGGGTGATATCCGCAGGGTGATGAAGTTGCTGCTGGCGTCACCCGAGTTCTGGCAACCTGAAAACCGCTTGTTCAAGACCCCGATGGACTTTGCCTGCTCGGCACTGGCCGCGACTCAACACCCTGGAGCACTCACCCCGGCTACGGACCGACGCGGGCTGGTGCTGGCCATCGGGTTTCTGGAGAATGCCGGACAACCCCTGCACCGGTGGCAAACACCCGATGGCTACCCGTTTGATGCCGGTACCTGGCTGGTGCCGGAGGCCTTGACCCGGCGCGCTGATTTTGCCTTGGCCCTGGGCCGCCAAAAGCCGGAACTTGAGTTTCTGGCAGCCTACCTGAGCCCAGCTACCCGGGCGACTCTGGCTGCGGAGCGACCTGCCCTGCGGGCCGGACTGGCCTTGGCCAGCCCCGATTTCATGACCAAATAAACGACCGAAGGCGCTCCATGTCCAAGTCCCCCAACACCCAGCTCAACCGGCGAAACCTGCTGCAGGCCCTGGCTGCAAGCGCCAGCGTCTGGGCCGCACCGGCCCTATGGGCCCAGCCATCAACTGCTACTTTAAATATAGCAATCAAGGGAGCTAATGAGACGGCTAGAGGCCAATTGAGTTCTCAAGGCAGGTTGGTGGTCGTCTTTTTGCGCGGGGCCTACGATGGTTTGTCAGCCTTTGTACCCCACGGCGACAGTTCTTACTTCAGCTTGCGGCCCAACATTGCTATCCCCGCACCTGACGGCACGGCCCAAACTACGATTAAGCTTGATGACCAGTTTGGGCTGCACCCTGCCATAGCGGCCTTGCTGCCCTTGTGGCAGCAAGGGGTGATCGGCGTTGTGCCAGCTTCGGGGTCCCCCGATGCGACCCGCTCCCACTTTGACGCCCAGCTCCACTGGGAGACCGGCATGCCCGGTCTGAGCCGCGCCAGCGCGGGCTGGTTGAACCGGCTGGCCAATCCAGGCACACGCACCAGCGCCGTGGGCGTGGGTGAGGCCAACCCCTTGATCCTGGCGGGTCCGGCATCGGTTCAGCTGGTTTCCAAAGGACTCGCTGCGACCCGCCAGGGTGTGCTGGGTGATGAACGCACGCGGCAGGCGGTCATGAACCTGTATGCCGGCCAGGACACGTTGTCGCAAGCGTTTCGGGCGGGTGCCGACAGCCGCAGACGGACAGCGCAGGCCTTGAGCATGGACGCCGCGCCAGCGACGATGGGCACCAGCGAGATGATGGCCGCCAGCAATGGCGCGGGCACACCGCAAGGCTTGCTGCTCGACGCCAAATACTTGGGCACCCTGATGCGCCAGGACCGCAGCCTGAGGCTGGGTTTCTTGTCAGCAGGCGGCTGGGACACCCACGCCAACCAGGGTGCCAGCACCGGTGCACTGGCCCAAAACCTGGGCAACCTGGCCAGCGCCCTGGTGCAGTTGCGGCGCGACTTTTCTGAAGACAACGACGTGGTGGTGGTTTGCAGCGAATTTGGCCGAACCAGCGCTGAAAACGGCACCCGGGGCACCGATCACGGACATGGCAACGCGATGTGGCTGATGGGCAACGCCGTCCAGGGCGGGCGGTGGCACGGCCAATGGAGCGGCCTGCAGACCAGCCAGTTGCATGAAGGACGCGACTTGCCGGTGCACCACGACTTTCGGGCGGTGCTGGCGCAGGTGCTGCGCCGGAGTCAGGGGCTGTCACGGCCGGCCGTGGATGCGCTGTTTCCGGGTTTCACCTGGGACCACTCGCTCGACGGCCTGATGCGGGCCTAGGCGCTCACCCGATCCTCAGGCTGGCGAGACCTTGCTGCTGGTTTGGACTGACTGGTAGCGCTCAAAACCGCGGGCCCTCAGATCACACGCGGGGCACTCACCACAACCATAGCCCCAGGCATGCCGGTGCTCCCGGTCGCCCAGATAACAGGTGTGGGTGTGCTCGATGATCAGGTCCACCAGGGTTTGACCACCGCCGGGCAGACCCGATTTCTCGCCCAGCTCGAATGCCAGCGCCCAGGTGGCAGCCTTGTCGATCCACATCAAGGGTGTCTCGATCAGAAAACGCTTGTCCATGCCCAGGGAGAGGGCCAACTGCATGGCTTTCATGGTGTCGTCCCGGCAATCGGGGTAACCTGAAAAGTCGGTTTCGCACACACCGGTCACCATCACCTGCAGGTCTCGCCGGTAGGCTACGGCGGCAGCCAGGGTCAAAAAAAGCAGGTTGCGGCCCGGTACAAAGGTGTTGGGCAAGCCACTTTGCTCCATCTTGAAGGCGGTGTCCCGAGTGAGTGAGGTTTCACTAACTTCACCCAATACCGCCAGATCGAGCAGGTGATCTTCACCCAGCTTGTGGGCCCACTGGGGAAACTGACTGCGGATTTC
>JBIIVW010000363.1:0-2986 GCA_044339205.1 Rhodoferax sp. | reverse complement strand
GTGCTGGCCACAGACGTGCAAATCCGCCACCCCGGCGACCGGGACCAACTGCGCTTCACATTGACGTCAGAGGCTGGCATGAACGACGGCAGTGCGTTTCCGTTTGTGCTGCTGGGGCTGGGTTTACTGGGACTGCATGAACTGGGTGACGGGGGCTGGCGCTGGATCATGGTGGATGTGGTGTGGGCCACCGTGGGTGGCATTGCTTTGGGCGTGATCGCTGGCCACGGTCTGGCCCGCTTGAGTTGGAAACTGCGCGGTGGCACCCATCAGCATGAAATGCTGGACGACTTTTTAGGCTTGGGGCTGATAGGTGTGGTCTATGGGCTGGCCGTTGCAGTAAGCGCCTGGGGCTTTTTGGCCGTCTTTTTTGCTGCCTTGGCCCTGCGCCAGACTGAATTGAAACTGGCCATGACAGAACCAGCGGAGCTACCGGGGCAAGCGCCCCGGACCATGGTCAGCCAGGGCTCCCTGATTTTCAAAGAGCACTTGGAGCGGCTGTCGGAGTTGTGCCTGGTTCTGCTGGTCGGCGGAACGCTCTTTTGGAGTTCGTGGAGTTGGTCAGCTGTAGGTCTGGCTTTGTTTTTATTTTTGATTGCGCGGCCTGTCAGCGTGTGCGTGGGCCTGGTGGGTACCGACATCCCGTGGCGAGTTCGTGGCATGGCCGGCTGGTTTGGGGTGCGTGGCATCGGGTCACTGTATTACCTGATGTACGCTTTGCAACACGGACTGCCCGAGGAACTGGGACTGCAATTGATCCAGCTGACCCTGATTGTGGTGGCGCTCTCCATCTTGCTGCATGGCATCAGCGTCAAGCCTGCGATGCGCCATTTTTGGTGCAAAGGCAAGCGAAGCAAGACGCCCTAATGCAGTAGCACCGCTATTTTTTTACCCTTTGAAAGACCTGCCATGAAAGCCATCTGGAACAACACCGTCATCGCCGAGAGCGACGACACCCTCGCTGTCGAGGGCAACCTTTACTTTCCCGAGAGTTCGCTCAAGCGCGAGTTCGTCACCTTCAGCAACCACAAAACATCCTGCAGCTGGAAAGGCCAAGCCAGCTACTACTCGTTGCTGGTCAATGGCGAACTCAACGCCGATGCCGTGTGGTACTACCCCGATCCCAAGCCTGAAGCCGAGATGGTGAAGGGCCGCGTGGCCTTCTGGAAAGGGGTCACGGTGCAATGAGCGGCTCGTGGTACGACCGCCATATTCTTCCCCACGCGCTGGACTTCGCCTGCGGGTTACCCATGGTAGGGCGCATGCGGGCCCAAGTGGTGCCGCTAGCCCAGGGCCGCGTGCTGGAGGTAGGCATTGGTACCGGACTCAATATGCGCTACTACGACAAAACGCGCGTCACCCAAATCACCGCGCTGGACCCGGCGCTGGAGTTGCACCCCCTGGCACGCCAGCGCATCAAGGAAGCTGGACTTGAGGTGACTCTGCTGGGCTTGTCTGCCGAGAAAATCCCGCTGCCCGATGCCAGCTTTGACAGCGTATTGATCACCTACACCCTGTGCACCATTCCCGACCCGTTAGCCGCCCTGCATGAAATGCGCCGGGTGCTGGCCCCGGGCGGGCAATTGCTGTACTGCGAGCATGGCCGGGCACCCGATGCATCGGTGCGCCGCTGGCAAGAGCGCTTGCAACCGCTGTGGGGACCGCTGGCGGGTGGTTGTCATCTGGGGCGCGACATACCGGCCTTGCTGCAGTCTGCGGGGTTTAAATTGCCCGACCTGCACACCCGCTACCTGCCCGGACCCCGGCCCTTGACGTTTCATTACTGGGGCGTAGCCCACGCCCAGCCTTCACCTGACGCAAGGAACCCATGACTTCAAGCACAGTCCCCACCGCAGTCAAAGTACTGGCCTTTGACATCTTCGGCACCGTGGTCGACTGGCACACCTGCATCGCCCGCGAAGCCGAGGCGCTGTGCGCTGGCGTCGATGGCGGCGCCTTCGCGCTGGCATGGCGCGCCGGCTACCAACCCGCCATGCGCCGGGTGATGTCGGGCGAACTGGGCTGGACGCTGATTGACGACCTGCACCGCCTGATCCTGAACGATGTGCTGAAAACCTTTGGATTGCACGACCTGACAGAGACACAAAAACAGCACCTCAACAAAGCCTGGCACCGGCTGGACCCCTGGCCCGACGTGGTGGCAGGTTTGGTGAGGTTGAAATCGCGCTACACCATTTGCACGCTGTCCAACGGCAACATCGGCCTGCTGACCCATCTGGCTAAACGCGCCGGCCTGCCGTGGGATTGCATTTTGTCAGCCGAGGTCTTCAAAGCCTACAAGCCCGACCCCGCCACTTACCTGGGCGTGGCCCAGGTGTTTGACGTGACGCCAGCCGAGGTGATGCTGGTGGCCGCCCATCAGGACGACCTGGCCGCAGCGCGCGTTTGCGGCCTGCAAACCGCCTACATTGAACGGCCGGCCGAGTTTGGCGAAGCCCACCCCAAAGATGTATCGCCCAACCCCGCCAACACCTGGCACGCCAGAGACCTCTTGAATTTGGCCGAGCAGTTGGGCTGCTGACCCGTTCCAAAAAATTGACAGCGTACGCCTCATTCGTTACATTAATAACCAACCAGTCATTAATTTAATGAGTTACCCCACCCCATTCTGCCAACCTTCACCAGAACTGGTCAGCCGCCATGCACGCCGCAAAGAGGCGCGTCCGGGGGAGTTGCTGGACGCTGCACTGGACTTGTTTGTTGAAAAAGGCTTTGCCGCCACAAGGGCCGAAGAGGTCGCACGGCGCGCCGGGGTGTCCAAAGGCACGCTGTTCCTGTATTTCTCAAGCAAGGAGGAGTTGTTCAAGGCGGTGGTGCGGGAAAACATTGCTGGACGCTTTGCCGAATGGAACGCTGAATTTGATGCCTTTGAAGGCAGCACGCCCGATATGCTGCGCTATGCCATGACGATGTGGTGGGCGCGACTGGGCAGCACCAAGGCCTCGGGCATCACCAAACTCATGCT
>JBIIVW010000015.1:0-33737 GCA_044339205.1 Rhodoferax sp. | reverse complement strand
CCATGCCGTGCAGGCGCTGCAATTCAAACGGGGCGCCACTCTTGGCAGCCATCTGCAAAATGGCGGCGATGGTGGCGGCGTTGTGGGTGGCAAATTGAGGGTAGATGGCATCGGGCGCGGCCAAGAGGGCGTGGGCGCAGGCCAGGTAAGACACATCGGTGTGGTGCTTGTGGGTGAACACCGGATAGGCCGGCAGCCCCATCTCTTGGGCGCGCTTGATCTCGGCGTCCCAGTACGCGCCCTTGACCAACCGGCACATCAGGCGGATTTTGTACTGGCGGGCCAGGGCCGTGATGTGGTCGATCAACTCCAGCGCACGGGTCTGGTAGGCCTGCATAGCCAGGCCAAAGCCGCTCCACTGGGGGCAGTGCTGGGCCACTCGGGCGGCCAGAGCCTCAAAGACGTCCAGCGACAGCTCCAGGCGGTCCACTTCTTCGGCGTCAATGGTCAGGTTGATATTGGCCTGGGCTGCGGCCACGCACAGGCCCCACACGCGGGGCACCAGCTCGGCCATGACGCGGGCGTGTTGCGCATCTTCATAGCGCGGATGCAGCGCACTCAGCTTGATGGAGATACCGTCATTTTGCTCGCAGGCCGATGTGGTCACTGCACTGACAGCTATTTTTTCAATAGCATCTTCATAGCTGGCCAGGTACTTGAGCGCATCCCGCTCGGTGCGGGCGCCCTCCCCCAGCATGTCGTAGCTGTAGCGCAAATTGGCGCTCTTGCGTTGGCTTGATGCCGCCTCGCCCATGGCCTCCCGAATGGTTTGGCCCAGCACAAATTGGCGCCCGAGCAACTGCACGGCCCGCAGCGTGGCCGCCACCACAGAGCGCGCGCCCAGTTTGGCAAACAGGCCGCCGGGCGCCTCGCTGTCAGGCAAGAACTTCTTGCTTAGGGCGATGGCACTGCTGGAGAGGCGCGCCAGTACTTTGTCCCCCGCCCCATCAAAGTCGGCGCGACCCAGTTGGTCGGCGGTCAGGGCAATGGCGGTCTCGGCATCAGGCACGCGCAACAAGGCCTCGGCCAGCCGCATCAGGGCCAGGCCCTCGGCGCTGGAGATCGGGTACTCCTTGAGCAAGCTCTCCATGGCCCAAAAGGGCGGCGGATTGCGCCGCACGGCCTGCACCCACGGCGTGGCCGCGCGGGCTGCTGCCGCCCAGTCAAGGACCGATTGCAGCGACTCAAGCCGCAGGGAGACGATCTGGGCTTCAGGGCGATAGGGGTTGGGCAGGCGCATGGGAGAAACTCGGTGTAGATAGATGAAGCCGCTATCATTTCCCAAATCACGCCAATTTATTCACCTAATTTTGGCCAGAATTTAGAGGAATATTCACGCCAAATCTGTCTTTGGAAAAGCCGAGAAACCTTCGCCCTTGAGCACGCGCAGCATCAAGGTGTTTTGGGCCAGTGCCGGCACAAAGAGATGCCAGGCTTTCTCACCGGTCTGGTTAAACACCGACACCAAGGGCAAAAATTCAATAGCTATCCGAGCATATCCCACAAGGGCTGCATGGCTTTTTTATGCGGCCGCGGCGCGTGGACGTTTGGCGTCACGCTTTAAGCGAATTTCGACGGTCCGGCCGACTGCACTTGCCGCTTTGATCAGCGTATCGAGCTGGATGGACAGGTTGGTCGGGTCCAGCACCCGGTCCAGTTGGGATCGACTGGTGGCCATGCGCTGAGCCATATTTACTTTGCTGAGCTTGCCGCTTTGCATGGCTTCATCCAACTGTTCTGCCAATGCCCGTTTAAGAGCG
Source organism: Rhodoferax sp. (assembly GCA_044339205.1). Taxonomy (GTDB): domain Bacteria; phylum Pseudomonadota; class Gammaproteobacteria; order Burkholderiales; family Burkholderiaceae_C; genus Rhodoferax. The sequence goes on along the minus strand of JBIIVW010000015.1, from coordinate 31,977 downwards.
CGGGCCTGTACCTCCTCAAAGATGCCGTCGTCCTTGAGGAAGTCATCAAAACTGCTTCCTGCATGCGGGTTTGCTTTAGATGTCTTGGCCATTTTTCCACTCCTTCAGGCGTTTTGTTGCCAGTTCGATATCACCAGGGTTTGTCTGCTGAGTCTTCTTGATAAAGGCATGCAGCAAAATCATTTCAGACTGCTCCACAGCGAACAGTACACGTGCAATTCGGTTACCAATTTTGCTGCGCACCTCCCAGACGGAGCCACGCAGGTGGTCAACCCGAGGTTTGCCAATAGGCCATTTGTACTGAACATACGCAATGTCTTCGCCTATGGTCTGTCGATCTGATTTTTCCAATGTCTTTAACCATTCGCGCACCGGTTCATCGCCAGAGGCAGATCGATAGAAATTTGCGGGGAGTTTTCTCGTCGAAGACACTGTTTAAGTGTACCTTATAACGTACTTTATTGATCCCAAAATTGCCCGCTAGCATTCTTTAGGATGGGCGTAACTTCATGCAGCGTGACGGGGTAGTACTCAATATGCTTTTACGTATTTTCTTGCGGGTCATTACGCAAAGCCTGCAATCCAACAGCCCTGGGGCGGCGCAGCTGGACAGGGCAGCTCTTCATATCGGCGCAGTGGCGTTCATCCACCGGTTTGGCTCCAGCCTGAACGAGCATGTGCACTTGAAGTCTGACGCCAAAGAGATGCTGGCCTACCAGCACAGCGGCTTTTCGGTAGATGCGGGGGTGTGCATCGAAGCCCCCACACCTATCCCCGGCGCGCGGGCCACGGCTGTGGGACAACTGCGATGCGCAGATGGATGTCGGGGTGCAAATCGAGCCGGATTCGGATCTGGCCGCACAACCCGCACCTGACTACGAGGCTGATCAGCGCGTCAATTGGTGATTGGTTGAGGCGGCGGTTTTGACAAGCTGCGGGGTAAGTCTGGGCCTGACGGGCGCGGTGCAGCGCAAATCACGCTCTTGAACACCAAGCCCTAGTGGTGAATCTGGAAGGTGGGGCGGCAATGGCGTGATTCAGGCAGATTGAAGGCGCATTCGTGGTGCGATCCTTGGTCTCATGTGGTTGAAACGCCTATCCGTTTTTATCAAAAATCAGATGAATACTCAGAGTCCGCCGATTCACACCCTCACTCACCGAACTGCAGCACCCCGCAGGCTGCGCGCCACAAACCACAGGCTGCCCCAGGTCAGCAGCCCACACACCAGGAGCGGCACGCCTACCTGAAAAGCCGAGAAACCCTCGCCCTTGAGCACGCGCAGCATCAAGGTGTTTTGGGCCAGTGCCGGCACAAAAAAATGCCAGGCTTTCTCGCCGGTCTGGTTAAACACCGACACCAGGGGCAAGAGGGTCACGGCCATCACCACCACCGTGCTGTTGGCCTGCGCCTCCTTGAAGCTTTTGCAACGGATGGCCACGGCCATCAGCACGGCCGAGGCGGCGGCGGCAAACGGCAGCAGCACCACCAGAAACAAGCCCACCTCCACCCATCCAAACTGAAACATCGCCTGCAACCGGTCGCTGCGCAGCAGCCACTGCCCCGGCAAAAAGCTCAGGCAGCTCAAGACCGCAATCAACATGCTGATCGCCGCCACCGCGCCCCACTTGCCCACCACCAGCGCCAGGCCGGTCACCGGGTTCATCAGCAGGGGCTCCAGGGAGCCGCGCTCGCGCTCGCCGGCGGTGCTGTCCAGCGCCGCATTGAGCGCGCCCGAGACCACGGCCAGCAGCACAAAAAAAGCCAGCATGCTGGTGAACTGCGCCGCCCGAGTTTGGGTGCCCGCCAGATCGCGCTCCTGCACCGTCAGGGGCGCCAGCAGCTCAGGTGACACGCCGCGTAGCGCCAGGCTCAAGGTGACGCGCTCCTGCATGTAGCCGCGCAACAAGCCCACTACCGGTGGCACGCCCGACTGGCTCTGGGCGTTGGCACTCTCACTCACCAGCAGCAGCTCAGGCACATCGCCTTTAAATAGTGCGGCCTCAAACCCCGGCGGCACCACCAGCACGGGCTCGCCCAATTTGGCGCTGCGCAACAACTGCTCGTAGTCGGCGGGCGCGTTGGTGACCTGCCAGGTCTGGCGTTCAATGTAGTTCTTGAGGCCGGGCGCGTGTTCAATGCCGGCCACCACCACCTCGCGCTGCTCGGCGCGAGCCTCCAGGTCCGCGATCAATGTGGACAGCGCCAGCAACAACAAAGGCCCCAGCAGCACACTGGAAGCCAGCACCACCAGCAGGGTGCGCCGGTCGCGCAGGGCGTCCATCCACTCTTTGCGGAACACGGCAAAGGCGCAGTACCAAAAGCTCATGTTGCCCCCCCAAAAGCCAGCTGCACAAACGCTTCCTCAAAATCAGTCTGACCCGTGCGCTGGAGCAACTCGGCCACCGTGCCACTGGCCACACTGCGCCCCTGCGAGACCACCACCACGCTGTCACACAGGCGCTCGACCTCCTGCATGATGTGGGTCGAAAACACAATGCACTTGGCGCCGCCCTCGGGCGTGCGCAAAAACCGCAAGGCCTCCCGCAAGGCGCGGTTGGCAAGCACATCCAGGCCGTTGGTGGGCTCGTCGAGCACGATGTTGGCGGGGTCGTGGACCAGGGCACGCGCCAGTGCGGTTTTCATGCGCTCGCCCTGGCTAAACCCTTCGGTGCGGCGCTCCAGCAGGGGTTTCATGTCGAGCATGTCGGCCAGCACGTTTGAGCGGGCATGGGCGGCATCCATCGTCATACCCTGCAACTGGCCAAAGTAAACAATGTTTTCGCGGGCGCTAAGGCGCGGGTACAGGCCGCGCGCATCGCTGAGCACGCCCATGCGGGCCACGGCCGCCTGGGGCGACTGGACCACGTCCAGGCCGTCGACCACCATGCGGCCCGCACTGGGGGGAATCAGCCCGGCCAGCATGCGCAGCGTGGTGGTTTTTCCCGCGCCGTTGGGGCCGAGCAGACCGGTGATGTGGCCGTTGGGCGCGATAAAACTCACGTCGCGCACGGCATGCACCCACTCGGGTGGCGGACCCTTGAGTTGGAGCGACTTCCATACGCTGTTTTGCGGCGAGGCAGATGCCGCAAAGCGGCGCGCGAGATGCTCGATCTCAATCATGGGCGGCTCCCCGAGGGTTGCAGCACCGCCGCACCCGGCACCGGCTGTACCGGTACAAACGCGGGTGGGCGCGGAATGTCGCTGGCGCAGGTGGTGTCCAACGCCAATGCCTGCGCATCCTCAGGCGCGTCAGTGAACCGATAGACCATGTCGCGCAGGCAGCCCAGGCCCATCAACCCGTGCCCGGCGTTGGCCACCACCACGTGCAGGGCCTTGTCACCCAGCGCCTGCGCCACACGTGCGCCATGGCGAGGCGGTGTGACCGGGTCCAGCCCACCACTGAACACCAGCACAGGCGTGCGGCTGGTCGGCACGGTGTAAAACCCGGTGGGCACCTCGCCACGCGGCCAGTATGCGCAGGTTTGGGCGTACTGCTGCGCAAAGGTCTGCCCGAAATCCGCGCCCGCAGGCAGCGCCGCCCCGGGTTTGCCCGGCAGGTCTTCCGTGCACACCACCGACAAATGCATGCCCTCAGCCAGACGATTGGGGCCGCGCGCGCCCAGGAGCTGGCTGAGCCCCAGCAGGGCTTCAAAGCGCCCGCGTGCGGCTTGCTGCACGGCATAGGGCAGGCCAGCGGCCAGCGCCGGGGCGTACAAAGGACCCCGCAACGCGCCCAGCACAGCGTCCCGGGTCAGGCGCACCGTGTGCGGCTCGCCGGTGAGCGGGTCTGCCAGCGACACCTCGCGGGGCAGGCTGGCCAGCATGCCTGCCACATCGGCACGAAAACGAGGGTAGCGGCGCTGGCAGTCCGGGTCTTGCTCACAGGCGGCCAGCAGGGCGTTGAGTGCGGCCTGGTTGTCACCCGAGGCGCTCTGGGGCAGGGCCATGTCGGGCGGGGCCACACCATCGATCACGCTGCGCCGCACCCTTAAGGGAAATTGCCGTTGGTACTCCAGCGTGGCGCGCGTCCCATACGAGGCTCCCACCAGGTTGATTTGGCGCACACCCAGCGCCTGGCGAACAGCGTCCAGGTCTTGCATGGCCAAGGTGGTGGTGAAAAAGCGCAGGTCACCGTAAGGCTGCTTTTGCAGCTCGGCCAGGCATTGGCGCAGCAAGGCCTCGCGGCGCTGCGGGTCCAGCTGCTGGGCCAGGGTGCTGGCGCCGTCCTGCGCGCACATCAGCGGCGCGGACCGGCCGGTGCCGCGCTGGTCCACGAGCACCAGGTCGCGCCGGTTGCCCAACCGGTTCATTTGCTGCGCGACCTGCGGCGCCAGCGCAATGGCGCTTTGCCCCGGCCCGCCAGCGAGCAAAAATACCGGGTCCGGCAACTTGCGCCGGGCCAGCGCCGGCACCACCACGTAATGAATGTCTATCTGGACACCCGCCGGGCGCGCCGGGTCGAGCGGGCGTGCCAGCACGCCACATTGCACCTCGGTCTTGATACCCGTCACACGGCACGGCGCCAAGGGGCTTTGCGCCGTGGACAGCCAGGGCACCAGCAGGGCCAGGCCGGGAGCAGCGCGACGCAGGGCACGCCGCACAGGGATCAACAGGTTAAGGAGGTTAGGCATCACGGGGTTGAAGTATGCCCGGGCTGGCCATCTCGGCGCCCCTGATTAGAATCCAATCCCTTTCCAGGCCCATCTTCCATCCCCCCCTCACAAGGCGCTCACAAGGCGCACCCCTGCATGACCCTGACCGGCCTGATTGGCCTCTACGTTCGCCAAAACTGGCGCCCTTACCTGCTCTCGGCGCTGATGCTGGCAGCGGTGAGCGGGCTCACGGTGTTTATTCCACGTCAGGTCGGCCACGTGGTGGACGCCCTGGTGGCCGGGCGCGTGTCGGGTGACGTGCTGCGCTCGGAACTGAGCTGGCTGCTGCTGGCTGGGGCGGCGATTTACTTTTTGCGCGTGGCCTGGCGACTGCAGCTGTTTGCCGCCAGCTACCGGATGGGCGCCGAATTGCGCGCTCGCCTGTATGGCCGGCTGTGCCTGCAGGGGCCGCACTTCTTTCAGCAAAAGCGCACCGGCGACCTGATGGCGCTGGCCACCAATGACATTGACGCGGTGGAGATGGCCTCGGGCGAGGCGATGCTGGCCGGCTTTGATGGCACGCTCACGCTGATCATCGTGGTGGCCATGATGACGCTGGGCATCGACTGGCGCCTGGCACTGGCCGCCTTGCTGCCTTTTCCCCTGATGGCGCTGGCGTTTTGGCGCATTTCCAACCAGATTCACCAGGCTTCGAAAGACGCGCTGGACTGCTTTGGCAAGCTCAACGACCATGTGCAGGAAACCTTGACCGGGGTGCGCACCCTCCGGGCACTGGGTCTGGAGACCCGCAGTGCCAGCCGCCTGTCCGAGTTGGCCGAAGAGGCTGCGAGCGCCAGCCTGCGCGCCCAGCGCTGGGAGGCCGCCTTTGAGCCTGCGGTGGGCATCACCCTGGTCACCGCCACGGTGACCACGCTGGGCCTGGGTGCGTATCTGGTGTGGCAGGATGAATTGACCATTGGCGCGCTCACCGCCTTCAGCATGTACCTGGGGCAGCTGATCTGGCCGATGTTTGCCGCCGGCTGGGTGCTGTCTCTGATTGAGCGCGGGCGCGCTGCCTGGGGCCGCCTGCAGCCGGTGCTGGACGCACCGCTGTCCATCGACGACCACGGCACACTGACCCAGGTCACCCCCGGCGCGCTGATGTTTGAGAATGTGACTTTTTCTTACCCGGGGCATGAGACGCTGGCCCTCTCGGGACTCACACTGGCGCTGTCCAGCGGCCAGACGCTGGGGCTGGTGGGGCCCACGGGTTCGGGAAAATCCAGTGTGTTGCGCCTGATTCTGCGGCAATATGCGGCGCAGAGTGGCCAGGTATGCTGGGGTGGACCGCTCTTGAGTGACTACCAGCTCGACGCCCTGAACCGCGCCATCAGCTGGGTGCCCCAGGAGCCGTTTTTGTTCTCGGCCTCCATCGCCGAGAACATCGCTCTGGCCCGGCCCGAGGCCACACGGGCCGAGGTTGCCCACGCCTGCGAGCTGGCCGCCATTCACGACGACATCATCCGCATGCCCCAGGGCTATGACACGCCTGTGGGCGAAAAAGGCATTGCTTTGTCCGGGGGCCAACGCCAGCGGGTCGCCATTGCCCGCGCCCTGCTGACCGATGCGCCCCTGTTGCTGCTGGATGACGCCCTCTCGGCCGTGGACACCCAGACCGAGACCGACATCCTGCAGCATTTGCAGACGCTGCGGGCGACCCGTGCCGGGCGTACCACCCTTATCGTGAGCCACCGCCTGAGCGCGGTGATGGAGGCGGACCACATCGTGGTACTCAAGCACGGCCTCATTGCCGAGCAGGGGACACACGGCGAGCTGCTCGCGCTCGACGGCTGGTACGCGAGCCAGTGGCGTTACCAACAACTGGAGGCCAGCCTTGATGCCGCCTGAAACCCCGCCGAACGCGGCCACCCAAGCCCGCAACACCCGCCGCGCTGTGGCCTTGCTGGTGCGTGCGGCGGCACCCGAGCGTCGCCATGTGCTGGTGGGTACCGCGTGGCTGGTGGCCGCTGCCCTGCTCGAAGCCCTGGGCCCTCTGCTGGGCAAATACTTTATTGACCACTACCTGCTACCCCAGCGGGTAGACGCCCTGGCGATTGGCCTGTTGCTGGGCGGCATCCTGCTGACGGGTTGCCTGGCCAGTGTGATCCGTTACGTGCAACTCACTCGCCTCGCCGGGGTGGCCATGCGCTCGGTCAAACGCCTGCGCGAGGAGGTCTATGGCCATGTGCTACGCCTGCCCATGGCGTTTTTTGACAAGGCCATCACCGGCCAGCTGGTGAGCCGGGTCACCAACGACACAGAGCAGGTGAAAAACCTCTATGTGCAGGTCTTGTTTGTGATGCTGGACAGCAGCATTGTGGTGCTGGGCACCATGGCCGCCATGGCCTGGCTCGACTGGCGCCTGATGCTGATTGTGCTGACCCTGATTCCGGCGGTAGTGGTCATTGTGTGGTTTTACCAGCGCTGGAGCGCACCCGCCGTGGCACGGGCCCGCCAAAAACGCAGCGACATCAACGCCCAGATGTCCGAGTCGATCGCCGGCATGCCGGTGCTGCAGGCCAGCAATGCGCAAGCGCGGTTCAGGGAGCGTTTCAACCAGACCAACCAGCAGCACCTGGGCGCCCGCCTGGCCGAGATGCGGGTGAACGCCTGGCTCTTGCGCCCGATGCTCGACCTGATCAACGTGCTGCTGCTGGCGGTGGTGATCTACACCTTTGGCCAGCGCACCTTGAGCGCGCTGGAGATTGGCGTGCTGTACGCCTTTGTGAGCTACATCGGGCGGGTGGTGGACCCGCTGATCCAGATCACCCTGCAGTTTGGCCAGTTGCAGCAGGCCGTGGTGGCCGCTGCCCGGGTCGACACCTTGCTGCAAGAAGCCCGTCCGGCGGCAGTGAACGGACCCGAACGCATTCGCTTTGGTTCCATCAGCGTGCGCAACTTGCAGTTTGGTTATGCACCGGGCACAACGGTGCTGCATGACCTGAACCTGGACATCCCCGCAGGCGGGTTCTACGGGCTGGTGGGCCACACCGGCAGCGGCAAGTCGACGCTACTGAGTTTGCTGCTGCGCTTCTACACCGCGCAAGCGGGCCAGATCACGTTGGATGGCACGCCGTTGGCCCAGTTCAGCGACGCCCATTTTCGGGCCGATGTGGGCCTGGTGCCGCAAGACCCGTTCTTGCTGGCGGCGAGTGTGCGAGACAACATCGACATGGGCCGCGGCCTGTCCCAGGCCGACATCGAGACCGCTGCCCGCGCCGCCCATTGCCATGAGTTCATCACCCAGCTAGAGCAAGGCTACGAGACCTTGCTGGGCGAAGGTGGGGCGCGTTTGTCGGTCGGGCAAAAGCAGCTCATTGCGATTGCCCGGGCGCTGGGCGGCCAGCCGCGCATCTTGTTCCTGGACGAGGCCACCGCGCACATTGACTCGGAGACAGAGCAGATCGTGCAGCTCGCACTCGATGAGTTGCGCGGCCGCGTGACCGTGGTGGCCATTGCGCACCGGCTTTCCACCATCCGGGCGGCGGACAGTATTGTGGTGCTCAACCATGGCCGCATCGCCGAACAAGGCCCCCACGACGCACTGATGGCGATGGACCAGGGCATTTACCAACGGCTTTATCTGCTGCAGCAAATCGGGAGCTGAGTGACGGCCTGGCCCGGACTGCATGACAGGCTTGATTTTTCGCAAGCAGATCGCTGCAGGTCAACTGCACACTGGGTGCATGCCCGCCTCAACGCCCGCTCCGATGGAGTTTGCCCCCCAGTTTCGAAGCCGAGAAATCGTTCAGGGGCGTGACGATGAGTTGCTGCAACGGGTGTTTGAGTTGCGCTATCAGGTCTATTGTCAGGAATGTGGCTTCTTGCCGGTAGACAACTACCCGGACCGCCGCGAGATCGACCGTTATGACGCCAATTCAGCGCATTTCTGCACGTTCAATTTGCGCGACGAACTAGTGGGCTATGTGCGCATGGTGCACCCCGACCAGGTTGAGGCTTTTCCGTTTCAGGACTATTGCCACGACTTGCTGCCAGGCGCCACCTTGGCCCCCGCCACGCAGGCCGCCGAGATCAGCCGGCTGATGGTGACCCAGGCTTACCGCCGGCGGCGTGGCGATGTGCTGGCTGGCTTGACCATTGAGGAAGAACCGCCCCAGGCAGGCCCTGACCTGCGCGACCATACGCCCCAGATCTTGTTCAGCCTGTACCGCCAGATGTACGCCTACAGCCTGGCCCACGGCACACGCTACTGGTATGCGGCGATGGAGCGCTCCTTGGCACGGGCCTTGGGGCAAATGAGCTTTACCTTTACGCAGATCGGACCATTGACTGACTATTACGGGCCGGTTGCGATCTACCTGGGTGATTTGCGCCAGCTGGAGGCGCAGGTCGGGCAGCACAACCTGGCCCTGATGGCCTGGATGCGCCAAGGCGGCGCTGGCATGCGCTGAGTGAACCTGCTGAACGTCTTGCCAGGTGCTTCCTTGCGGCTGCTGCGCCGAGTCCTGCTCGGCTACGCCAAACGCATGGACCCCGGGGGCATGCTGGTCAATTCGAAACGCGGCGCCCTTCGGGCTGCCGCGCAAGCAGCCCGGCACAGCCGGGCCTACCGCGTCTTGCTGGAGGAGCGCGGCATCTCGCCCGCAAGCCTGCCCGCCTTGACTGACCTGACCGTCTTGCCCGTGCTGACCAAGGCCAACACGTTCGAGCGTTTCACGCTGGCCCATTTGGCCCGGCCCTTGCCTGTCGAGACACTCGCCGATGTACTCACCAGCTCCGGGCGCAGTGGCCGCAGTTTTGGCTTCAGATTGACCGATCGGGGCCAGTTTGAGACCTCGTGGTTTGACATCGACCTGGGGCTGCAAGACGTGTTTCATGTGGACCAGAACGCCACCCTGCTGGTCAACTGCCTGCCCATGGGCGTGGTGTTTCGCTCCCGTGCGGTGGCGGTCGCCAACGTCAGTGTGCGCGAGGACATGGCGTGCTCCATCCTGCGCGACGTTGGCCCTCGCTTCCCACAAACGCTGCTGTGCACCGACCCCCTGTTTATCCGGCGATTGCTGGACGAGGCCCGTGCCACTGGCGTCGACTGGACCGCGCTCAACACCAGCGTGATCATCGGCGAAGAAATCCTGGTTGAAGCCCAGCGCGACTATATTGCTGCCCGCATGGGCATTGATCCGGACCGCGATCCGCACCGCCTGATCGGCAGCTCGTTCGGGGTGGGAGAGCTGGGGCTCAACCTGTTGTTCGAAACCCGCGAAACCATCCGGATGCGACGCGCCATGCGATCACTCCTGGCCGTAGCGCAATTGCTCGGAGGCACGTCTGACGACCACTCGGCGCCCTCGGTGTTCTGCTACAACCCCCTGCGTTGCCATATCGAGGTGCTCAACACTGACCCGGATGGCTTCGGGGAGCTGTGTTTCACAATGCTTGATCAGCACGCCGTCATCCCGTTGCCACGCTATGCCAGTGGTGACCTGGGCAGGCTGGTGTCGCGTCAGGACGCGACCCTGGCTGCCCAGCTGGCGGCTACCCCGGCGCCCTGGCTGCCGGTGGTCGTGGTCAAAGGCCGGATCAAGGACCGGCCAGCTGGCCTGCCCTCTGTAGAGAGCGTGAAGGAACTGATTTACTCGGAACTCACAGTGGCCGACCAGCTCACGGGTGCCTTTCGGATCGCCAAAGCGGCGGGTGGGGTCAAACTGGTCATTCAGGTCAACCACGACTGTGCAATCCAGTACCCCCAGCTGCACCAACACCTGGTTACGCTGGGCAGCACCCACCTGTCGGTGCCGTTTGAACTGGAGCTGCTGGCACCGCTTGCATTTCCTTATCGCCCGGTGTTGGATCACGAGCGCAAATTCCCCTATCTCGAACCCTCGGACCCATGAGAAAGGCGGCCCACAGGCCGCCTGGCTTTCAAAATGAACGGCGACCTGATCGCTTAGTCGTTCAACTGGCGCCGTCTGGACATCCCCAGACCGAGCAAGCCGAGGCCCAGCAGGGCCAGTGTCGCTGGCTCGGGAACCTGACTGACCCGGACCTGAACGTTCAGAACGCTTGACGCGTTTTCAGCCGTGTAGACCGTGTTGCCAATCAGCGTTGTTCCGGAGACAGGGAGAAGGCGGAAATCGGCAATCCAGTTTGTTCCATCGTTCGCGGAGAAAGGCAGGCTGTCGAGGCCGGAGGCGGTAAATGTGAAATAGTCATCACAGGTCGAGCCATTGGGGTTGAGCCCAGGGCAGGGCGCATCGTTGGGTGTCTCGATGAACGAGATGGTGATGGCGTCATCACTATCCAGTCGCAATGTGGGAGTTCCGGTGTTGTCAGTCAGGCGAAACCGCCCCCAGATGTCCTGGTCCGCCCAATTGGTGGCTGTGGGAATGGGGTCGTTGTTATGGGTGAGTGTGGAGATGGTGGTCCAGGTCGCAAACGGCAGCGCACCATTGACGGTCGACAAAAACAGTGAGCTTTGGGGGTTCAGATTTGTCACCCAACGCATCGTGGAATAAACAGGAATTGGCACTGCATCGGTCCCACCCCCCGCAGAATTGAGAGGGGTGGCCACGTTCACCAAACCAGAGTAGTTGGCCACCCCCACAGTGGCAGTGAAACCGCCGTATTCAGTGAAGGTAAAGGTCGGAGCTGCACTGGCCTGTGTCACGTAGCCCGATGTGATGGCGAGTAGCCCGACCGCCAAAGCGGTTCGCAGTGTTGCGAGTTTCATATTCTCTCTCCTGAAGTGTTGTGGTTGCCCATGTTGAATAACGAAAGGGCAATCGTCCGCACCTCGCACCCTTTTTTGCCCATTCAGCAACAACTCAGCAAAGCGCATGCCAACGGAAATAGCACTATGTTTCTTAACGATATTTTGTTTTTTTGACGTTGGATTGGCGGGACGGTGTAAGGCAAATCGACAGTGCGCAGACCGAGTTGAACGCGAGTGGGTGACCTTTGAGGCGATAGGCACGAGCCCCTGACGCCGCCCTCGTCCGGCCGGACCGATCCATGTCGAAGATATTTACATTGCACGCAAATGAATTCAGGGCGTCGGAAATATGTTCATATTTTTCAAAGGCTTAGCGCGGATTGGGTAGCCCGGCATGGATTCTGCAGGTCTGGCACCATGAACACACATCGCCTTGAGACGAACGTCTACTGGACCGCAAGGGCAAACCATCCGAAGCATCGCGCTGACTTGACTGCGCGCTTGATGAAGCCGCCGATGGGCGCGGCCCTCCGAAGTGCTCTGGAGTTGAGATACCAGGTCTACTGCGTGGAGTGCCGCTTTCTGCGGTCGGATGACTACCCGGATGGCGCCGAGAGCGATGAACACGACGAGGCCGCCGAGCATTTCTTTGCTTTCGATTCACGGGACGAGTTGGTCGGTTATGTGCGTTTGGTTCGCTCGAACGCCGACCAGCGCTTCCCCTTTCAGAGCCATTGCACAACCTTTACCGATAGCGCCAAATTGCCGGTGCCCGCTCGCGCGGCCGAGATCAGCCGACTCATGCTGCGGGGTGACTATCGGCGTCTGACCGACCACGGGCTCGCAGACCTGACATCGGGGAAAGCACGCGCAGGACTTCCGGGCGACAGGCGCGATGAAGCATCGCAAGTTCTGCTTTCCCTCTACAGGCAGCTGTATCTTTACAGCCGCGCCAAAGGCATTGACCACTGGTACGCTGCCATGGAGCGCCCGCTGGCCCGTTCCCTGCAGCGCATGAACATCGCTTTCAGGGAGATCGGTCCCCAGACGGACTACTACGGTCCGGTGGCGCCTTACCTTGCCCATCTGCATGAGGTAGAGGCACAGGTTGCCGCACACAATCCAGGCTTGCTGGCCTGGTTGCAGCAGGCCGGGCCAGACGAAGACAGCGCGGAGTTCGACCAATTCGACGGCACTCGCTCATCCGCAGGCAGGCTGACCGCGTTGCGAGCAGACACCAGACACCAGACCCCAGGTGCTTGCCCATGAACTTGGATTTTTGCTATGAACTTTGACTATGCATAGCCCAATACCTGCCGGCTACAAGGCTAAATCCTTTTATTGACGCATCAGGGTGCTTTTGCCAAACAGGCTTTCCACCAAATCCACAGCCAACTCGGCCGTCTGGTTGCGCACGTCCAGCGCGGGGTTGAGCTCCACAATGTCCAAAGACGCGAGGCGGCCGGTGTCGGCAATCATCTCCATGCACAACTGCGCTTCGCGGTAGGTGGGGCCACCACGCACGGTTGTGCCCACACCGGGAGCGATGGTGGGGTCGAGAAAATCGACGTCCAGACTGACATGCAGGTGGGTGTTGGCGTCCACCAGGGCTAGCGCCAGCTCCATGGCGTGGCGCATACCCATCTCGTCAATGTAACGCATGTCAAACACCTCAATGCCCATGTCGTGCACCAGGCGCTTTTCTCCAGCGTCCACACTGCGAATTCCAATCTGGCGAATCTCCTTGGGCTTGAGGGCGGGGTGGTCAGCGCTATGGCCACCAATCTCTATCAATTCTCTCGGTCCCTGCCCACACAAGCAGGCCACTGGCATGCCATGGATATTGCCACTGGGCGTGAGCGTGGCGGTGTTGAAGTCGGCATGGGCGTCAAACCACAGCACGCGCAGTTTCTTGCCCGTATCGCGGCAGTGCCGCGCCACGGCGCTGATTGAGCCAATACCCAGGCAGTGGTCACCACCGAGCATGATGGGCAGACGCCCGGCCTGGAGTTCAGCATACATCGCGTCATTCAGCAACTGGTTCCACTGGACCACTTCCGGCAAATGACGAAAGCCGTTGACTGCAGGCTGCCAAGGGTTGGGCGGGCCATCGAGGTTGCCGCAGTCTTTGACTTCAAAGCCGAACTGCGCAATGGCCTGGGCAATACCCGCCACGCGCAGGGCCTCGGGCCCCATGCGGGCACCCAGCGTGCCGGCGCCTATGTCCGTAGGCACGCCAATCAGGCTAACGCCGCCGAACGCGCGGTGAGTGGTGAGAGTGACGCTCATGCAGCCACCGCCAGTTCGGACTCAGCCGCTTGCGCTGCTGGGCCGACCAGCCGGGTCTGCGGCGGACGAATCAGACTGAACAGGTCTTTGGGGTCACCCAGTGCCGGAATCAGCGCCAAGGGCTGACCCAGCCCAAGTTGGCGAGCCACATCACGCAAGTAGCGCAGGGCGGAATAGTCTTCCAGCGCAAACCCCACCGAGTCGAACAGCGTGACCTGCGCCTCAGAGGTGCGGCCCGGCGCGTGCCCGGCCAGCACTTGCCAAAACTCGGTCACGGCAAAGTCGGCGGGCAAATGCTGCAGATCACCCTCTATGCGGGTTTGCGGCTCGTACTGCACGAACACGGCCGCGCCGCGCAGCACGTCGGGGTGCAGTTCGGTCTTGCCGGGGCAATCGCCGCCCACGCCGTTGATGTGCATGCCAGGCTCCAGCATGTCAGCCGTCAGTATGGCGGCGTTGGTTTTGTCAGCCGTGACGGTGGTGACGATGTCGGCGCCGCGCACGGCCTCGGCAATGCTGGCGCACACGGTCAGGCGCAGTGCGGTGTGGCGCAGGTTCTCAATGAGCTTTTGCGTGGCGGCCGGGTCGGTGTCAAATAGCGTGATTTCTTCAATGCCCAGCAGGTGGTGAAAAGCCAGCGCCTGAAACTCGCTTTGCGCGCCGTTGCCAATCAGCGCCATGCGCCGGCTGTCGGGCCGCGCCAGCGCCTGGGCTGCCACGGCTGACATGGCGGCGGTGCGCAGCGCGGTGGTCAGCGTCAGCTCGCTCAGGAGCTCGGGCATGCCGGTGGCCACGTCGGCCAGCACGCCAAAGGCCATCACGGTGGGCAGCCCAGAGTGTGTGTTTTTGGGGTGGCCGTTGACGTATTTGAAGGTGTAGGTCCTGCCGTCGGCAATGGGCATGAGTTCAATCACACCATCTGACGAGTGGTTGGCAACGCGGGCACACTTGTCAAAGTCTCTCCAGCGCAGGTAGTCGGCGCGAATGTATTCTGCCAAGTGACGCAGGGCGGTTGCGGTACCCACACGGTTCAGCATCATTGCCACGTCTTGCACACTGAGAAACTGGGTTTGAATAACTGAGGGCGGTTGCATGCGAGAAACTCCGGTAGGTTGCGGGCCATGATTGACCAATGAGGATTAGTATCTGCGGCCTGCCTGCCAATGTAAACCGGCAAATCTGCGCGCTTTACGACAAATTTATGCCACTTTGCAGCCTGCCGCTGCCATAATGCCAATATGGACGCAACTGATCAACAACTTTTATCGCTCTTGCGTCAGGACGCACGCACCAGCGTGGCCACGCTGGCGAGCAAGCTGGGCGTGTCGCGCGGCACGGTGAGCAACCGCATCACCAAGCTGGAAGACACCGGCGTGATTGTGGGCTACACAGTGCGCCTGCGGCCCGAAGCTCAGCCCACCCAAATCAGCGCCTGGATGAGCATCGCCGTGGCCGGCAATGAAACGCGCGCTGTCATTTCCAGCCTGCTGGGCGAGCCTGGGGTGGCCTGCCTGCACGACACCAATGGCCGCTGGGACTTGCTGGCCGAGCTGCGCGCAGCGCACCTGTCGGAACTGTCGCAGGTGTTGGAGCGCATTCGGCTGATACGCGGCATCAGCAACACCGAAACCAGCATTCACCTCGACACCTACCGCCTGTCATGAGTGCCCCATGAACCAAGCCCTGCCAGACCTGGACCGCATCGACCTCAAGATTTTGCAGGCACTGCAAGGGGACGGCCGCCTCTCCAACCTGAAACTGGCCGAAACCGTGGCCCTGTCGCCCACGGCGGTGCTGGCCCGGGTGCAGCGGCTGGCCCGCGAGGGCTACATCCTGGGCTACGAGGCCCGCCTCAACCCGCTCAAGCTGGGCGCGGGCCTGATGGTGTTTGTGGAGGTGCTGCTGGACCGCACCACGCCCAATGTGTTTGACGCTTTCAAGGCCGCCGTGCAGGTGCGCGACGAGATCATGGAGTGCCACATGGTGGCCGGCGGCTTTGACTACCTGCTGAAAACCCGCATGGCCGACATGACGGCCTACCGCGAATTTGCAGGCACGGTGCTGTGGCAGCTGCCCGGTGTGCGCGAGACGCGCACCTACGCGGTCATGGAAGAAGTCAAAAACGCCACCCGCCTGCCTCTGCCAGGGCGCTAACGAAACCCAAGGATCGCCGGGCCTGCGTTTGGCATCGCGCCGGGCTGGCTTGGTCAATATGCACGCGCCAAATCCCCACGAGGCGCTGGACTCAGCCGGCGTCCTTCAGCTCGCTTAAACTCCCGCGAATGTCAACTGACTGTTTCCAGAAAGCCTCCAACTCTCAAGCGCCCGCGTTGACGCCGACGGCGACTGCGCGGCTGGACGACCACCTTGCGGGTTGGAACTGGACACAGCTGCTCATGCTGACACTGGCGTTTTGGGCGGCATTGCTTTACAGCGGAATGGGCAGCGCCATGGGTCTGCTGCCCGATGCGGCGGCCAATCGCATCGAGGCCCGAGTACTGACGCAGTGGCGCCAAGGCGGCACCTCACAGGCGTCCCGGTGGGCACGCGCCGAGCCGGACATCGAGGTGTCGACATGGGCTGTTGTCAGCAGCCCGCAGGTGCTGCCGCATACACCCATCGGGGTGGTCCTGCCGCTCCCAGGCTTCTGGTTCGAACCCGCTGAGCGGCAGGCCGAGCCGCAGGAGCTTACCGGGCTGCCAGCCCGGGCGGCGCCGCGCTGGCAAACACCCTTGACCCGGGCACCTCCCTCCAAAGTTTTTCAAGCCTGAGGCGCGGCGCCTGGCGCTCCCGTTATACGGGCGCTGCACGCTGCCGCCTGCCCTTCTCGTTTCGCAACCCGACGTGCGCTTTGATGGCGCGCGCACCCCTTGTTGAGTGCTTGATGAAAAACTCCCCTTATCTGGTCGCCGTCTATCTGGCGATCTTCCTGGCGGGCATCTTGTTTGCCCTGCCGAACGTCCTGCCCGCCTCGATGATGGAGCGCTGGCCCGCCTATCTGCCCAACAAGCCGGTGGCTTTGGGCCTGGACTTGCGCGGCGGCTCGCATCTGGTGCTGGAGGTGGACGGCGCCGAATTGCGCCGCGAACGCGTGCGCAATCTCGCCGAAGATGCGCGGCGTATCCTGCGCGAGGCCGATGCGCCCTGGCGCTCGGTGCAGGCCGGCGAGCAGAGCGTCACCATCACGCTGCGCGACGCGGCACAACAAGACCGTGCGATTACGCTGCTGGCCGGGTTGTCCAACCCTGTCGGTGCGGCGCGCAAAGACCTTTCCGTCATCGCCAGCGGCAACGACGGCGTTGCGCTCACGCTCACACCCGAGGGACTACTGCAGTCCACCGCCCGCGCCGTGGAACAAAGCCAGGAGGTGATTCGCCAGCGCGTGGACCAGGTTGGCGTGGCGGAGCCCACCATTCAGCGGGTCGGGGCAGATCGCATCCTGGTGCAACTGCCAGGGCTGCAGGACCCCGCACAGCTGCGTGCGTTGCTCGGCTCGACGGCCAAGATGAGCTTTCACATGATCGGCAATCCATCAGACCTGGACATCCGCATGCTGCAAGACAACGAGGGCAACAGCTTTCCGGTGCGCAACAAAATTGAGTTGGATGGCAACCGGCTGTCGGATGCAAGTGCCGGTTTTGACCCCACGACCCGCGAGCCCGTGGTCAATTTCCGCTTTGACCGGGTGGGCGCCCGGCTTTTCGGGCAGATCACCGAGGCCAATGTCGGCCGACCTTTTGCCATGGTGCTGGACGGCAAGGTTCTGAGCGCGCCGGTCATCCGCGAGCCCATTCTTGGAGGCTCGGGGCAAATTTCAGGCAGCTTCACGGTCGAGGAGGCCGGCACACTGTCCGCGCTCTTGCGCGCCGGGGCGCTGCCCGCCAAGCTGACGGTGATTGAGGAGCGCAGCGTGGGGGCCGACCTCGGCAGCGACGTCATTCAAAAAGGCATCTATGCCGGCATCGCGGCTTTTGCCTTTGTGTTTTTGTTCATGTACGTGCTTTACGGCGGCTGGGGGCTGGTGGCCAATGTGGCGCTGGCGCTGAACGTGGTGCTCACCATTGCCGGCCTGAGCCTGCTGGGCGCCACGCTGACGCTGCCGGGCATTGCCGGCATTGTGCTGGGCATCGGGCTGGCGGTTGACGCCAACGTGCTGATCAATGAACGCATCCGCGAGGAGGCGCTCAAGGGCAAGCCCGCGCTGGCGGCCATCGACGCGGGCTTCAAGCGCGCCTATGCCACGGTGATGGACAGCAACGTGACCGCGCTCCTGGGCACGGTACTGCTCTTTTGGTTCGGTTCAGGCCCGGTACGCGGTTTCGCCATCACCATGGCGCTGGGCATCGTGATTTCCATGTTCACCGCTGTGTCGGTGGTCAAGGTGATGATGCTCAGTATTGCGCGCGCTCGCCGCCTCAAGACAATTCATATTCGGCCGCTGATGGGCTTTCGCCCTGTGCCGGACGGCACGAACTTCAACTTCATGAAGGCGCGTTTCTGGGGGCTGGGCCTGTGTGCGGCGCTGGTGCTCGGCTCAGCCGCCCTGCTGGTCAAGCCGGGGCTGAACTTTGGCATCGACTTTCGCGGTGGCATCCAGATGGAGGTGACGTCAGGCGGGCAGGCCGACATCGCCCGCTACCGCGCGCAGCTCGATGGGCTGGGGCTGGGCGAGGTGTCGTTGCAAGCCGTGGGGGACGAGGGCCAACTGCTCGTGCGTGTGGAGCGCCAACCCGGCGGCGAAATGCAGCAGACGGTTGCAGTGGAGAGCTTGAAGACGGCCATCCGTGCCATCGACCTGCAGGCAAACTTCCAGCGCACCGAGGTTGTGGGACCCAAGGTCAGCGGCGAACTCGCTACCGCAGGTGTGCTGGCCGTCATTCTGGCCGCCTTCGCCATGCTCATCTATATCTGGGCGCGTTTTGAGTGGCCCTTTGCCGTGGGTGCCATCGTCACGCTGGTGCTGGACGTGGCGCTGACGCTGGGGGTATTCGCCATCTCCGGCCTTGACTTCAGCCTGACGGCCATTGCCGCGCTACTCACGCTGGTCGGCTATTCGGTCAACGACAAGGTGGTGGTTTATGACCGCATGCGTGAGAACCTGCGCACCTTGCGCAAGAGCTCGCTGCGGGAGGTGATCAACCTGTCCGTCAACCAGACGCTGACCAGAAGTCTCTACACCTCGGTAACCGCGTTTTTGGCGGTGCTGCCACTGGCCATATGGGGCGGCTCGGCGGTAGCAAGCTTTGCCGTGCCGATGGCTTTTGGCATTGTGATTGCGGCCTTGTCGTCGGTTTTCGTGGCGGCACCTATTTTGCTGCTCCTTGGCGACTGGCGAGGCCGACGCGGCAAGGAGATGTTTGCCGTGGAGCCACCTGAATCCACCCGGGCAGATTCGTTCTAGGGCTCCTTGCGCTTTCCCTCTTGCGGATGAACCATGCCACACCACAGACCGGGCTCAGGCTGGCTTGGCGCGTCCACCAAAAATGGCGCTACCCACCCGCACCAGGGTGCTGCCGGACGCAATAGCGGCTTCCAGGTCGGCGCTCATGCCAATTGACAGGGTGTCGAGGTTCAGCCCCTGGGCATTTAAAGCGTCAAAGACGGCTCTGACCGGCATGAATAAAGCACATGCAGTATCAAAATCAGGAGCTGGCTCAGGAATGCTCATCACGCCCCGCAAGCGCAGGCCCGGCAGCGCGGCCACCTGCTGCGCCAGCGCCAGCGCCTCCTCGGGGGGCACGCCCGATTTGCTGGCGCCACCATCCGCATTGACCTGAATGCACACCTGCAAGGGCGCCAGGTGGGCGGGGCGTTGTTCGCTCAGGCGCTGCGCTACCTTGAGCCGGTCCACCGTGTGCACCCAGTCAAAGTGCTCGGCCACCAGACGCGTCTTGTTGCTCTGGATCGGGCCGATGCAATGCCACTCCAAGGGCAGATGGCGCAGTGCCTTGATCTTTTCCACGGCCTCTTGAATATAGTTTTCGCCAAAAGCGGTTTGCCCCGCCGCGTGGGCGGCCAGGACGGCATCCGGGCCAAAGGTCTTGGATACCGCCAGCAAAGTGACCTCATTGAGGTCGCGGCCAGCCGCTTGGCAGGCCAGGGCCATTCGGTCGCGAACAGTACGTAGGTTGATGTCAATCATGGTCATAATTGCCCCAAGCCTAACAAACAGAATCAGGATCCCCTGTGGACATCACCCAATTACTGGCCTTCAGCGTCAAAAACAAGGCGTCCGACCTGCACCTCTCAGCCGGCCTGCCGCCCATGATCCGCGTGCATGGCGATGTGCGGCGCATCAATGTCGAGCCGCTGGACCACAAGCAGGTACACGCCATGGTGTACGACATCATGAACGACTCGCAGCGCAAAGCCTACGAGGAGTTTCTGGAGATCGACTTTTCATTCGAGATTGACGGGCTGGCGCGCTTTCGGGTCAACGCCTTCAACCACCAGCGCGGCGCGGGGGCGGTGTTTCGGACCATTCCCAGCAAGATCCTGACGCTGGAGCAGTTGGGTGCCCCCAAGATTTTTGCCGATCTGGCCCTCAAGCCGCGTGGCATGGTGCTGGTCACTGGCCCCACCGGCTCGGGCAAGTCCACCACGCTGGCCGCCATGGTCAACTTTCTGAACGAGACCGAGTTTGGCCACATCCTGACCGTGGAAGACCCGATCGAGTTTGTACACGAGTCCAAAAAATGTCTGGTTAACCAACGCGAGGTCGGGCCCCACACCCTGAGCTTTGCCGCCGCCCTGCGCTCGGCCCTGCGCGAAGACCCGGACGCCATTTTGGTGGGCGAAATGCGCGATTTAGAGACCATCCGCCTGGCCATGACGGCGGCCGAAACCGGCCATCTGGTGTTTGGCACACTGCACACGTCCAGCGCAGCCAAGACCATTGACCGGATCATTGACGTGTTTCCCGCTGAAGAAAAAGAGATGGTGCGCGCCATGTTGAGCGAATCGCTCCAGGCGGTGATCTCCCAGACCCTGTGCAAAACCAAGGACGGCCAGGGCCGTGTGGCCGCGCACGAGATCATGCTGGGCACCAGCGCCATTCGCAACCTGATCCGTGAGGCCAAGGTGGCGCAGATGTACTCCAGCATCCAGACCGGCAACAGCGTGGGCATGCAAACGCTGGACCAAAACCTGACCGATCTGGTCAAGCGCAACATCATCAGCGCGGCAGAGGCCCGCTCCAAGGCCAAAATTCCCGACAACTTCCCCGGCTAAACCGGCCCGCCCCGTCCTCCTGTCCCCCTATCGGAGCGCCTTATGGAACGCGATCAAGCCAGTAAATTCGTCAACGACCTGCTCAAACTGATGGTGAGCCGCAACGGTAGCGACCTCTTCATCACCGCAGACTTTCCCCCAGCCATCAAGGTCGACGGCAAGATCACCAAAGTCTCGCCTCAACCCTTGAATGCGGGGCACACTCTTGCGCTGGCCCGTTCGGTCATGAGCGACAAGCAGGTGGCCGAGTTTGAGCGCACCAGGGAATGCAACTTTGCCATCGCGCCCCCCGGTGTGGGGCGTTTTCGTGTCAACGCCTTTGTGCAACAGGGCAAGATCGGTATGGTGATGCGGGTGATTCCCTTGAGCCTGCCGTCCATCGACAGCCTGGGTGTGCCGCAAATTCTCAAAGAGGTGTCCTCGTCCAAACGGGGCCTGTGCATTCTGGTGGGCGCCACCGGCTCGGGCAAATCCACCACGCTGGCAGCCATGGTCGACTGGCGCAACGAGACCACCTTCGGGCATATCATCACGATCGAAGACCCGATTGAATTTGTGCACCCGCACAAAAACTGCGTGGTGACCCAGCGTGAGGTGGGGCTGGACACCGACAGCTGGGGCGCAGCCCTCAAAAACACCCTGCGCCAGGCGCCGGATGTGATCCTGATGGGTGAGATTCGGGACCGCGAGACCATGGAACATGCCGTCGCGTTTTCGGAAACCGGGCATTTGTGCCTGGCCACGCTGCACGCCAACAGCGCCAACCAGGCGCTGGACCGCATCATCAACTTCTTCCCTGAAGAGCGCCGCGCCCAGTTGCTCATGGATTTGTCGCTCAACCTCAAGGCGCTGGTTTCACAACGCCTCATCCCCAAGCAAGATGGGCGGGGCCGCACTGCGGTGGTGGAAATCATGCTGAACTCGCCCTTGATCTCCGACATGATCTTCAAGGGCGAAGTCACCGAGATCAAGGAAATTATGAAGAAGAGCCGCAACCTCGGCATGCAGACCTTTGACCAGGCGCTATTTGATGCCTTTGAGGCCAACCTGATCACCTACGAAGATGCCCTGCGCAATGCAGATTCCCTCAACGACCTGCGCTTGCAGATCAAACTCAACAGCCTGCGCAGTCGGTCACAAGACCTGGGTGCTGGCACTGAAAACTTTGCCATCGTATGACCACCAATATCAACGCCAAAACCTACGAATCCACCCCCTCACGCCGCGTCGCCTTCCTGGGCCTGGGCGTCATGGGCTACCCCATGGCCGGCCACTTGGCCCGCGCGGGTCACCAAGTCACCGTGTACAACCGGACAACCACAAAATCAATAGCATGGTGCACTGAATTCACGCCGGCTGGCGCCGTAAAACATGCTCAAACGCCGCGAGAAGCAGCGCGCGGCGCAGAATTCGTGTTTTGTTGTGTGGGCAACGACGACGACTTGCGCCATGTGACCTTGGGCGCTGACGGCGCCTTTGCCGGCATGGAACCCGGCGCCGTCTTTGTCGATCACACCACGGCATCGGCCAGCGTGGCACGCGAGCTGTATGGCGCCGCCAAGAACTTGGGCCTGCACTTTGTTGATGCCCCGGTGTCGGGAGGCCAGGCCGGTGCACAAAACGGCCTGCTCACGGTCATGTGTGGCGGCGACGCTGCCGCGTTTGACTCCGCGCAGCCGGTTGCCATGGCGTTTTCCAAAGCTGTTACCCGCACGGGCGAGAGTGGCTCTGGCCAACTGGCCAAGATGGTGAACCAGATTTGCATTGCAGGGCTGGTGCAGGGCTTGGCGGAGGCCATTGCCTTTGGCCAGGAGGCCGGGCTGGACATGAACCAGGTGCTTGACGTCATTAGCAAAGGCGCAGCGCAGAGCTGGCAACTCGACAACCGCGGCAAAACCATGGTTGCGGGAAAATTTGAGTTTGGCTTTGCCGTGGACTGGATGCGCAAGGACCTGGGGCTGGTGCTGGACGAGGCCAAGCGCAACGGTGCGCGCCTGCCTGTCACTGCCCTGGTGGACCAGTTTTACGCCGATGTGCAGCACATGGGCGGCAACCGCTGGGATACTTCCAGCCTGATCAAGCGGCTGAAGTAAACGCCGCCCTGGCCGGCTTACATCGCCGGCTTGGGGGCTGGTGCCGCAGCGGGTTGCAAAGTGCGAAGCTCGTCTTCGCTGATGATTTCCAGCACACGCACCACTTTCAGCACGCCGCCGGCGCTGCGGGCAATCTCGGTGGCCCGGTCGGCCTCGCGCTTGGTGACCCGGCCCATCAAGTAAGTGGTGCCGCGCTCGGTCACTACCTTGAAGGCGTTCACCGACATGTCTCTGGCATCCACCAGACCGGCCTTCACCTTGCTGGTGACCAGCACGTCAGAGGAGCGCTGGCTCAGGGACGTGTGACCCATGACGGCCACTTCATTGACAACTGCACGAACGTTCTCGACCTTGCCAACCACCTGCTCGACCTGCTGCCGGTCCAGTGGGGTGAGCGCCTCACCCGTCAACAGCACCTGGCGGTTGAAACTGGTGATATTGACGTGAACACGGTCGCCCAAGGTGGTGCGCAAAGCACTGGCAGCGCGCAGCTCAATGCCTTCGTCTTCGATTTGAGTGCCGGTGGTGCGCCGGTCAATGGCCATCATGGAGCCGACCACCGCCCCGCCAATGATCATGGGGGCACAAGCGCTCAGCGCGGTGACCATGCTGGCGGACAGCACGGCGAGGGTGATCAGTTTTTGAGTTCTAAATTTCATCATCAGGTTTCCTGGTCTCCGAGTAACTGGGCATCCACGGCATCACAAATGCAGTGCAGGGCCAGAATATGAACCTCCTGCACCCGCGCCGTGCGGTCATGGGGCACACAAATGTGCACATCGGTATCGCGCAGGACCTGCTGCATCTTGCCGCCCCCGCGTCCGCTCAAACCCACGACGACCATCTCGCGCTCATGGGCGGCTTCAATGGCGGCCAGCACATTGGCCGAGTTGCCGCTGGTTGAAATCGCAAGCAGCACATCGCCTGGCTGCCCCAGGGCCCGCACCTGGCGCGAAAACACGACACTGAAATCGTAGTCATTGGCAATGGCGGTGAGGATGGAGCTGTCGGTGGTCAGGGCCAGCGCGGCCAGTTCGGGCCGCTCTCGCTCGTAGCGCCCGACAAACTCGGCCGCAAAATGCTGTGCGTCGGCGGCTGACCCGCCGTTGCCGCAGGCCAGCACCTTGTTGCCACTGGTCACGCAGGTCAGCATGGCCTGCACAGCCGCAGCAATGGGTTTGCTCAGGACCTGGGCTGACTGGTATTTCAAGTCAGCGCTGTCAATAAAGTGTTGTTCTATACGTTGCTCAAGCATGAGTCAATGATACCCGCGTGGCTATCCCCCAACGATCAGCAGGCATCAAAAGCCGCCTGCAGCCACTCCAGCGCACCAGGCTCCACGCCCACCACATCAAAGCGGCACGGTGGCAGGGTGTTCAGGCGCATCAGGTAGTGGCGTGCGGCA
Organism: Rhodoferax sp.; assembly: GCA_044339205.1. Classification (GTDB taxonomy): domain Bacteria; phylum Pseudomonadota; class Gammaproteobacteria; order Burkholderiales; family Burkholderiaceae_C; genus Rhodoferax. Next base: position 7,634 of record JBIIVW010000015.1, on the reverse strand, counting down.
AAGATGATGCGCCGCTGCTTGGTGACACTCACGCTGGCTGCTGCGCCACCGTGGCTGGCGGTTTTGCGGTGGCGCACCTCCACAAAGACCACGGTGCCGTCTGGCGCGCGCATGATGAGGTCGATTTCGCCACCACCGCGCCCCGGGGTCCGATAATTGCGCTCCAACAGGCGCAAGCCTGCACGCTGCAAATGCTGCAGCGCCGCGTCTTCGGCCGCATCACCCACCTGCTTGGTCGTGCGGACTTTGACCATGGCCTTGATTTGAGGAACTTCCATTGACTTCTATTTACACCTCTGCATTGCAAGCCGCCCTTGAGGCGGCGGGTCAGCAGAATTATCCGCCCGGCGCGCTGTATGTCGTGGCCACGCCGATTGGTAACCTGGCTGACATCACGCTGCGGGCCCTGCATGTCTTGCAACTCGCCGACACCGTGGCATGCGAAGACACCCGCCACACCCAGGCCTTGCTGCGGGCCTATGGCATTGACAAATCCCCCGCCCAACTGCTGGCCGTGCACCAGCACAACGAGGCGCAAGCCGCCGAGACCGTCATTGACCGCCTGCGCCAGGGCCAGCGCGTGGCCTATGCCAGTGACGCGGGCACCCCGGCCATCAGCGACCCCGGCGCGCGGCTGGTGGCCAGCGTGGCCGCACAACATCTGCGCGTGGTGCCCCTGCCCGGCGCCAGCAGCGTGACGGCTGCCTTGAGCGTGGCCGGCATCACCGACGAGGCAGCCCAACATGGCGCCTTTGTGTTTGCCGGATTTTTGCCATCCAAATCAGGGGAACGCACCACAGCGGTCACCGCCCTGGCTGGCGAACCCCGGTCGGTGGTGATGTTGGAGGCGCCCCACCGGATTGAGGCATTGGCACAAGCGCTGGCCGTGTTGGGCACGCGCCGTGTGACCATCGGGCGCGAACTAACCAAGCAATTTGAGGATGTCGCCACGGTCGAGGCGAGCAGCTTCCCGACTTGGCTGGCGAGTGATGCCAACCGCTGCCGAGGTGAATTTGTGGTGGTACTGCATCCGGCTGTGGTGACCAACGAGTCCACCAGCGAGCAGCGCATTCTCAAGCTGCTACTGGCCGAACTGCCCTTGAAAACCGCTGTGAAACTCACCGCCGACATCACGGGCGGCTCACGCAACGAGCTGTATGAAGCAGCACTCGCCTTGAAGAAGGCAGACGCCTGAGCCGCGTGAGCGGCTCAGTTTTCCATCAAGACACAAACACCCGCGCCTTGCGGGGCGTCAGCACCAGCGTCTCGCCCTCTTTCAGGTCCAGCGCCGAGAAGGTTTGTGACGGAATGTGCGCCTCAATGATCTCGCCACTGCCGGCCGCGCTGGCATCCAGCGGCAGCAGTTCCAGCCGGGCAATGGGCCCGACCACAATGGAGCGCACCAACTTGGCCACAATGCCCCGTTGCCGCTCGCCGGGGTTCAGGCCCGGCGTGTAGCGCTGCACCTCCAGGTCATGCGGACGCACATAGGCAAAGGCCTTGGCGTCTTGCGCGCCGCTGTGCTCGGGTGTGTCCAGGCGCGCACCGTGGCGGTCTTCCCCGATCAACATTTCGCCTTCATGGGCCCGGCCATGAAACAGGTTCACATCGCCCAAAAAGCCATACACAAACGGGCTGGCAGGGTGATCCCACACCTCTTGCGGGGAGCCAATTTGCTCGATATTGCCGCTGTTCATCAGCACCACGCGGTCGGCCACTTCCAGTGCTTCTTCCTGGTCATGGGTGACAAAAATACTGGTCACATGCAGGTCGTCATGCAGGCGGCGCAACCAGCGGCGCAGTTCCTTGCGCACCTTGGCATCCAGCGCGCCAAAGGGCTCGTCCAGCAACAGCACCTGAGGCTCCACGGCAAGGGCGCGGGCCAGGGCAATGCGCTGGCGCTGGCCCCCTGAGAGCTGCGCCGGGTAGCGATCGGCCAACCAGTCCAGCTGCACCAGGCCCAGCAGATCGTGCACTTTTCGCTTGATGACGTCTTCGCTGGGGCGTATGGCACGCGGCTTCATGCGCAGGCCAAAGGCCACGTTGTCAAACACGCTCATATGCCGGAACAACGCATAGTGCTGGAACACAAAGCCCACGTTGCGCTCGCGCACATGTTTGTCCGTGGTGTCTTCGCCGCTGAACAGGATGCTGCCGTGGTCAGCGGTTTCCAGACCGGCAATGATGCGCAGGAGTGTGGTCTTGCCGCAACCCGAGGGGCCGAGCAGGGCGACGAGTTCTCCGGACTCAATGTCCAGGCTCACGTCGCGCAGCGCGTGGAAGGTGCCAAAGTCTTTGCTGACGTTGCGAATTTCGATGCTCATGATGTTCTTGACTGTTGACTGTTTTATGTTGAATTCAAACCAGAGGGCGCTCGGGCGGCAGCAAGGCGGCGGCCTTTTGTTCACGCTCAGACTGCCACTCCACCACCGACTTGATCATCAGCGTGACCACAGCCAGAAGCGCCAGCAGCGAGGCCACCGCAAAGGCCGCCACCGACTGGTACTCGTTGTACAAAATCTCCACGTGCAGCGGCATGGTGTTGGTCTGGCCTCGTATATGGCCTGAGACCACCGACACCGCGCCAAACTCGCCCATGGCCCGCGCGTTGCAAAGAATCACGCCGTAAATCAGGCCCCACTTGATGTTGGGCAGTGTCACGTGCCAGAAGGTTTGCCAGCCGGTGGCGCCCAGCACAATGGCGGCTTGCTCTTCTTCGGTGCCTTGCGCCTGCATCAGCGGGATCAACTCGCGCGCAATAAACGGAACAGTGACAAACATGGTGGCCAGCACAATGCCTGGAATGGCGAAGATGATTTTGATGTCATTGGCCTGCAACCACGGCCCAAACCAGCCGTGCGCGCCAAACATCAACACATACACCAAGCCGGCGACCACGGGCGACACCGAGAACGGCAGGTCCACCAGCGTGGTCAAAAACGCCTTGCCGCGAAACTCGTACTTGGCAATGCACCAGGCTGCGGCCACGCCAAACACCAGATTGAGGGGCACCGCAATGGCCGCAGTGATGAGCGTGAGGCGAATCGCGCTCCAGGCATCGGGCTCCTTCAGGGCCTCCCAATAGGCATCAAACCCTTTGCGCAGCGCCTCGGTGAACACGGCGGCTAGCGGCAAGATGAGGAACAAGAAGATGAAGCTGAGCGCGATACCGATCAAGGTCCACTTGACCCAGACCGGCTCGGTGGTGCCCGAACGGGCGGTGCGACGTGCGCGTGGATCACTCATGATGCGGCTCCCGAGCGGCGGCGCTGCCAGGTTTGCAGCGCGTTGATGATCAGCAACAACACAAACGAGAAGCACAGCATGACCACGGCCACGGCGGTGGCGCCAGCGTAGTCGTATTGCTCCAGCTTGCCGATGATGATGAGCGGCGTAATTTCAGAAATCATGGGCATGTTGCCGGCAATAAAAATGACCGAGCCGTATTCCCCCACCGCGCGGGCAAACGCCATCGCAAAGCCGGTGAGCAGGGCGGGCGCAATGGCCGGAAAAATCACAAACCGAAAGGTCTGCCAGCGCGTGGCGCCCAGGCAGGTTGCAGCTTCTTCAAGCTCTTTCTCAAAGTCTTCAAGCACCGGCTGCACCGTGCGCACCACAAAGGGCAGGCCAATGAAAATCAGAGCAATCACGATGCCGTTGCGGTTGAACGCCAGGGCAATGCCATAGGGCTCGACCAACTGGCCGATCCAGCCGTTGCTGGCCAACAGCGCCGTCAGCGAGATGCCGGCCACGGCGGTGGGCAGCGCAAAGGGCAGGTCTACTAGCGCGTCAATGACTTTTTTTCCCGGAAACTGGTAGCGCACCAGCACCCAGGCAATCAGCAGGCCAAACACCACGTTGACGAGTGCGGCGATCAACGAGGCGCCAAAGGTCAACTGGTAAGAGGCCACCACGCGCGGGCTGGCCACGGCGGCCCAGAATTGTTCCCAAGTGAGGGTGAAGGTTTTGAACACCAGGGCCGAGAGCGGAATCAGCACAATCAGGCACAGGTAAAACAGGGTGTAGCCCAGCGTCAGGTTGAAGCCGGGTAACACGCGGCGCATCGGGCGGCGTCGGACGGTGGAGGCAATGGGCATGGAAGAGAATCAGCGCAAAAAAGTCACGGGACTGTGACGAAGCCTTGATTCTCAGTACATGGGCATATATCGCAAACTACATTGTTATTGTTTACTTATGCGAAAACGCGTCTAAAACAAGCCCGCTGGCAGCCAGCCCCGGCCGATCGGCTCGACCCAGCGTGAGGTCAATGCTGGTTACTTCGCTGGACAAAAGCTTCAAATTCTTCTACCGGTATTGGGCGACTGATCAGATAGCCCTGAAGAAACTGGCACCGGTGCACTGTGCTCAAAAAATAGCGCTGGGCCTCGGTCTCAACCCCTTCTGCCACGACTTGGAGCCGCAAACTGTGCGCCATACTGATGATGGCGGCACAGATCACCACCGCGTTGTCGCTGTTTTCGATGTTCATCACAAAAGAGCGGTCAATTTTGAGTTGATTCAGAGGCAAGCGGCTGAGGTAGGCCAACGATGAATAGCCGGTACCAAAATCATCCAGCGAAAAACCAACACCCAAGGCCTTCAGTGCGCTCATCTGGGTGATGATGGACTCCAGGTTGGAGATCAGCACACTCTCCGTGATTTCCAGTTTGAGCCGGTGGGGATTGGCGCCAGTGCGGTCAAGCACCGCAACGACCTGATTCACAAAATCGACCTGTTGCAGTTGTTTGCCACTGACATTGACGGCCAGGATGAGATCGGCCCGCCCGGGTCGGGTCGCCCACTGGGCCAACTGGCGACAGGCGGTTTCAAGTACCCATTGGCCCAAGGGCAAAATGAGTCCACTCTCCTCAGCCAAGGGAATAAATTCAGCCGGCGACACCAGGCCGCGCGTGGGGTGAATCCAGCGCACCAGTACCTCGGCACCCGTCACCTGTTGTTTTTCACCCCCCACCTGCGCTTGGTAGTGCAAAAAAAACTGGTTCTCTTGAAGGGCCGAGCGCAAGTCTGTCTCCAGGGTGGTGCGCGTCTCGATCGTGGCCTGCATGGCCGGATCAAAGAAGCTCAAGGCATTGCTCCCCGATTCCTTGGATTTGTACAGGGCCAAATCAGCTTGCTTCAGGAGATCCTCAACGGAGACCGTGGTGTCCTTGAATAAAGTGATCCCCATGCTGGCTGTTCTGTGCTGCTCAGTCGCGCCCAACTGGTAGGTGAGTGCGAGACTGGTCAGTATTTTCCTCGCGATCACCTCCGCCTCAGCGGCCGCTTCAAGTTCACACTTGTTCAAACCGGCCAAGACCACCACGAACTCGTCGCCTCCTGACCGGGCGACCGTGTCACCCTCGCGTACGCAGGCCGTGAGGCGTTGGGCCACTTGCCGTAGAAATTTGTCACCCGTTGCATGGCCCAAGGTGTCGTTGAGTACCTTGAAGTTGTCGATGTCAAGGAACAAAATGGCGCCATGGCATTCGATGCGTGCCGCATTCAACTGGGCTTGCTCCATGCGATCCTGCAAAAGAAGCCGATTGGGCAAGGCTGTCAGAAGGTCAAAAAAGGCCAGGTCATTGATGACCTCTGCGTCTTTTTTCTGATCAGTGATGTCACGCAAGAATGCAATGACCTGCCCTCCTACCGCGGTGACGGTAATCTCCAGATCAACCCAGCCACCGTTGCGTTTTTTGTGTCGGGTCTGAAATTTTTCCTGGCCACTCTGAATGATCCGCTGGATTTGGGCCCGAATCTGAGCTTGCGTGGCTTTGGCCTCGAAATCAGCAATGCACATCCTCAGGATTTGAGCGCGGCTGTAGCCCACCATACGACAGTAGGCGGGGTTGACGTCAAGAAAAACACCCTCGCTGCTCAGAACCCAGTAGCCGGCGTTGGCGCTATCAATCGCTTTTTCTGCGTTTTTGGCGCGACGGTCTCGGCTGATCAAGTAAGGCGTCACCAGGATTGATGCCAGAATGATCAAAAAGCTGATCGCCATATCGGCCTGCGAGAACGGGATACTTTCCAAGTCCAGCACAGCGTTGACGCTAATAAAAAGCAGCACCGCACATGAAACAACCACGGCGATTAAAAACAGTGGAAATAACATGGCTGTTTTGGGTATAACGACACCTATTATTAAAACTTGCCCTGCAGGAGTCAATTGGCCCTGAAAAATAAAACATCTAGTTTCATTTTTTCGTGTGACTCCGGAAAACCTATGGCGTTGAATTACTTCACCACTCAAAAAGCGGCGACCTTGTTGGGTATTTCATTGCGCACGGCGCAACAGTGGCTTGAAAAGGGCTATCTGGAAGGCTGGAAAACGGCCGGTGGTCACCGCCGCATTAGCCAACAATCGGTCGTCCGAGTCATGCGCGAACGCGCTCAAGTTGCTTCACTGGCGCCAAAACCTGAGCCACTGCCGCTTTTGATCATCGAAGATGATTTGTCGCTGCTCAAGCTTTACCGTAGTCACATTGCGCAGTGGCCGTATGAGGTCACGGTCTACACAACACCCAATGGCTTCGAAGGCTTGTTTATGGTCGGCGAAATGTCGCCCAGGCTTCTGATCTGCGATTTACGCCTTCCCGGCGCCAACGGGTTTCAGATTGTGCGGGCTTTGTGCGAGATGTCGCGGTTCAAAAAAATGACGATCGTCGTGGTCAGCGGACTGCCCCTGGCTGAGATTCAAGCCCATGGCGGTTTGCCGGAAGAGGTGATGCGTCTCTCCAAGCCGATTGACTTTCTACAGCTTCAAACCATCGCCAACGACGTGTGGTCGATGCAGCCAGCCCGTAAAAAGCCAATCACCCCAAAAAACCAGGACCGAGAAGCCTAGCCTGCCGCCCTTGCGGGCAGCGCGACCATAGGTCTATCTATTTGACCGTGTAAAGCTTGTCAAACTGGCCACCGTCGTTGAAGTGCACTTTTTGTGCTTCAGCCAACGAGCCAAAGTAGTCGCTTACGGCAAACAGCTGCATGGGTTTGAACACGTTGCTGTATTTCTTGAGCACCGCCGCCGAGCGGGGGCGCAGGCCGTGTTTGGCAGCAATCTCCTGGCCTTCTTCAGAATACAGGTAGTTCAGGTAGGTCTTGGCCAACTCGCCCGTGCCTTTTTTGGCGACGGTACGCTCCACCACGGCCACCGGGTTTTCCGCCACGATGCTCACGGACGGGTGAATGGCATCGACCTTGCCGGCGCCAAACTCGCGGTCCACTGACACCACTTCAGACTCAAACGTCACCAGCACATCGCCAATGTTGCGCTGCAAAAAGATGGTGGTGGCATCGCGTCCGCCCTTGGCCAGCACGGGCACGTTCTTGTAGAGCTTGGCCACAAATTCGGCGGCCTGAGCGTCGGTGCCACCCTTGGCGCGCACATAGCCCCAGGCGGCCAGGTAAGCCATGCGGCCGTTGCCACCCGTCTTGGGGTTGACCACAATCACTTTGACGTCGGGCTTGACCAGATCATCCCAGTCCTTGATGTTTTTGGGGTTGCCGTTGCGGGTGAGGAACAGCATGGTGGAGGTGGTGGGCGCGGCGTTGTTGGGGAAGCGCTTGGCCCAGTCTTTGGCCACCACACCGGTGCCGGCCAGAAAGTCGACGTCGGTGGTGGTGTTCATGGT
>JBIIVW010000115.1:0-10574 GCA_044339205.1 Rhodoferax sp. | reverse complement strand
CGGCACGTTTGGCAGGAGCAGTGGGCAATGGCATGGTCGGATTTACTCGCAATGAATGAGTTGATTTTCGGCTTTGAAAACGAAAAAGCCGCCTTGGGATCAAGACGGCTTTTTGTTTGGAAGATCGGCGGGGAACTTGATCAGCATACGTATCATTATGCTCAATCTTTGCGACAGTCTAACCCGTCGGGTCTTACAGCTCTTCTATGTTCAGACCAACGCAGCTGTTTTCTTGAGGTCCTTGACGGCCTTAAGAACGTCATCGACATGACCGGGGACCTTCAGGCCACGCCATTCTTCTTTCAGCAAGCCATCGGCGCCGATCAAAAAGGTGCTGCGTTCAATACCTTTGACTTTTTTGCCGTACATGATCTTGTTTTTGACCACACCAAACATGTGACACATTTTTTCTTCTGTGTCGGCGATAAGCTCAAATGGAAGTTCCAGCTTGGCTTTGAACTCATCGTGGGATTTCATGTTGTCTCGCGACACACCAAATACGGTGGCTCCAGCCTTGATGAAATCCTTGTATTTATCACGGAACTGCATCGCTTCCGTGGTGCAGCCAGGCGTGTTGTCTTTGGGGTAAAAATACAGAATAACGACTTTACCAAGGTGCGACGTGTTGGACACCTTGATGCCGCTCGTGGCATTCGATTCAAATTCAGGAATGGGTTTATTGACAACAATCGCCATAGTTCTAATGATCTCGTGTGACAGGATGCGTCGTTCTCTCAAGTCGTGAGCACTATCCTTTGACAGCGCACTGGCGCCCACGACTACAACTATCTATTTTACCCTGAAATTACTTGCCCGGCGGGCCATCAAACGCGTTATCCGAGGTCAGTCTCAAGCAGCAGAGCGACGGCTACGTTGCGCCCTTCACTGGCCAGGATGTTGTAGGTCCGGCAGGCTGCCTGCGTATCCATGGTCTCAATGCCGATCTGTTTATCGATCAAGGGCCTGATCCAGACCCCCTGGGGAAAACGGATTTTATGGCCACTGCCGAATATCACCAACTCGGTGTTCAAGTCTGCCAGCAGTGCGAAGTGTGCCGGTGTCAGGTCGGCGAAGCGTTGGCAAGCCCAGGAGAAGCGCTCACCTCGTGATCCGATGACGATGCTGTCAGTGATCTTTTCACCTCCGATGCCAATCCAGCCAGGTCCGTAGCCGTTGATGGATTGGACTTTGATAAGGTCTGGCTGGAACTTCATATTTGAAAAAATAATGCTGTGAATGTTGCGGTGCGTCAATTACCGGTAGGCGGCTGGAAATGTGGTCAAATTATAGGTTTCGCCTCGTGTTGTTGACGTCTGGAGGGACTTTGAAAACCATTACCAAATCTGCCAAGCTGGCCAACGTGCTCTATGACATTCGCGGCCCCATCATGGATGCCGCCAAGCAGATGGAGGATGAAGGTCAGAAGATCATCAAGCTCAACCTGGGTAACCTGGCTGTGTTCGGCTTTGATGCACCGGAAGAAATCCAGCAGGACATGATCCGAAATTTGCCTAATTCGGCCGGTTATTCGGACAGCAAAGGTATTTTTGCGGCGCGCAAGGCCGTGATGCATGAGACGCAAAAGCAGGGCATTGCCGGCGTAACGCTTGACGACATTTATTTGGGTAACGGTGCCAGTGAATTGATCACCATGGCCACCAACGCACTCCTGGACAATGGCGACGAGTTGCTTCTGCCCATGCCGGATTACCCGCTCTGGACGGCGGCAACCAGCCTGTCGGGTGGCAAGCCTGTGCACTATGTGTGTGACGAATCGAACGGCTGGATGCCGGATCTGGACGATATCCGCGCGAAGATCACCCCGCGCACCAAGGGCATCGTGGTGATCAATCCCAATAACCCGACGGGCGTTATTTACACCACTGAGTTGCTCAAGTCAGTGATTGACATCGCTCGCGAGCATGGTTTGGTCATAATGGCTGACGAGGTGTACGACAAGGTGCTGTATGACGGCGTGCGGCACACCGCCATGGCGAGTTTGTCATCGGATATCCTGACGCTTACCTTCAACTCGCTCAGTAAGAGTTACAGGTCCTGCGGTTACCGTGCAGGCTGGATGGTGGTGTCCGGGGACAAGAAGCCCGCCCGGGACTACATCGAGGGCCTGAACATGCTCTCCAACATGAAGCTGTGCTCCAACGTGCCAGGGCAGTGGGCGATCCAGACCGCGCTCGGCGGCTATCAGAGCATCAATGACCTGGTGGGCGAGGGCGGGCGGTTGCGCCGCCAGCGCGATCTAGCTTATGAGTTGATCACAGCTATCCCCGGTGTGAGCTGTGTCAAACCCCAGGCTGCGCTGTATATGTTTCCCAAGCTTGATCCGGTGATGTACCCCATCGGGGATGACCGCCAGTTCTTCCTGGAGTTGCTCAAGGAGACTCGGGTGATGTTGGTGCAGGGCACCGGTTTCAACTGGCCAGCGCCAGACCATTTCAGGATTGTGTTTCTGCCGCACGAAGATGATTTGCGCGAGGCGATTCACCGCATTGCGAAATTCCTGGAAAGTTACCGCAAACGGCACAGCACCTGAGTTGCTATTTTTTTTGAACCTATAAATCCTTATTAAGTGCCGGCTATAGGCATATTTAACTAATAATTAACAATGAAACCAATTCAAGTAGGCCTGATGGGCATGGGTGTCGTGGGCTCTGGCACATTCAATGTGTTGCGCCGCAATCAGGCAGAAATCAAGGGCCGTGCCGGCCGGGGTATCGAGATCACGATGGTGGCCGATCTGGACGTGGTGCGTGCCCAAAGTCTGGTGGGCGAGGGCGTGATGGTGGTCGACGATGCGCGCAAGATCATTGCCAACCCCGACATCGACATCGTGATTGAGCTGATTGGTGGCTATGGCATTGCCAAAACGTTGGTGCTGGAAGCCATCGCTGCTGGCAAACATGTTGTCACAGCCAACAAGGCCTTGCTGGCTGTGCATGGCACCGAAATCTTTGCCGCTGCTTCCGCCAAAGGGGTGATGGTTGCGTTTGAAGCGGCCGTGGCGGGCGGCATTCCGATCATCAAGGCCCTGCGGGAGGGCCTGACAGCCAACAGCATCCAGTGGATTGCCGGCATCATCAATGGCACCACCAATTTCATCTTGAGTGAAATGCGTGACAAAGGCCTGGACTTTGCCGCGGTGCTCAAGGAGGCTCAACGCCTGGGCTACGCCGAGGCGGACCCGACCTTTGACATTGAAGGTGTGGACGCGGCCCATAAGGTGACGTTGATGTCGGCCATTGCGTTTGGTATCCCGGTGCAGTTTGACAAAGCCTATGTGGAAGGCATCACCAAGTTGGGCGCTGCCGACATCAAATACGCCGAGCAATTGGGTTATCGCATCAAGCTGCTGGGTATTGCCAAGCGCCGGGCGCCCGACGCGACGAACCGCACGGGTGGCATCGAATTGCGCGTGCACCCCAGCCTGGTGCCGACCAAGCGCCTGATAGCCAATGTGGAAGGTGCCATGAACGCCGTCATGGTACAAGGCGATGCCGTGGGTACCACGCTGTATTACGGCAAAGGCGCAGGCTCCGAGCCCACCGCCAGTGCCGTGATTGCCGATCTGGTGGATATCACTCGACTGCACACCGCTGACCCACTCAACCGCGTGCCGCATCTGGCGTTCCAGCCCAACGCCATGAGCGATTTGCCTGTGTTGCCGATGGGCGACGTGGTGACCAGCTACTACCTCCGCCTGCGCGTGGCCGATGAGGCGGGCGTACTGGCCAAGGTCACGGGTATCCTGGCTGAAGCCGGTATCAGCATCGACGCCGTGCTGCAGCGCGAAGCCGATGAGGTGGGTGGTGATGCCAAGGGCGCTGTCCCCCAGACCGACGTCATCATCCTGACCCACGACTGCGTGGAAGCCCGCATGAACGCCGCCATGGCCTTGATGCAAGCGCTGCCCACGGTCCTGGAGCCCATTACCCGTATTCGCAAAGAAGAGTTGGCCTGATGAACTACCTGTCCACCCGCGGCCACGCTGAACGTAAGCGCTTTTGTGAAATCCTGCTCGAAGGTCTTGCGCCTGACGGTGGTCTGTATCTGCCAGAGCACTACCCGCAGGTGGATGAGGCCACGCTCACGCGCTGGCGCAAGGTCTACCATGAGCAAGGTTATGGCGACTTGGCGTTCGAGATTTTGTCTCTGTACATCGACGACATTCCTGCCGCTGATCTGAAGGCTATCTGCCGGAAAACCTACACCGCCGAGGTGTTTGGTACGGGTGAGATTGTTCCTTTGCGCCATTTGGAAAACGACCTTTGGCTGGAAGCGCTTTCCAATGGCCCTACTCTGGCGTTCAAGGACATGGCCATGCAGTTGCTGGGCAACCTGTTTGAGTATGAGTTGGCACGGCGCGGCGAAGAGTTGAACATTCTGGGTGCGACCAGTGGCGACACGGGCAGCGCGGCCGAATACGCGATGCGCGGCAAGAAAGGCGTACGCGTGTTCATGACCAGCCCCTTTGGCCGCATGAGTCCGTTTCAGCAGGCGCAGATGTTCAGTCTGATGGACGAGAACATCCACAACATTGCGGTCGACGGTGTCTTTGATGATTGTCAGGACATGGTCAAGGCGGTGTCGAGTGACCTGGAATTCAAGCGCAAGTACAAAATTGGAACGGTCAACTCCATCAACTGGGCGCGTCTGTTGGCGCAGGTGGTGTATTACTTTGCTGGCTACATCCAGGCGACCACAGAGAACAGCCAGAAGGTCAGCTTCACGGTGCCCAGTGGTAATTTTGGCAACGTCTGCGCGGGCCATGTGGCCCGCATGATGGGGCTGCCGATTGACAAGCTGGTGGTGGCGACCAATGAAAACGATGTGCTTGACGAGTTTTTGCGCACGGGTGTGTACCGCGTGCGAAGCAGTGCGGACACCGTTGAGACGTCCAGTCCGTCCATGGATATTTCCAAGGCCTCCAACTTTGAGCGCTTTGTTTTTGACCTGCTGGGGCGCGATGGCGCGCGGATCAAAGCCTTGTTCTCCGATACGTTGAGCCGGGAGGGCCGCTTTGACCTGAGCGCCGACCCGGCCTTCTGCGAAGCGGCTGCACGCTATGGTTTTGTGAGTGGAAAAAGCACCCACGCAGACCGCCTTGTAACCATCAAGAATACGTTTGAGCGTCATGGCGTGATCGTGGACACCCACACGGCCGACGGCGTCAAGGTGGCGCATGAGCACCTTCAGCCAGGCGTGCCCATGATCGTGATGGAGACCGCCTTGCCCATCAAATTTGCAGCAACGATTGTGGAAGCGCTGGGCCAGGAGCCCAACCGTCCACCCAAATTCGAGGGCATTGAGGCCTTGCCCAAGCGGGTCATTCGTATGGCGGCGGATGCGCAGGCCGTCAAGACCTACATCGAGCGGCACTGCCCATGAAGGTCGTGGGCTTTGCCGGCTACTCCGGTTCGGGCAAGACCATGTTGGTGGAGCAACTGATTCCCATTTTTCGGATGCAGGGGATGCGCGTCTCGGTTGTCAAGCATGCCCATCATCGTTTTGACATTGACCATGTCGGCAAAGACACTTACCGGCACCGCGAGGCGGGTGCTTTTGAAGTCGTGGTCGCCTCGGATAAGCGCCTCGCCTTGATCCGGGAGTTTGAGCAGCCTGCGAAATTGACGGTGCACCAGTTGATTGCCGAGTTATACGATGGCGTGGACTGGGTGTTGGTCGAGGGCTTCAAAGAGTCCGATTTGCTCAAGATCGAGGTCTGGCGGGCCGAGTCGCAGAAGCCGGCGCGTTATATGGATGACGATTTTATTGTGGCCATTGCCACCGATTCACCCGAGCAGTTGCCTCAGGCGACCGGCCTTGACGTGCTTGACCTCAACGATCCTGACTCGGTCGTTTCCTGGTTGACGGCCCATGGCAACCGGTTCGACTACCGCCCGGAGATTTTTGCATGAACACACCACGCCCTCCCCAAAAATCACTCAAATCCCTCGACATTGCCCTGGCAGAGTTGCTGGGGTTCGCCCATGTGTTGTCCGAGGTGGAGTCGGTCTCCACTTTTGATGCCGATGGTCGGGTGCTGGCCCAAGACCTGGTCTCTGCCTTGCACGTGCCGCCGCAGGACAACAGCTCGATGGACGGCTACGCGGTGCGGTGTGCTGATGTGATGACCGGAGGTGTGTTGCCGGTGAGCCAACGCATTGCCGCCGGCACATCCGGGGCACCCCTGGCCCCGCTAAGCGTGGCACGTATCTTTACCGGCGCACCGATTCCTGCCGGGGCAGACGCCGTGGTGATGCAGGAGGATTGTGTGGATGCGCCAAACGGTGGGGTGCAGGTGAAAGTCGCCCCCGAGCCGGGCCAGTGGGTTCGGCGGGCGGGGGAAGACGTGGCCCTGGGGGCCGTGGTGCTCTCCAAAGGTGCACGTTTGACGCCGGCGTCCCTTGGGCTGGCGGCCAGCATCGGGCTGCCCGTACTGCCGGTGATGCGTCGCCCCAAAGTAGCCCTTTTCTCCACCGGGGATGAGTTGGTGATGCCGGGTGACGTGGCGCCGCAGCACATGCGCCCTGGTGCGATTTACAATTCAAACCGCTTCTTTTTGCGCGCTTTGTTGCTGCGTCTGGGTTGCGAGGTGACGGACCTGGGTATCGTGCCGGACCGATTTGAGGCCACGGTGAATGCGCTCCGCAGCGCGGCCAGGCACCACAATTTGATCTTGACCAGCGGCGGCGTGTCGGTGGGGGAAGAAGATCACATCAAGCCGGCCGTGCAGTCCCTGGGTAGCCTCGACTTATGGCAAATTGCCATCAAGCCGGGCAAGCCGTTTGCTTACGGACGGGTGGATGAAGCGCACTTTATTGGCCTGCCGGGAAACCCGGTGTCCAGTTTTGTCACCTTTTTGCTGCTGGTGCGCCCGTTCTTGCTGAAATTGCAAGGTGCGACCGATTTAGCTCCTGAATCAGTAGCTATCAGGGCAGATTTCACTTGGGCTAGAGCCGATAAACGACGTGAATTCTTGCGGGTGCGACGCAATGCCGCGGGGGGGCTGGATTTGTTTGAAAACCAAAGCTCGGGGGTCTTGACTTCTGCCGTGTGGGCCGATGGCCTGTTGGATAATCCACCGGGCCAGACCATCGCGCCTGGCGATGTCGTGCGATTTATTCCATTCTCGGAGGTCTTGGGATGAGGCTCAATGTGAAGTATTTCGCCTCCATTCGGGAGCTTGTGGGCGTCTCCACCCAGGTGTTCGATACCCAGGCTGCGACGCTGGGTGCCTTGCGCGATGAATTGATCTCGCTGGGGGGTGCGCATGCTGAAGGTCTGGCGCGGGGTCGCGCCGTGCGCATGGCACTCAATCAAATCATGAGCGATGAGTCTGCGGCCTTGGTGGAGGGCGCCGAGGTGGCTTTCTTCCCGCCGGTCACAGGGGGATAACGCCATGCAAACCCCATCAACCCAGGCGGCCCGGGTCCGGATTCAGACTGAAGACTTTGACCTGACGGACCAGATTGCCGCCCTGCGTGCGCAAGATGCCCGCGTTGGGGCTGTATGCAGCTTTGTCGGCACGGTGCGTGATCGTACCGCCGGCACACCGGGCAGCATCAGCAGCATGGAGCTGGAGCACTATCCCGGCATGACTGAAAAGTCGATCGAGGCCATGATTGACCTGGCGCATCAGCGCTTTGATATTTTTGGTGCCCGGGTTATTCACCGCATCGGTCTATTGCAGCCGCTGGACCAGATTGTGCTGGTGGCCGTGACCTCCGCCCATCGGGGCGAGAGTTTTCAGGCCTGTGAATTTTTGATGGATTACCTTAAAACCCAGGCTCCCTTCTGGAAAAAAGAGCAAATGCCCGACGGGGCCCGCTGGGTAGATGCGCGGGTGACTGACGATGTCGCCCTGGCCAAGTGGGGCATTGCGTCAAGCAACGGCTGATGACCCAAGATCAGGCGCGTACAGCGCCTGGCTTGATGAATGTCAGCCCCGGGAGCGCGTCTGCACCTTGAAAATACCCGAGCAGCATCAAACTGCAGGAGAATTCAAAGGAGTGTTATGCGCATCGAAAAACTCACCACCAAGTTTCAGGAGGCCCTAAGTGAAGCCCAGACATTGGCGCTTGGCAACGACAACCAATACATTGAACCTGCCCATGTCTTGCTTGCCATGCTGCGCCAGGAAGACGGCCCCAAGGCTCTGCTGCAACGCGCCGGGGTGAATGTAACGGGGCTGACTGCCGCTGCAGAGACCGCCATGAAAAAGCTGCCCCAGGTGCAAGGCCACGAGCAGGTGCAGATCGGGCGTGAGATGGTCAGCTTGCTGCAGGCGGCTGAAAAGGAGTCCATCAAGCGAGGTGACCAGTTTGTCGCCGGTGAGTTGTTTCTGCTGGCCTTGACTGACAGCAAACAGGACATTGGCCGCATGGTCAAGGAAAACGGGCTGACCCGCAAGTCGCTGGAGACGGCGATTGACGCCGTTCGCGGTGGGCAAAACGTGGACAGCGCCGACGCCGAAGACCAGCGCGAATCTCTCAAGAAATACTGTGTTGACCTGACCGAACGCGCTCGCATGGGCAAGCTCGACCCGGTGATTGGCCGGGACGATGAAATCCGCCGCGCCATTCAGGTATTGCAGCGCCGCACCAAAAATAACCCGGTACTCATTGGTGAGCCGGGCGTCGGCAAGACGGCCATTGTGGAAGGTTTGGCGCAGCGCATCGTGGCGGGTGAGGTGCCGGATTCTCTTAAAGGCAAGCGGGTGCTGTCGCTGGATATGGCCTCCTTGTTGGCGGGTGCCAAATTTCGCGGCGAGTTTGAAGAACGCCTGAAGAACGTGCTCAAGGACTTGGCCAAGGATGAGGGCCAGACGATTGTCTTCATTGATGAACTGCACACCATGGTGGGTGCCGGCAAGGCCGAAGGCGCCATGGACGCGGGCAACATGCTCAAGCCAGCGCTGGCCCGGGGTGAGTTGCACTGCGTGGGCGCCACGACGCTGGACGAGTACCGCAAATACATCGAGAAAGACGCCGCTCTGGAGCGCCGTTTCCAGAAGATTTTGGTGGGTGAGCCCACGGTGGAGGCCACGATTGCAATTTTGCGGGGCCTGAAAGAGCGCTACGAGAAACACCACAACGTCGAAATCACAGACCCTGCCATTGTGGCCGCCGCCGAGTTGAGCCACCGCTACATCACCGACCGCTTTCTGCCAGATAAAGCCATTGACTTGATTGACGAGGCTGCCTCCAAGATCAAAATCGAGATGGACTCCAAGCCCGAGGTGATGGACAAGCTGGACCGTCGCCTGATTCAGTTGCAGATTGAGCGTGAAGCCGTGCGCAAGGAAAAAGACGAGGCTTCGCAAAAGCGTTTTGAGTTGATCAACGACGAGATTGGCAAGCTGCAAAAGGAAATTGCTGATCTGGATGAAATCTGGAAGGCCGAGAAAGCCAGTGCCCAGGGCAGCGCCCAGGTGCGTGAAGAAATCGAGAAGCTCAAGTTCCAGATTGAGGAATTGACTCGCAAGGGTGATTTCAACAAGGTCGCTGAATTGCAGTACGGTACCTTGCCAGCGTTGGAGAAGCGCCTGCAGGAAGTCCAGGCGCGTGAAGCGACACGGGGCAGCGAGGCTGCACCCCGTTTGCTGCGCACCCAGGTCGGTGCTGAAGAGATCGCCGAGGTGGTCAGCCGCGCCACTGGCATTCCGGTGAGCAAAATGATGCAGGGAGAGCGCGACAAGCTGCTGCAAATGGAGGGCAAGCTGCACGAGCGTGTGGTGGGGCAGGAGGAGGCCATTGTGGCCGTGGCCAATGCCATCCGGCGCTCGCGCGCTGGCTTGTCTGACCCCAATCGCCCGACGGGATCTTTTTTGTTCCTCGGACCCACAGGCGTGGGCAAAACCGAGCTGTGCAAGGCGCTGGCGGGTTTCTTGTTTGACTCCGAGGATCACCTGATTCGCATCGACATGAGCGAGTTTATGGAAAAGCATTCCGTGGCCCGCCTGATTGGCGCGCCTCCGGGTTACGTGGGCTATGAGGAAGGCGGCTATCTGACCGAAGCCGTGCGCCGCAAGCCCTACAGCGTACTCTTGCTGGACGAGGTGGAGAAGGCCCATCCGGATGTGTTCAATGTGCTGTTGCAGGTGCTGGACGACGGCCGGTTGACCGACGGGCAAGGACGTACCGTGGATTTCAAGAACACGGTGATTGTGATGACCAGCAACATCGGCTCGCACATGATCCAGTCGATGGTGGGGCAAGACAGCGAGGACATCAAGGACGCTGTCACTGCAGAGTTGAAGAACCACTTCCGCCCGGAGTTTTTGAACCGCATTGACGAGACGGTGGTGTTCCATGCGCTTGATGCAACCCACATTGCCAAGATCGCAGGTATCCAGATTCAGGTGCTGCAAGCCCGCTTGGCCAAGATGGAGTTGACGCTGCAAGTGTCTGAGGCTGCGCTGGCCGAACTAGCCAAGGTGGGCTTTGATCCGGTCTTTGGTGCGCGCCCCTTGAAGCGCGCGATTCAGCAGCGGATCGAGAATCCGTTGTCCAAGCTGCTCCTGGAAGGGCGATTTGCGCCCAAATCCGTGATTCCGG
>JBIIVW010000114.1:0-10596 GCA_044339205.1 Rhodoferax sp. | reverse complement strand
CGGTAGTCAAAGCCCATTTCGGGGCACTTGATTGCCACTTGCAAGCCGGGGAAAACTTGCCCAAACCGCTGCACCAGCATGGGCTCCTGGCCGGGCAGTCCGCCAACCACACTGACTCGCCAGTTTTCGACCACTGCGTGTTGGCACAGTGCGACAAATAAATCGGCACCGGTCACCCGTTCAGGCAATGATTGACCCAGCAGTCTGCTGGCCCAAACCACCGGCATACCGTCAGCAAACTCGAAATCAGCCGTGTTGTAAATAGCCATCAGGGCCGGGTCATCGGTCAGGGACAGGACGTGGTCTACATTGGGTGTCACCACCACCTGGGCTGGCCGGTGGGGCACTTGCTCACACAATAAAGTGACGGCCTCTTTGAATGTGACGGCGTTAAGGCGTAAACCAAACAGAGTCACCGTTCGGTGCGGCGGGTTGGGCATGATCAAGGGCGATGGTGAAATCAAAGATTTTACGGTTGACCACTCAGGAGATCCATTTTGGTCACAGAACAGCATTAATAATGCTGCCAACATCATTTAGAGGTCAATTTCAATGAAGATCACAGTGGTCGGCACGGGTTATGTGGGCTTGGTCACGGGAGCCTGTCTGTCTGAAATGGGCAATTTTGTGGTTTGTCTGGATCTGGACTTGCGCAAAGTGGAGCTACTCAACGCCGGTGGCATTCCCATTCACGAGCCGGGATTGGACGACATTGTTCGGCGCAATGTGGCCGCGGGCAGACTGAAGTTCACCACGAACTCGCGCGAAGCTTTGGAACATGGCGCGGTGCAGTTCATTGCTGTGGGAACGCCGCCGGACGAGGACGGTTCGGCTGACTTGACCCACGTACTGGCTGCCGCCCGCGATATTGGGCGCTACATGCCCAGTGCGTACACGGTCGTGGTGAACAAGAGTACGGTTCCTGTGGGTACCGGGGACAAAGTGCGTCAAGCGATTGACGATGAACTCGCGCTGCGCGGGGCAACCCCCAGTTTCTCGGTGGTGTCGAATCCGGAGTTCCTGAAAGAAGGCGCAGCGGTGGCTGACTTCATGCGTCCCGATCGCATTGTGGTGGGCACTGACAGCGAACCCGCGCTGGGGGTGATGCGGGCTCTTTACGAACCGTTTCTGCGCAACCACGACCGGCTGCTCTCCATGGACATCCGTAGCGCAGAGCTGACCAAGTACGCGGCCAATGCCATGCTGGCGACACGCATCAGTTTCATGAACGAGTTGGCCTTGCTTGCCGAGCGTCTTGATGCGGACATCGAGTCGGTGCGCAAGGGGATCGGCTCCGACCCCCGAATCGGCTTTAGCTTCTTGTATGCGGGGTGCGGCTACGGGGGCTCCTGTTTCCCCAAAGACTTGAAAGCGCTGGCCAAGACGGCTCAGGACAACGACAGCCCGCTCACACTGCTGATGGCCGTGGAGAAGGTCAACGAGCTGCAAAAGAATGTTCTTGCCGACAAGCTGGTGGCGCGCTTCGGTCCGGACCTGAAGGGCAAAACCTTTGCGGTCTGGGGACTCGCCTTCAAGCCCAATACCGACGACATGCGGGAAGCCCCAAGCCTGACCTTGATTGAAAACATTCTGGCCCGTGGCGGACGGGTGCGGGCCTATGACCCGGTGGCAGACAAGGAAGCCCGGCGCATTCTGGGCGAACGCCCGGGGCTGGAAATTGTCCCCAATGCCTACGAGGCTGCCGCAGGTGCAGATGCGGTCATCATCGTCACGGAATGGCGCGAGTTTCGAACGCCTGACTGGGATCAGCTTCGCGCGCTGATGAAGTCGGCGGTGGTGATTGATGGGCGCAATCTCTTCTCCCCTGCGGTGGTCAAGGCTCAGGGCTTTGAGTACGATGCCATCGGCCGACGAGATACCAGTGCATGAAAATCTCGGTTGTATCAGCCAGTGAACTCGATGCTGGACTGATTGAGCGCTGGAAACAAATTCAAAGCAGCGATGTGTCGTTGCGCAGTCCTTACTATCACCCGGAATTCACGCGCCTGGTAGTCGGTACCGGCCAAGCCGTGCGGGTTGCGGTGATTGAGTCTGGCGGCATCGTTGCTGGTTTTTTTCCTCACCACAAAGACAGTTTTGGACGCCTGAAAAATGTGGGCGGCGGTCTCAATGATTACCATGGCCTGATTGCGCTCCCGTTTGCTGATTTGCAGGCATCTGCACTGCTTAAAGCCTGCAAAGGCACTTACTTTGGCTTCAATCACTTGCCGCTGACACAGGCTGTTTTTGCCCCCTTCGTTCGTTTGAGAAGCGTCTCTCCTGTGTTGGAGTTGGCGGGCGGGTGGGATGCTTATGTGCGGCGCCTGGGCGTGGTCCAAAATACAAAGTCGCCAGGCATTCTGACGACGCTACGCGCATCGCTTAAGCGGCTGGAGCGGGATCTCGGACCGGTTCGATTTGAGATGCACGAAAACAATCAGCACGTGCTTGAAGAGCTGATGCGCTTGAAGTCCGAGCAACGTGCCAAGACGGTAGGCACCGCAGGAGACCCTTTTGCCGTGTCTTGGATTCGTCAACTCATGGCCAGCGCTCTTGAGACCGGAGGACTTGATTTCGGTGCGTCGATGAGCACGCTTCATGCGGGTGACAAATTGATCGCAGTGCATTACGGTCTTCGCGCGGGCAACACCTTGCACTCCTGGTTTCCTGTGTTTGAGCCGGCTTATTCGTATTACCAACCCGGACTAATTCTGCTCAAAAAAATTGCCGAGACGGGTTGGGACGCGGGACTATCCCTGATCGATCTCGGACGCGGTACAGCGACCTACAAGATGCGATTCAAAACGGCTGAGGTTCCGCTGGGCGAGGGCGCTGTGTCCCGACCCGCTTTGGTTTCGCAGGCCATCATGGCGGCCCAAGGCATGAAGGCGGCTATCAAATCGAATTCAAAAATTATGCAATTGCGTCAATGGATGGCAACGCACAGAGAATAAGGTTCAATAGACGTTTTTGTTTTGAATCGTTGCCAAAGGCGTCATCAAAATGATGTTGAGGTCCATCCAGAGCGACCAGTGTTCAAGGTAGTAAATATCGTGTTTGATACGCCCCTCCATTTTTTCAAGGGTGTCGGTTTCACCGCGGTAGCCGCAGATTTGTGCCCAACCCGTGATGCCTGGCTTCACCTTGTGGCGCAAGGCATAGCGCGGGATAAGCTGCATGTATTCAATGTTGTGCTTCAGTGCGTGCGGGCGAGGCCCCACAACCGACATCCTGCCCTGCAGCACATTGATGAACTGCGGTAATTCATCCAAACTCGATTTTCGCAAAAAGCGGCCCAAGGGCGTCACCCGTGGATCATCTCGCTGGGCTTGAGTGACTTGATCATCGGACTCTTCGTGTAACGTCATCGATCTGAATTTATAGATCCAGATTTCGTTGTCATTCCATCCGAGTCTCTTTTGCCTGAACAGGACAGGTCCTCTGGACGTCAGTTTGACCGCCAGAGCAATAGCCAGCATCAGCGGGCTCAAGACCACAAGCATGACGCTCGCCACGATGTAGTCCAGCATCGCCTTAATCACCTTTCGGCTCCCAAACATCGGGGAAACCGACACATCCACCATGGGGATGCCTGCGTTAATACTCATGCCGTTGTTCAAAATTTGGTACATGGTCACATCGGGCAGCAAGCGGATATTGGCCACGGAGTGACGCAGGGAGTGCATGATGCCGTCCAACTGCGCCCGAGTTGCCATGCTCAAACTGATCCAGATTTCATCTGGTTTGAGCGTAGCGTCAATTGTTTCAATTTCCAACCCCTGTGCAGGCAAGACGGTCTTCACAAGGGTGTAGCCACTCCAGGACTCTTGCTCTATTCGGCTTTGCACCGCTTTGATGGCATCGGCCTCGCCGTACAACACCACGCTTTTGAGCCAGTGCCCTGAACGGTGCATGCGCACCATCACCAGAAACGAACAAATGCGCCCCAATGAGAGAGTGGCCAAGGACAAGATAAGCCACGTCACCAGCCAAATTCTGGAGAAAGATTCCGCGCTCTTGGTCAGTGCCAGCAAGACGATCAGCAGGGTCCATACCGCGACCCAGCCCACCGCCACCCGCCCGACCATCGCGGTTAAAGACGAACCCTTCCATCGACGCTCGATCTTGCCCAGCACCAAGGTTGTGAATCCAGCGAGCACGAGCAATAGAAGCAGCTCGCCCTCTCGCAGATCCGCCATCGCCGAAGGAACTGAAAAACGCAGATGATAGGCTGCCCATCCGCCCACCATCACAGCAATAAAGTCCAGCGCCTGCACGATGAGGGCCGCGTCCGATGGCGATTTCCGAATTCTGAAGGGGCTCATGGGGTGTGGATCAATAAAGCCAGATTTTAGGTCTGATGTGTTACAGAATGAAAAATTTCAGGCACTTCCTAACACAGTGGCGTCTCCATCACATTGCGATAATGACTACTCATTCAAAGATTGAAAAAATTCCATGCCCAACCGAACAAGACTCGCTGCGGCCCAGATGATCCTGGTGACGCTGTGCCTCCAAGCTTGCACGCAGCAAGAGCCTGCTTTGGTCAATGTCGCACCGGCAGAACCGGGCGTGGTAGTTTCTACCCCGCAAGTGGCAGCAGGCCGGGCGGCTACGCTGGCGGCCGCATTGGGCAAGCCGAAGCACTTGTTGATCGGGCTGGGGACCGTCAATATGGCATCGGTTCAGTCGCAAGCGCTCAAAATTGATATATACGATCAATACATCAATCGCGTTGGAAACGATTCCTGGATTAACTGGAACAGCCCTGTGGGGGCTTATGTGGGCGTTGTTGCCAAAAACGCAGATACGTTGGGTGCGGTGCCCATGTTCACGCTGTACCAGATGGCAACCCTTGGCGATGGCAATCTTACGGGCCTGAGCGATCCAGAATTCATGCGGCAATATTGGAACAATGTGCGCATTTTGTACCGGGAGCTCAAGGCCTACGGCAAGCCGGCACTGGTTAATTTCGAGCCCGATTTTTGGGGTTATGCGCAGCGCCAGACGTCAAACCCTGTTAATCACTTTGTGCATGTCAATACACAAAACCCGGATTGTGCAGACCAACCCAACAACATGATCGGGTTGGGTTATTGCCTGGTCAACATGGCTCGTTCTCAGGCTCCCAAAGCCTATGTCGGGTTTCCGCCGTCCACGTTTCCAGACCTTGCAGCAACAGAAGCAAACTACATGAAACTGGTTGGCGCTAGCCGGGCTGATTTTGCGGTAATGCAGACCGCCGATCGGGATTCTGGATGTTTTGAAGCTAAATACACCGCGGACGGTGCAGGGTGTGATCGAGCCAATGGGCTTGCTTACACCTGGGACGCCAGCAACTCTACTTTGCCGAACTTCACTTCTCATTTCGCCAAGGCGCGTCTCTATTTCGAAAGTATCCAGTTACCGCTGATTTGGTGGCAAACCCCGATGGGCGTACCTTCGGCGACTGCCGGTGGCACTCCGGGTAATTTTCGGGACAACAAGATGGATTATTTTCTGACCCACACCGCAGAACTGGTGGCTGCTGGCGGCGTCGGCGTTGTGTTCAGTCCGGGGCACACCAGCCAAACCAATCTCAATACCGACCGGGGGCAGTTCAAGCGATTGTCCGAACCCTATTTCCGCAATCCTGCGGCACTGCCCTGATTCACGGCCCGTCGGCCCAATACCGAATCGCTTGATTGACGGGGAGCACCTTGCAACCCATCGCCAGGGCAGTTGTTATCGCGCATTTCAAAAGCTCCGGTGTGCAACCCCATTCGCTGGGGTTCTCGGTGACATCGTGGGTGTAGAAGATCAGCCATCCTTTTTTCTCGGCGACCTCTTTAGCCAGCGACGCCACGCGGGCGGGCATCATCAGGTGTTGATAGAGTTTTTCCGCACGCAGCGCATGCAGGTCCGCTGTGCCGAAATGAGCCCCGCCCGAGGTCGTCCGGGTTGACACGAACCGCTGGGCTGCCATTCGTTTTGACGCAAGATCAAAGGCGCCGAGTGGAAATGAAAAATGAAGCTCTGAGGAGGGTACGCCGATCGCATCCAAAAACGCAGCATTCCGCGTGATCTCATTGGCCATCTCGATTGAACTCAATTGATCGCAAGGACGGTGAGAAAACGTGTGGCAACCAATGTGATGGCCAGCGCTGACCAGGCCCTGAACATCTTGGACTGAATGGCACGGGCGCCCCATTTCCAATTGGTCAGTCAGCCCGCCCGCGATATACCAGGTGCCATGACAATCGTACTGTTCAAGAAGCTCTCGACCGAGCACACAGGCGCTTTTCGGGGCATCGTCAAAACTGAAACTGATGACGCCTGCCTCACCGCGCAAAGGCAGGATTTCGCGAAACGCGTATTGGCTGATCCAGCGCTGCAATTGGAGGGATCTCGTTTTCACGGAAGCTGCCTGCGTTCGCCCAGGCCGGATCGCACGGCCAAGCCGGGCTGGTTTTCAAAGGTGTATTCCAACCCGGCGCGAACCGTGTTTTGAGTAATTCCAGGGCCCAAGCCTCCGCGGTTCAATTCGTCCCGGAATCCATCCATGTACAGACTGAAATCGCGAGAGAACGCATAAACCGCACTCGCGCCAAAACGGACCCGACCCGCCACGGGATTCACCGGCCCAGACCAGGCGGAGGTGGTCTGATATTGCTCCAACTCTCTGGCCAGCTTCAACGATAAGCGAGTCTTGACCGTCGCCTGCCAACGCAACGCCAATTGCGCACCTTCGGTCATGGCATAAAGTATGGCGGGGTTGGTTGAGCCGGTCGGTCGATTCCAGATCAAAACTTCAATTTTTGTTTTGGGTGAGTAATCGTGGTCGACGGCAAATTCGACGGTCATAGCCGAAAAATCCAGTGCGGGCAAGGTGCTATACCCCCGTCGAAGTGACGCCACGCGTCCACTGAATCGCGTCTTTTCGCTGTATTTCCAATCAGTCTGGAAGTAGACCTCGTTATCGTGGAAAAATTTGTCAAGCGTGGCCGTTTGAATTGGCGTTCGGTTGGGAAAGCTCGCATCAGCGGAGCGCACGCCCACCCGCAATCTGGATCCGGACCCGCTGCGTAGCGCAATGCCCAAATCGACGCTTCTCTCCAGGTTCTCATTGAAAAAATTATCGGGTGAATCGTAGGTCAATCGTTCGCTCTTCAAAGCAAGGGGAAGCTCGATATCAGGGGTCATGCGCAAAGCCACTTCGAATCTGTCTGTGGCCCGGCGCAACAGATCACGCGTTGTCAAAGAGCCATCCAAATAGTCAAACAGTTTCTGACTTTGGGCGTGAAAAACCTCGCCTCGCCAGAGTTGACCCCACTGCCATTCAAGTCCGGTTCGGTAGGCGTACTCCGAATGGTTCAACCAGGCCATTTCATCGAAGTTCCGATGGCCCACTTGCCCGCCAAATACCAGCCGAGTGTCGGGCGAGCCCAGGGGGTAGACCACAGACCACCTGACATCATTGGCCAGTACAGAATCGCTCTTTTTGTCAACCCCGAGGGCGCGCTGTACATCTACATTGTGCGTGAAGCGAAGTGGGTTCGAGTCGTATCGCAAGGACGACTCCATTTGTAAAACGAGCTCCACGTTGGCGTGTGCACTGATTGGTATAAATATTGGCGCGACAGCCAGTGTCAAAAGCAATAGAGGGTGGTTGGCCATGGTGAACTACTCGTTATCCAGCATGGTACCGACACGAAGGCTGGACAAAATCAACAGAAGAAAGTTAAAGGAAACACCTCGAAACAAGGAGCTCTCCGAGATGTTGGAGATCAGCAGAGTCCCAAGAATGGCTGAAAAAAAAGCAGCTGCGTTCCGGTCAATTCGAACCAACCTTGACAGCCGATGGGCATCCACTGCCAGAAACCCCAAGAAAAAAATACCGCCAATGGCGCCCAATTCGTTGAGTATGTCCAGGTAGCCATTGTGGGCCTGCAGAGGGATCCATTGCAATGTGTCTAAAACCGGTTGTGACGGGCTACCCGGGCCCAACCAAAAGGCACCGTAACCAATGCCAAGTACCCAATGCTTTTCAAATTCAATCAAGAGCGGTGCCCAGATATCTGCCCGCCCCGTCAGGTCCGCGCTTTTCCCAAATAAACTGGCAAACGGTTCGAGCAATTCGCTTGGGTCCGGAAGCCGCCCTTCAAAAATAAAAAATAAATGCATGGCGAGCAACAGCGCCAAGCCCGCCATGACGAGCAGTCTTTGCAACCACATCGGCGATCCAATATGTTGCCGACGCAATAGCCAAAATATAAAGACACCTGCAACCGCGACAACAAGGCTGGTTGAACTCCTTGACATCACGACGCTTAAAAAGCTGAGGCCGACACCGGCCCACCACGCCGATTTTCTGATGTCGTTCAGGCGGCCCAATGAGAGCCAGAGTAACAAGCTCAAGGCACCAATGGCACCCAATGTATTTTTTCCGGAGACCACGCCTCGCCAGGCATAGCCAAAATAGGCATCGATACCAAAAGAGGGGATGAAAATGGCGACAAACGCAGATGCAATTTCAATGGCTGTGAGCGCTGCCAAAATGACCTTGACAGAATGAGTCCATGGCTTGCCGTGCAGTTGAATAGCCATACTGAAAAGAATCAACCCAGCAACTTGAATTGCTTTCTTCAGTGTCACGACTGCATAAGGTGACCACGTCACCCCAATAAGGCAATAAACAAACATCGCCAACAAAAACGGATTCACCGACTTGAGGTTGCGAATGAAGGTGTTGCCATGGCGCATTAGGAGCCAGGCTGACACGGCGAAAACACTTCCCCATTGCAGTTGGTACCCAATGGAGCCCGATACAAAGGTCGAGCTGTCCTCGAAGTTTGCCCAGGAAAACCCCGAGGGCAACAATGCAAAAATGACCGCAGAAAAAAGCAGCCCGTCCACCACGTAATGCTCCCAAGGCGTCCGTCCAGCAACCTGCCTATCGCGCATCTCAAGTCCCATATTCACGGTACTGAAAATGGCTCATGCCAGTGATCTTTCCTGCTTGCATCGCTGAAATCCGAATCCAGCGGAATGACTTGGTGGGAGACACAGGCATCCAGACAAGCGCCAACGCCAAGCCTGCCACGAGTTGCACCGAAGCGCGCAGGCTCAACACAACACCACGCCTTATCTTCGTGCCCGGGGTCAGGCGGTAGAGCTCTGCGCGAATCCAGGTTTGGCCCACCCGAAAAGAGCGGCGAAGCAACCAACGGACGTTGGCCCGATCAAGGGGCACTTCTTCAGACACGATAGCTTCATCGCACCATACAAAACGAC
The DNA here is from genome assembly GCA_044339205.1 of Rhodoferax sp. GTDB lineage: Bacteria > Pseudomonadota > Gammaproteobacteria > Burkholderiales > Burkholderiaceae_C > Rhodoferax. The sequence goes on along the minus strand of JBIIVW010000114.1, from coordinate 1,323 downwards.
AACCCCTCGCGAGCAAATCACGAAAAAGAAGGCTGTCTTCGCCGCCGGTGTGACCAAAGGATTTGTCGAAAGGGCCTTGCAAAGATCGGAGCCAATCGGCCTTGATCAATACATTGCCCGTGCGCGCGTCCGCTTCATCAATCCGCGTTCCGGTCTCGAATCGCCGTCTGTCAAAGTAGGCGCCATCAAGCACCCATTTCGGCGTGTGTTCACCATAGCGTGGCACAACAGGGCCGAACACCGCATCGGCCTGGAAGTGGCGTTGCGTTTCCAAGAGCCTCAAAAGCCAGTCTGTTTCGGGTGTTTCATCGTCATCTACAAAGACGATCCAGTCGCCGGATGCTCGGTGGATTGCAGCATTGCGCGCCACGGAGATGTTAGGTTCCGGTTCATGAAGGAAGACGAGCGTGAAACCGGGCGGGCCGCGCCAGGCGTTCAGCACAGCGAGCGCACTGTGCGCCTGATCGTTATCCACCACCACGATTTCAACCTTGGTTTGAGGGTCGCATAGCTTCTGTCGCCCAATGGCGTGGAGCAAGTCCAACAGCATCGCCGGCCTGCGAAATGTACAAACACAAACGCTAATCAGCATAAAGACCTAGCTCGTATTCACGTTTTGGCGTCTTGCGCGAGGCAGCAAGTAGACATAATTGACAACCAGCTCCCATAGCTCCACCAGAATCATGGCGCTGAGCGCTCCCGCCACACCCAGTACAGGCGTCAATGCCATGCTGGCTGCCAGCAGAATTATCAAAGACACAATGCCCTGCCAAAACAGGTCACGAAATGTGCCGTAGCTGGTGAGCAAAACTGTTCCTACATTGCGAACGACGTTGGCCGCAAAGTACACCCCCCACAGCAACATCAAATGAGATAAGTCACTGTACTTGTCACCAAAAATACGGCCACTCAACCAAGGAAAAGAGACAAATAGGATGGCCACATAGGCGACGGCGAAGACCCCCATGGCCACTGTCGACTTCAACACAAATGCGCGGAGTTTTGCGTGTTCTGCGTTCGCAATCATCTGGCCCATGGCCGGTCGGGCCACGGTGACCCATGCCATTCCAACGATCACGATCGGAATAAGCAGCAGTCGCGCCGCATTCAACTCGGCCAACGCTGCTACGCCCGCCATAACGCCTGCAAAGTACAGGTAGCTGTTATTGCCCAGCCACCCGACCACCGATCCAATGACCGCCCAACGACTCAGCGACCAAAGCCGCCTGGCATCGGCTCGGTATTTCTCCCAATTCGTCTCCTGCGGCGTACTGCGCCAAAGTGTCGCGCTGTACCATAGAGAGGCGATTCCGTTCGACAGGG
>JBIIVW010000014.1:0-33901 GCA_044339205.1 Rhodoferax sp. | reverse complement strand
GTCTGGCTGACTTTTTGGCCCGCGAACAGGTGGAGGTGGTGGCGTCACTGCCTTGCTACTCGCTGGAAAACGTGGACAAGCAGCGCGGTGAGGGCACCTTTGACAAAAGCATTGCCGCCCTGCAACAACTCAACGCCCTGGGCTACGGCCAACCGGGCAGCAATCTGTCGCTGAACCTGGTCTACAACCCACAAGGGCCTGCGCTGCCGCCCAACCAGGAAAAACTGCAGGCCGACTACAAGCGCGAGCTGCACAGCCACTTTGGCATTGTCTTCAACGACTTGTTCGCCCTGGCCAACATGCCGATCCAGCGCTTTGGCTCCATGCTCATCTCCAAAGGCCAGTTCAATCCCTACATGAAGCTGCTGCGGGACAACTACGCCCAGAGCAACCTGGCCGGCGTGATGTGCCGCAGCCTCATCAGCGTGGACTACCAGGGCTACTTGTACGACTGCGACTTCAACCAGCAGCTCGGCCTGCCTCTGAACAACCCCTCCAGCACCGAATTCATCAGCCGCCCGCACTTGCGTGAGTTGCTGAAATTTGACCCCGCCGGCCAGTCCATCCGCGTGGCAGACCATTGCTATGGCTGCACGGCCGGGCAAGGCAGCAGTTGCGGCGGGGCCTTGCACGAGTAATTGGCGGGCCATTGGCGTGTCATCAAGAGCGTTCTCCATCATCGTGCCGGTGCTCAATGAGGCACCCGGGCTAAGTCAACTGGCAGCGCATCTCGCCCCTTTTTCCCAGGCCGGCGCGCAGGTGCTCCTGGTAGACGGCGGCAGTGACGACGGCACCTTGGCGTTGGCCGAGCGCGCTGGCTTGCGGGTGATCCGCAGCGAGCGGGGTCGCGCCCAGCAGATGAACACCGGGGCGGCCCAGGCCAGCGGCCACACCCTGGTTTTTTTGCACGCCGATACCCGTCTGCCCGAAGGGGCACTGACCCTCATCGACACGACACTGACCGAGGCCCGCAGTTGGGGCCGGTTTGACGTGGCCATTGCCGGGCGTCCCGCCATGCTGCGCGTGATCTCCCACATGATGAACTGGCGCTCCCGGCTCACCGGCATCGCCACGGGCGACCAGGCGATGTTCATGACCCGCGAGGCCTTTGACACTGTGGGCGGCTTTCCGGTGCAGCCACTGATGGAAGACATAGAAATGTCGAGCCGGCTGGGTGCCCTGTCACGCCCCGTGTGCCTGCGCGCGCGGGTCGTCACCTCCGGGCGGCGCTGGGAGACACGCGGGGTCTGGCGCACCATGGTGTTGATGTGGCGCCTGCGCTGGGCTTACTGGCGCGGGGTGACGCCTGCGGTGCTGGCAAAGGCTTACCGATGAGCGCGATGGCGCCGCCGGTGCGCATTGTCATCATCGCCAAGGCGCCCCGGCCCGGCTACGCCAAAACCCGGTTGATCCCTGCACTGGGCGCGCAGGGGGCGGCCGCCCTGGCGCAACAAATGCTGTGCTACGCCGTACACATTGCGCTGCAAGCCGGGGTGGGTACGGTGGAGTTGTGTGCTGCACCCGACAGAGATGACCCGGCATGGGCTGCATTGGCACTGCCCTCCGAACTGACATGGTCGGACCAGGGCGAGGGCGACCTGGGCGAACGCATGGCACGGGCCGCACAACGCGCCCTGAACCGGGGTGAGTCGGTGTTGCTCATCGGCACCGACTGCCCGCAAATGGACGCCTCTCACCTGAAAGGCGCTGCAACCAGCCTGCAAACCCACCACGCCTGCCTGACCCCCACCCTGGATGGCGGCTACGCGCTACTGGGCCTGAACCAGTTTCACGGCAGCCTCTTTGATGACATGCCCTGGAGCACGGCGGTTGTAGCCGCCGAGACCCGGCGCCGCGCGGCCGCCATTTCCTGGACGCTGCATCTGATGATGACCTTGCGCGATGTGGATGAACCCGATGACCTGCTGGCCTTGCCGCCGGGGTGGATCGCCCGCCCGGACTTCACCCCCCACCCTCATTCAAACCCGCATCCAACCCTGAACACACTGGAGCCCTCATGACCCTGTTACCCCGACTCTTCACTGCCTTAGCCACCGCCCTGCTGACCGCCAGCGCCCTGGCCGCCGAGCCTCCCCTCAAATTTGGCGTAGGCCTGTTTCAGCCTGACAAAGACAAGAACGACGCCACCTACCGCCCGCTAGCCAACTACCTGGCAGCCCAACTCAAGCGCCCGGTGGAATTGCGCACCGTGGACAGCTGGGAGGGCCTGGCCAAGTCTTTGGCCGCCGGTGAAACCGACATCGCCCTGATGGGGCCCTGGGGCTATGTGCTGGCCAACAACGAGGCCGGCGCACAAGCCATCTCCACCATCTTGTACGACGACAAGCCCGAGTATTTCGCCATCATCGTGACGCACCCCAATTCGGGCATCAAGACGGTGGCCGACCTCAAGGGCAAGACCTTTGCCTTTGGCGACAAGGGCTCCACCTCGGGCTACCTGATTCCGATGCACTATTTCATGACCCAGGGCATCAACCCCGCCACCTATTTCAGCAAGGTGCTCTACACCAAACACCAAGCCATTGAGACCCAGGTGGCCCAGGGTGTGCTGGACGCCGGGGCCGACTACAACCGCAACCGCAACGCGATGATCGAGCAGGGGCTGATCAAGGCGGCGCAATCGGTGGTGATCTGGCAATCGGCGCCTCTGCCCAACGACGCGGTGGCGGTGAGCAAGACACTGTTTGCCGACAAGGCGCTGGTGGCCCAACTTCAGGCCGCCTTGAGCAAGGTGGACGAGGCCCAAAAGACCCAGCCCAACTTGCTGCCGCCCCACTACACCGGCTTTGTGACCCGTGACAACCGCTTTTACAAGCCGATTCGGGACGCCGGTCTGGCCACCGGGATATTGACCGTCAAGTGAAATCCCGCACACGTTATGGCATGGGTCTGCTGGCGCTGGCCTACGCCCTGCTGGTGGCACTGTGCCTGGGGTCGCTCATCCAGGAAGATGAGTTGTCCCTGGGCCGCAACCCGGTCGCCAACTTCCTGAAAACCGCCACAGACTTTGCCCACCCCAGTTTTCTGGATGTCTGGTTGGGCAACCCGGCACTGGAGTACCGCAGCGACGATGGCACCCTGCTGCGCACCGAGAACCGCCAGACCGTGGAGCGCAACTACCTGGCGGGCCTGGGCGAGGCGACCTGGACCACGCTTCGCATTGCCACCCTGGGCTCGCTGCTGGGCGCATTGCTCTCATTACCCCTGGCGGTGCTGACCGCACGCAATCTGGCCGCACCCCGACCTCTGGCCTGGCTGGCCAAAGGCATTCTGGATGGGGTGCGCTCCATCCACACGCTGGTGTTCGGGCTGGTGCTGGTGGGCATCGTCGGCCTGGGGCCGACAGCGGGCATTCTGGCCATTGGCCTGCATTCCATGGGCACCTATGGCAAATTGTTTGCCGAGGCCATCGAGTCACTGGACATGGCGGCCATCAACGCCGTGCGCAGTGTGGGCGCCACGCCGGTGCAGGTGTTCCTGCACGCCATCTGGCCCGCCGTGATGCCGCAGTTCATCTCCAGCCACCTGTATATATGGGAGTTCAACATCCGAGACTCCACCATTTTGGGCATCATCGGCGCCGGGGGGCTGGGCTTGCTCATCACCGAGGCGACGTCCCTGTTTCAATGGGGCCGCCTGTCCACCGTACTAATTGTGGTGGTGATTCTGGTGGCCTCGTTTGATGCCATGAGCCGCCGTATCCGGGCGGCCCTGCTGTGAGCACGCCCGCCATTGCCATGGACTCGCTGGTGTGTGCAGCCGGTGGGCGCACCCTGCTGGAGGTTGCCGAACTGCGAATAATGCCGGGTGAACGCGTCGGGATTGTGGGGCCCAATGGCGCGGGTAAATCGACTTTGCTGCGGGCCCTGAGCGGCTTCATGCTGCCCACGCAAGGCCGACTGGAGGTGCTGGGCCACCCGCTGCACACAGGAGTTGCGCCCGCCGAATTACGCCAAGTGCGACAGGAGGTGGGCCAGGTCTTGCAGGGGCTGCACCTGGTGACGCGGCTCAGTGCGCTGGACAACGTGCTGATTGGTTGCCTTGGTCGCGTGCGCGGCTGGCGCCGCTGGAGCGGCCATTTCACGCCAGCAGAACGGACCCAGGCTGAGGCCGCGCTGCACGCGGTGGGGCTGAGCGCGCGGGCCACCGCCCGGGCCGATCAACTCTCGGGCGGTGAGCGCCAAAAGGTGGCGCTGGCCCGGCTTCTGATGCAGCAACCCCGGCTGATCCTGGCCGACGAGCCCACTGCGGCGCTGGACCCGGCAGCAGCCATTGAGGTGTGCCAGTTGCTGGCGCAGGCGGCCCAAGGCGCGACCCTGATCACCGTCGTGCACAACCCGGCTTTGCTGGCCGGCCTGGCCGACCGCGTCATTGGCCTGCGCGCCGGGCGCATCGCGTTCGACCTGCCGGTGGCCGAGGTGAATGAAGCGCTGCTGGCCGAGTTGTACCGGGCCGCGCCGCCATGCCAAGACCCACAGCAGCACGTGGCGCTGAAGATCCGATCCATCCCATCAAGTGAGGTGTCCTCATGACCGACCTGCCCGGGCGCAGCTGCCCGATTCGCTACCGTTACGGCGCCCGCGCCCTGGCCAGTGCGTCCACCCGGCAAGCCCAAACACTGTATGTGGTGGGCGGGCTTTACGGCAACCTGCAGGCACTTGATACTGTCGAGGCTCTGGCCGCGTGTGAGACCGGGCCGGTCACGGTGTGCTTCAACGGCGACTTCAATTGGTTCAATGTCGATGACACCAGTTTTGAGGCCATCAACCAGCGGGTGCTCGTGCACCACGCCATTGCCGGCAATGTGGAGGCCGAACTGCTGGTCGACAGTGACGAGTCAGGCTGCGGCTGCGCTTACCCGGACCATGTGGAGATGAGCGTGGTGGAGCGGTCCAACCGAATCCACGCCCGGCTCAAAACCACGGCCGCACGGCATCCGGCCATTCAGGCGCAACTGGCCGCCCTGCCCCTGTTTGCCCGCTACCGAGTGGGTGACTGCCGGGTGGCTGTGGTGCATGGTGACGCCGACTCGCTCGCCGGCTGGCGCTTTGACATTGACGTACTGAGCGACCCGGCCCATGAGCCCCCGCTGCTGGCGGCCTTTGAGCAAGCCCAAGTAGATGTGTTTGCCTCCACCCACACTTGCCAGCCCGTGCTGCGTCAACTGGTCAAGCACAGCCAAGCCCCTGTGGTGATCAACAACGGCGCCGCCGGCATGCCCAACCTGCACGGGTCACTGGCGGGCATCATCACGCGCATTGGCATTCAACCGTCGCCGCACGCGCCCTTGTATGGCACGCGCACGGCGGGTGTTCACGTCGACGCCCTGGCGGTGGACTACGACCACACGCTCTTTGAGCACGCGTTTCTGGCCAACTGGCCCAGTGACTCGGACGCCCACACGTCCTACTTCAAGCGCATTGAAGGCGCGCTGAATTTGAAGGTGACACAGGTTCTGCGCGTGTTCTGATAGGCTTGCCCGCTGGCTGCAACAGCCTTCTGTTGCCAACACAGCACCCTGCCTCATGACCCAGCGCAAAGACCACCTCGACGCCCTCGCCATCAGCCTGCTTCTGGGCTGCTGCCTGTTTTGGGGCTTTCAGCAGGTGCTGGTGAAAGCCACCATTCCCGACCTGCCGCCGGTGTTTCAGGCGGCCATCCGGTTTGCCGGGGCCACGGTGCTGCTGTGGCTATGGGCGCGCTGGCGAGGCGTGCGCTTGTTTGAACGCGATGGCACGCTGGCGGCAGGGCTGCTGGCCGGCAGCCTGTTTGCGATTGAATTTGCCTGTCTTTATGCTGGTTTGCAGTATTCGGCCGCCTCGCGGCTGACCGTGTTTCTTTATACCTCCCCCTTCTGGGTGGCGGTGCTGTTGCCCCTGTTTGTGACCGCCGAGCGGCTGCGTCCGGTGCAGTGGCTGGGGCTGGGGCTGGCCTTCGCGGCGGTGGTGTTTGCCCTGCGGGACGGCCTGGGCGCCGCCAGCCATCCCGATCAATGGCTGGGCGACCTGCTGGCTCTGAGCGCCGGCATGATGTGGGGCCTGACCACCGTGGTCATTCGCGGCTCGCGCCTGACCCGGGTGAGCCCCGAGAAGCTGCTGTTTTACCAGGTGAGCGTGAGCACAGTGACGCTGCCGGTGCTGTCGCTGCTGCTGGGCGAGCGCTGGGTCTGGCATTTCAATGCGTTTGCCACCACCTCGCTGGTGCTGCAAACCGTGGTGGGGGCGTTTGCGAGCTACCTGGCCTGGATGTGGATGCTGGGGCGCTACCCGGCCACCAAAATCTCAGCCTTTGTGTTTTTGACCCCCGTCTTTGCACTGCTCTTTGGCACGCTCTGGCTGAATGAGCCGGTGACACTGAATCTGATCGCCTCCTTGTCACTGGTCGCCCTGGGCATTGTGCTGGTCAACCGCAAGTCGGCCCCGATCCTTGACGCCAGTCCCTCCAACTAACCTGTATTTCAAGCATGAAACTACTTCGACACGGCCCCAAGGGCCAGGAAAAGCCTGCGCTCTTGCACACCGACGGCACATTGCGCGACCTCAGTTCGCTGATGGCCGACATCGACCCCACCACCCTGTCACCCGAAGGCATGGCCGCGCTGGCCAGCCTGGATGTCAGCACCCTGCCCATCGTTCCCCAGGGACGGCTTGCCGTGCCCTGGACCGGCATGCGCAAGTTCATCGCCATTGGCCTGAACTACGCAGACCACGCGGCCGAGGCCAACATGCCCATCCCTGCGGAGCCCATCGTCTTCACCAAAACGGTGGACTCCGCCGTGGGCTGCATGCACCCCGTGGTGCTGCCACAAGGCTCGGTCAAGTCCGACTGGGAAGTGGAGTTGGGCGTGGTCATTGGTACCCGGGCGCGTTATGTCAGCGAGGCCGATGCCTTGAAGCATGTGGCGGGCTACTGCACCATCAATGACGTATCCGAGCGCGAATACCAGTTGGAGCGCGGCGGCACATGGGACAAGGGCAAGGGCTGCGACACGTTCGGTCCCATCGGCCCCTGGCTGGTGAGCGCCGATGAAGTCGGCGACCCGCAGAACCTGGCCATGTGGCTCGATGTCAACGGCGAGCGCCAGCAAACCGGCAACACCCGCACCATGATCTTCACAGTCGCCCAGGTGGTGAGCTACCTGAGCCGTTTCATGACCCTGGAGCCGGGCGACCTGATCACCACCGGCACGCCACCGGGTGTGGGCATGGGCAGGAAACCCCTACCGCGGTACCTGAAACCGGGCGACGTCATGACGCTGGGCATTGAGAAACTGGGCAACCAGGAGCAAACCGTGTTTGCCTGGGACCCCGCCTTGATCGACGAGTGATCGATCCATAAAGACGCCGGGCTACCTCAGTCCTTGGGTTGCGCCACGTGCCAGGGACGGGGTGAGAACCGGAACACCTGCGGGTCAGTCGCATCCACCGTGCCCCTGACCCAGCCCATGAACGGGTAGCCATAGGTTTCTACCCGGGTGAAGTTGGCGAGCAAGGTGGACTCGGACGCATCCAGCAGGGGCTGGTCAATCCGGTGCCAGTGCGTGTCGCCATGCACCAGCGCCACGGGGCGCCCAAAGGAAGCTGTCTCTGCCTGCAATTGGGCCAAAAATTCAACGTAGCCCAGTCGGGTCTTGCTCGCACTAAAGGCCTCAAGGCCCGGGTTCGCTTGAATCACGATCAATATGCCCGCCAACTTATTGGCCCGAGCGTGAGCAAACGCCTGCGCCAGCCAGGCCCGGTTGGCCGCACTGCGCTCCACAAACTCCGGCACCGGCCCGCCGTTTGTGGTGGTGCCATGAAAGTTGTTGTTGCTGCCCGGAATATTCAAACCGACAAACAACGCGCCCCCCGCCTCCCAGCGCACGTTTTCGCGGTAGCTGGCAAAGGCCGGATCACTGCTTTGGCGCACCAGGGGCATCGGGTGACGGCCCAAAGATTTATTGCCTGCAAAGAACAATTCACGCAGCTTGCCCAGGCGCTCCACAGGGTCAAAGGCGCCATTGTTTTTGCGATGGCAATCGGTCCACTCGTTGTCGCCCGGCACAAAGACCAGCGGCGTCTTTGAGGCCTGAAAAAGAGCCAAAACGTCTTGCAGCACCGCATCGCTGCACTCACTGGACCCGTTTTTGATGTCCCCGTCATGCACCACAAACGCCAGGTTGTCCCGGTCCATCTCCGCCATGAGATCCGGCAACTGCGTGCGCTGCCAGGGGCTGTAGGGCATGTCACCAAACAGCCCGAACGAAATGGGCTGGGCACCAGCTGCCGGCATGACAAAGGCAAGCAGCGCAACGAGAGCAAGGGAATAACGATTTTTCATGAATCAAGACGTGAAGCAAAGCAGCCGGAATTGTGCCCCCACTCCCCCCCCCAACACCCAGTTCATGCCGACGGGGGCAGACAAGACGGGCGCGGCGGCACGCGCCGCAGGGGACCAAGGGATAATCCCGCCCTTATGGCACTTATCACACTACTTGACGCCCAGCTGGCATTCGGGCACGTCGCCCTGCTCGACCACGCTGGTTTTTCCCTTGAAACCTCGGAGCGGGTGGGCCTGATTGGCCGCAATGGCACGGGCAAATCCTCCATGCTAAAAATTCTGGCCGGCATGGAAAAGCCCGACGACGGCAGCGTGCAGGTGCAAAACAACACCCGCATCGCCTACGTGGCCCAAGAGCCGCAGCTGGACGCAGACGCCACTATTTTTGTAGCTGTCAGCGCAGGTCTGACAAGGGTCATCGGCCTGATTGAAGAGTATTGCCAAGGCCATGGCGACCTGGATGCCATGCAAAGCGAGATCGAGTCGCTGGACGGCTGGAACTGGGAGCAGCGCGTGACCGAGACGCTGCAGCGCCTGCACCTGGACCCGCAAGCCATTGTTAGCACCCTCTCGGGCGGCACCAAGAAGCGCGTAGCGTTGGCCCAAGCCCTGGTGGCGCAGCCCGACGTGCTGCTGCTGGACGAGCCAACCAATCACCTGGATCTGGACAGCATTGAGTGGCTTGAGGGTCTGTTGGTCGAGTTCAGGGGCTCCATCATCACCATCACCCACGACCGGTCTTTTCTGGACAACGTGGCCACGCGCATTGTGGAGCTGGATCGGGGTCAATTGTTGTCCTACCCGGGCAACTTTGCTGCTTACCTGCTTCAAAAAGAGGAGCAATTGGCGCAAGAAGCCGTCATCAACGCCCGTGCCGACAAGCTGCTCGCGCAAGAAGAAATCTGGATTCGCAAGGGCGTGGAAGCCCGGCGCACCCGGGCGCAGGCCCGCATCGTGCGCCTGGGCGAGTTGCGCGCCAAACACCAGGCACGTCGCGATGTGGTGGGTAGCGTGAACATGGACGTGGCCAGCGGCGACAAGAGCGGCAAGCTGGTGGCCGAACTCACGCATGTGAGCAAGTCATTTGGTGAGCGCAGAATAGTGCACGATTTCTCGGCCACCATCCTTCGTGGCGACAAGATTGGCTTGCTGGGCCCCAACGGCGCTGGCAAAACCACCCTGCTCAAGCTGATTCTGGGTCAACTCCAGCCCGACCCGGCGCCCGCCAACGCACCACCGCCTGACTCCGGCCACAGCCCCTGGGGCACGGTTCGCCAGGGCGCCAACATCTCGGTGGCCTACTTTGACCAGATGCGCAATGCGCTCGATCTGGACGCCACGCTGGAGGACTTCATCAGCCCCGGCAGCGAGTGGATTGAGATTGGCAACCAGAAGAAACACGTCAAGAGCTACCTGAGCGACTTCTTGTTCTCGCCGGCACGCGCCAATTCGCCCGTGCGCTCTCTGAGCGGTGGCGAGCGCAACCGCCTGTTGCTGGCCCGCCTGTTTGCCCGCCCCGCCAACGTGCTGGTGCTCGACGAGCCCACCAACGACCTGGACATCGACACGCTGGAGCTGCTGGAAGACCTGCTGCAAAACTACGACGGCACCGTGTTTTTGGTCAGCCATGACCGGACCTTTCTGGACAATGTGGTCACCAGCACCATTGCCTACGAGGGCGATGCGAAGTGGCGTGAGTACGAGGGCGGCGTGACCGACTGGTTGATCCAGACCAAACGCGCCAATGAGATCGCCCAGAGCCGGGGCCAAAAAGGCGCCAAGGCCGTCAACTACGAGCGCGACCAGGCCGCCAAACAAGCGGCCTCGGTCAGCGCGGCAGCCGTGCCACTGGCACCGGTGGCAGCCACTGCGACCAAAACACGCAAACTCAGCTTCAAGGAACAACGCGAGCTGGACGGTCTGCCGGGCGTGATCAGCGCGCTGGAAGCCGAGCAAAAGGAAATCACCGACGCGCTGGCCGACGGCAGCCTCTATGCCATCGACAACACGCGAGCCATGAAACTGGCCACACGCAGCGCGCAGATTGACGATGAGCTACTTGTCGCGATGGAGCGCTGGGAGTTCCTGGGGGCCTGATCGGGGCTTGGGGCGCGGTTCAGCCGGCCACGGCGGCGCGTGCATGGGCCTGGAAAAGGGCTCATTGATTTGAAGTACGATCAGTTGAAATATCCTTGGGTGGGCTGTATGAATTCAAAGACTCCTTTGCGCAGTCAGGGTCCGGATACGCATCCCGCGAAGTGGGAGCCACCAACGGCATTCCTGCAACATATTTTCCTGGTCGTCATGGCTGGCGAAGCCCTCTACCTTGGCATTCATTTTGCCGTGGCACCAGAGCAGCGGTTCCGCGTCATTGGACCGATCCTGATGTCCCTGGCCACCCTGATTGGCTGGGTTCTGTATAGAAAGGGCTACGTTCTCCATTCATTAAAGTTTCTGGTGTTGGCGAGCTGGGGCATCATCACTGGCGTTGCCGTGATCAACGGCGGCATCAGGGTGCCGCTGGCTTATGCTTACCCGCTGGTGATTCTGATCAGCGGGTGGTTGATCAGTTCACGCATGGCCATCGTCATGGCAATTCTCACCTCGCTCTCCAGCGTGCTGCTGGTGCTGGCCGAAGTCCAGGGCTGGCTGTACCCATCCCCACCCGGCTCCGTCATGCTGTTTGGTGTGTCGCAGGTCGTTGTAAGCATCACTGGGGCGCTGCTGGTGATTTTCATGGTCAACGCCTACCAAAACCGCCTCTCCATGCTCTCCTCAGTGAGCGAGGAGTCTGCCCAGCGCACCCGGGAGCTGGAGGCCATTCGCCTTGAACTGCACCAGGCGCAAGCGGTCGCCAAGGTGGGGAGCTGGGTCTATGAGTTGGGCAGTGACACCATGCGCCTGTCCAACGAGACCTGCAGGATTTTTGGTGTGCCCGAAGGCACCATTGGCAACACGCAGTCCTACCTGCACTTGACCCTGGAGGAAGACAGGCAAGCGGTCAGTCAGGCCTGGCAAGCGGCTTTGGAGAGCGGCAGTTTCGACCATGAGCACCGAATCCGCGCTGGCAAGTCCGTGCGCTGGATACGCCAAAAAGCCGATTTCCTGCCCACTACCGACGGCCAGGTGATCCGCGCTGTCGGGATATCGCAGGACATCACCGAGAGAAAACTCGCCGATCTGGCGGCCCGGCAGTCCGCTATACGGTTTGCCACGGCGTTCAGATCGTCACCTGTGGCCTCGTCGATTGCGACCATAGAGGATGGGCACTTTATTGAAGCCAACGACAACTTTGAGCGTGATTTTGGCTGGGCGCAGGCCGATCTGATCGGCAGGACCTCGCTGGAGGTGGGCCTGTGGCCAGATCCCGCCATGCGCGCCGCCTGGGCCGATGTGCTGCGTGAGACCGGTCGCGTGATTGAGTATGAAACCGTGTGGCTGCACAAAAACGGGAGTCGGCGCAGCGTCAGCATTTCAGGGGAAGTCATCGACATCGACGGGCAGGCCTGCATCATGGCTTACAGCACCGACATCACCCAGCGCAAAGAGGCGCAGGAGCAAATCGAGAACCTGGCGTTTTACGACCCGCTCACGCAACTGCCCAACCGGCGCCTGCTGATGAATCGGCTGGCGCAGGCCATGGCCTCCGGCACGCGCCATCAGCGTCAGGCGGCCTTGCTGTTCATTGATCTGGACAACTTCAAAACCCTCAATGACACTTATGGTCACGACCGGGGCGACCTGCTGCTGCAACAGGTGGCGCAACGCCTGGGTGGCTGCATCCGCGAGGGCGATACGGTGGCACGGCTAGGCGGCGATGAATTCGTGGTGATGCTGGAAGACCTGAGCACCAACGCCCTGGAAGCCGCCTTGCAAGCTGAAGCGGTGGGCGAGGCCATCCTGCGCGCCCTGAACCTGGACTACCAGCTCGCCACCAGCCAGCACCGCAGCACACCCAGCATCGGCGTGACGCTGTTTGGCGGCGTACATGAAAGCATTGAGGAGCCGCTGAAGCGTGCTGACCTGGCCATGTACCAGTCCAAGGCGGCAGGTCGCAACACCCTTCGCTTTTTTGACCCGCAGATGCAGGCTGTGGTGGCGGCGCACGCCAGCCTGGAACTGGGCCTGCGTGAAGCGCTGGCGCAGGGCCAGTTGGTGCTGCACTACCAACCCCAGGTGACGAGCGACGGCACCGTCCTGGGTGCCGAGGCCCTGGTGCGCTGGCGACACCCTGAGCGCGGCATGGTGTCGCCCGCCGAGTTCATCCCGCTGGCAGAAGAAACCGGCTTGATATTGCCCTTGGGCAACTGGGTGCTGCACACCGCCTGCGCGCAATTGGCCGTGTGGGCACACCACCCTGCCACGGCGGATTTATCCATCTCGGTCAATGTGAGCGTGCGCCAGTTCTACCAACATGATTTTGTACAACAGGTCCTCGGCGCGTTGGCCCAGACGGGTGCCAACGCCCACCGCCTCAAGCTGGAGTTGACCGAGAGCCTGCTGGTCACCCACATGGACGAAGTGATTGCCAAGATGAACACCTTGCAGGCCCGGGGGGTCAGCTTCGCCCTGGATGACTTTGGCACCGGCTACTCTTCCCTGGTATATCTCAAGCGCCTGCCGCTGGATCAACTCAAGATTGACCAGGGTTTTGTGCGCGACATCCTGGTTGACACCAACGATGCCGCCATTGCCAAGATGGTGATTGTGCTGGCCGACAGTCTGGGCCTGCAGGTGATGGCCGAGGGGGTGGAGACCCAGGCTCAAATGGACGCCCTCTTGGCACAGGGCTGCCGCGCCTACCAGGGCTATCTGTTCAGCCGGCCGGTGGCTATCGAAGACTTTGAGGTCTATCTGCGCGGTGTATCAACTTAGCAGGGCGCAACCCTCTGGTGCCAGACTTCACCCAGCCAGCGCCCGTCTTTTCCAGCGGTAGCCTCACACCACGCCCGCATCTCGCAGCGCTGCCACTTGCGCGGCATCCAGCCCCAACTCGGCCAGCACCTCTGCCGTGTGCTCTCCCAGCGCAGGTGGCGCCCGCAGCAACACCGGCGGCGTGGCGGTCAGACGCAGCGGACTGGCGACAGTTGCTATCGAATTAACACCCAATGTGGCAATTGATTCGCCGGCTACCGGCTGATTCACCACTAAACCACGTGCTTTGACCTGCTCATCGGCAAACGCCTGGCCAATGTCGTTGATGGGGCCGCAGGGCACGGCCTTGTCTTCAAGCAGGGCCACCCATTGCGCGGTGGTTCGGGTCCGGGTGACTTCTTCCATGGCCGGAATCAGCGTGGCGCGGTGGGTCACCCGCCCGGCCATGCCGGCGTAACGCACATCGTCAGCCCACTCGGGTTTGCCCACGGCCTTGCAAAAGCGACCAAACTGGCCGTCATTGCCAATAGCCAACAGCATGGAGCCGTCCTGGGTAGGAAAGTCCTGATACGGCGCCAGGCTGGGGTGGCTGTTGCCCTGGCGCTGGGGCACATGGCCGGTATTCAAAAAGCCCGCCGCCTGATTGGCCAGAATCGCCATGCCGACGTCGAGCAAGGCCATGTCGATGTGCTGACCCTCGCCGGTGCGGTTGCGCACCTCCAAGGCAGCGAGGATGGCGGTGGAGGCGTAGACGCCGGTGAACAGGTCGGTGAGCGCCACGCCCACGCGCTGCGGGCCACCGCCGGGCACGCTGTCGGCGCGGCCAGTGATGCTCATCATGCCGCTCATGGCCTGGATCATCAGGTCGTAACCCGCGCGCTCGGCATACGGCCCGTCCTGGCCAAAGCCGGTCACCGAGCAGTAAATGAGCCGGGGATTGAGGGCCTGCAGGCTTGCATAGTCCAGTCCATACGCCGCCAGGCCACCCACCTTGAAGTTCTCCACCAGGATGTCGCTGTTTTGGGCCATCTGGCGAATGAGCGCCTGACCCTCAATCTGCGCCATGTCGATGGTGATAGAGCGTTTGTTGCGGTTGCAGGCGCTGAAGTAGGTGGCGTTGGCGGTGTCGTTGCCCTGCTCATCCTTGAAGAACGGGGGGCCCCAGTGGCGGGTGTCGTCCCCGGCGCCAGGACGCTCGACCTTGATGACATCAGCGCCCAGGTCGGCCAGGATCTGGGTGCACCAGGGGCCGGCCAGCACGCGGGAGAGGTCGAGGACTTTGAGGTGGGAGAGGGCGGCGGGTTTCGTTGTCATGGGTTGGCTTCTCTGAGATGAATATCTGTGGGGTCGGGGGTGACTTCTAGGTATGGGGGGTTGTACCTGCCACGGGGGGTCAGGCGGGGGGCCTCATACTGTCAAAGGCCCAGAAATCGCCCCCCCGCCTGACCCCCCATGGCGAATCTACGCGAGCTGGATGGGGACGATAAATACCGGGAATCCCCTCCGTGACGTGCCAACGAGCTCGCGACAGCGATTGGGGTGTGGGTCCCCGCCGATTTCTGGGCGTTTGACAGTATGAGGCGGGGGCCCGCACCCCAATCGCTGCCCCACACAACCCCGCCGAAATCAGCCAACCCACTCATTCAGCCAAGCAACTTAGTTGGAAAAAGCCGCAATCCCGGTCTGCGCCCGACCCAAAATCAGCGCGTGAATGTCGTGCGTGCCTTCATAGGTATTCACCACTTCCAGATTAACCAGATGCCGCGCCACGCCGTACTCGTCGGAAATGCCGTTGCCGCCCATCATGTCGCGCGCCAGGCGGGCAATGTCCAACGCCTTGCCACACGAGTTGCGCTTCAAAATGGAGGTGATCTCGACCGATGCCGTACCTTCGTCCTTCATGCGGCCCAGGCGCAGGCACCCTTGCAGGCCCAGCGCGATTTCGGTTTGCATGTCGGCCAGCTTCTTTTGAATCAACTGATTAGCAGCCAGGGGGCGACCGAACTGCTTGCGGTCCATCACGTACTGGTGCGCACGGAACCAGCAATCTTCAGCAGCACCCAGCGTGCCCCAGGCAATGCCGTAGCGGGCGCTATTCAGGCAGGTGAACGGGCCCTTTAGGCCTTGCACCTCGGGGAAGGAATTTTCTTCGGGGCAAAACACGCCGTCCATGACGATTTCGCCGGTGATCGAGGCGCGCAGGCCCACCTTGCCGTGGATGGCGGGGGCGCTCAGGCCAGCCATGCCTTTTTCCAGCACAAAGCCGCGGATCGGGCCGACCTGCCCGCCCTCGGACACCTCTTTGGCCCAGATCACAAACACGTCGGCAATCGGGCTGTTGGAAATCCACATCTTGGCACCACTCAGCTTGTAGCCGCCGGGCACCTTTTGGGCGCGGGTGATCATGGAGCCAGGGTCGGAACCGTGGTCGGGCTCGGTCAGGCCAAAGCAGCCGATCCACTCGCCGGTGGCCAACTTGGGCAGGTATTTTTGGCGCTGGCCTTCGGTGCCGAATTCAAAAATTGGCAACATCACCAGCGAGCTTTGCACGCTCATCATGGAGCGGTAACCGGAATCCACACGCTCAACCTCGCGCGCGATCAGGCCGTAGGCCACGTAGTTCAGGCCGGGGCCACCGTAGGCTTCGGGAATCGTGGGGCCGAGCAGGCCGAGTTCACCCATCTCGCGAAAGATGGAAGCATCGGTTTGCTCCTTGCGAAACGCTTCAATCACCCGGGGCTGCAGCTTGTCTTGGCAGTAAGCCGCCGCAGCATCGCGCACCATGCGCTCGTCGTCGCTGAGTTGGCTGTTCAGAAGAAAGGGGTCTTGCCAGTTGAATGCAGCGTGGGCCATGGGAGGTCTCCAGTTGATTGATTTAATGATGAATGGTAGCGGGCGTGGCCAAGGGGCACAAACGAGTTGTTTTCACTCAGTCATGCAATCTACTCATAACTTAACTTGATGACTACAAGACGTGAAGACCAAAAATTAATAACAAAAACATCTTCCAGCCGGCGCAATGAAAGCATCAGCCGCTACATATCTTCATCAACATACAGCGATGCTCAGAAAAAACATGTGCTCTTTCAACACATCAGGCCCAAAAACGGCATTCAAAAGTCATTCTTAAGGAAAAATGACCCCTGGCCGGCGTATTCGTTGTCTGATGCGCTATTTATTAAATAGCAAATTACACCCGCTCCAAAATCAAGGCAATGCCCTGCCCCACGCCAATGCACATGGTGCACAAGGCATAGCGCCCGCCGGTGGCGTGCAGGCGGTTGATGGCCGTGGTGGCCAGTCTCGCACCACTGGCCCCCAGCGGGTGCCCCAGCGCAATGGCGCCGCCCCAGGCGTTGACGCGCGCGTCGTCGTCCGGGAGCCCCAGCTGACGCAGCACAGCCAGACCTTGCGCGGCAAAGGCTTCATTGAGTTCGATCACATCGAGTTGCGCCAGAGTCAGGCCGGTGAGCGCCAGCACCTTTTGGGTGGCAGGCGCTGGGCCGATACCCATGATGCGCGGCGCCACACCGGCCGTGGCCATGCCGACCACGCGAGCGCGCGGGGTCAGGCCGTACTTGGCGGCACTCGCCTCATCGGCCAGCAAAAGGGCGCAGGCACCGTCGTTCACACCGCTGGCGTTGCCGGCAGTCACCGTGCCGTCCGGGCGCACGATGGGTTTGAGTTTGGCCAAAACTTCGAGACTGGTTTCACGCGGGTGTTCATCCTGGTCCACGGTCAGGGCATCACCCTTCTTTTGGGCAATGCTCACGGGGGTGATTTCACGGGCGAAATGACCCGCCTTCTGCGCAGCCACAGCGTTGAGCTGGCTGGCCAGGGCCATGCGGTCCTGCGCGGAGCGCTCGATACCGAAGTCTGTGGCTACATTTTCAGCGGTCTCGGGCATGGAGTCCACGCCATACTGGGCTTTCATGAGTTGGTTGACGAAGCGCCAGCCGATGGTGGTGTCATACACCGCGTTGTTGCGGCTAAAGGCTGCGTCCATCTTGGGCATGACAAAGGGCGCGCGGCTCATGCTCTCTACGCCGCCGGCAATCATCAAAGTCGCTTCACCGGCCTTGATGGCGCGGGCGGCTGTACCCACGGCGTCCAGACCCGAGCCGCATAGGCGGTTCAGGGTCGCGCCAGGCACGTCAATGGGCAGGCCGGCCAGCAGGCTGCTCATATGGGCAACGTTGCGGTTGTCTTCGCCGGCCTGGTTGGCGCAGCCAAAGATCACGTCGGTGACCGCCGCCCAATCGACGCCGGGGTTACGGGCCATCAGGGCGCGCAAGGGGATGGCGCCGAGGTCGTCGGTGCGCACACTGCTTAAAGCGCCGCCATAGCGGCCGAAGGGGGTGCGGATGGCGTCACAGATAAAGGCTTGGTTCATGGGGGTGTAGGGTGTTATGGGTTCAACAATTCAAGCAATCAACATCGGGCCAGATGCACCAAGGCAGCCGCAGCCGGCAAGTCTATTCCAGCGTCACGCCAGCGTCCTTGATTACCTTGGCCCACTTGGTGGTCTCGGTGGCAATGAAGGCATCGCAGGTTTCAGGCGTGCTGCCTTCGGCAAAGGTGCCCATGGCGTCAAGCTTGGCGCGGGTTTCCTCACTGCGGATGATGCGGCTCACCTCGTCAGACATGCGCTGCACGATGTCACGCGGGATACCCGCCGGGGCGATCATGCTGGCCCAGGTGCTGCCCACCAGCCCGGGGATGCCTTGCTCAATGAAGGTGGGCACGTCGGGGATGGCCGGCAGGCGCTTGTCGCTGGAGACGCCAATCAAGCGCACGCGCCCGGTCTTGCCGGCCTGAATCAGCCCCGTGGGAGCGTCAAAGAAGAGCTGAATTTGTCCGCCCAGCAGGTCAGTGAAAGCGGGCGCCGCGCCACGGTAAGGAATGTGTACCATGAAGGTTTTGGTCAGCGCCTTCATGAGTTCAGTGGTCAGGTGCGCGGCCGAGCCGGTGCCGGAAGAGCCAAAACTCACTTTGCCGGGGTTGGCTTTGGCATAGGCCACCAACTCTTTGGCGTTCTTGAAGGGTGCATTGTTGTTGACTGCCGCCAGCAAGGGCGACACTCCCATGAGCGATACGCCCACCAGGTCCTTGGTGGGGTTGTAGGGCAGCTTGGGGTAGAGCGTGGTGTTGGCGGCATAAGCGGCAATGACCACGCCAAAGGTGTGACCGTCCGGCGCGGCCTTGGCCACGGCGTCCACGCCAATGATGCTGTTGGCGCCGGGTTTGTTGTCGATCACCACCGGTTGGCCCAGGCTCCTCTGCAGGCCCACCTGCACCAGGCGCGCCATCTGGTCCGTGAAACCACCCGCTGTATACGGCACCACGATGCGGATCGGCCGAGTCGGCCAGGCCGACTGGGCCAAAGCCGGCAGGACAGCACCCGCCAAACCAGCCGATCCGGCCTGAATGACGGTGCGACGTGAGATCAATGAAGACATGAAAAACTCCTTGCAAAGGTGAATGACCTGCAGATCGAGGCATTAACCCCACAGTGTGTCCAAAGTGCCATGATTTGACCGTCCCCGGCGCTACAGCGGCGAATTGGGTCCGCACGACTCACCGCGTCGGGTATCCGGATTTTGAAGAGAGCAACAAATATTCTTCAAATTTCGATTTTGGGTCTATGGTTGGGGCGCCAGTCATTGCGCACTATGATTCAATTTGATTTATCGTTGTACACAGCCCATGAAACCATCCCATGCTCTTGAGTCGAACCGGATCGCCATTCGCACGGTGGTGGAGCGTCACCGCGCCCGCAATGCGCGTGTTTTCGGGTCTGTGCTGCACGGTGATGATCGTGAAGACAGCGATCTGGACATCCTGATTGATCCTACGCCCGAAACCACGATGTTTGACATTGGTGCGATCAGGCATGAGTTGTTGCAATTGCTTGGTGTGCCTGTTGATGTCCTCACGCCCAATGCCTTGCCGGATAAATTCCGAGCGCAAGTTGTGGCAGAGGCACGTCCCATATGACCGCTGATCCACAACGCTTAGCCGACTATCTGGCACACATCCTCGAAGCGATTGAGCGCATCGAGCACTACGTCGCTGATATGGACGAACTTGCTTTCCTTGGTAGCCAATTAGTGCAAGACGCCGTGATCCGCAACTTCGAGATCATTGGCGAGGCCAGTAACAACATCGTAAAGCGCTATCCCGAATTTGTGAGCGCGCATCCCGAGCTGCCGCTTTCGCCGGCATATCAAATGCGCAATGCCATGACACACGGCTATTTCAGGGTGGATTTTGAGATTGTCTGGAAAACCATTTGCAGTGACCTCCCTGGCTTGTACAGACTAGTCAGGAACGCAGTCGATTGAATGGGCTGCTCAGGGTTAAGAACTTTTATTCCAAAGGAGCAGACCAAATGATGAGCGATGCCGTTTTGCAATATGTACAGCGGTCCGTGTTAAGTTGGCTGGCAACAATCGACGAAAACGGCTTTCCAAACGTGTCGCCGAAAGAAATTTTCTGCTCTTCGGGTGACCACTTGCTGCTAATTGCGAATATCGCTTCTCCGGGCAGCATGAAAAACATTTTGGCGCGTCCACGAGTGTGCGTTAGCTTCGTGGATGTTTTTTCTCAAAAAGGATTCAAAGTCAAAGGCATGGCGACTTTGGCACGGGTTGGAGATGCAGCATTTGCCACCTTCGCCCCGCCCTTGGCTGAACTTGCGGGACAACGATTTCCTTTCTCCTCCATCTTTGTGGTTGACGTGCAATCTGTTGATCCGATCATCGCACCCAGCTATCGCCTGTTTCCAGACACGCAGGAGTCCGCACAAATTGCGTCTGCATTGCGAACCTATGGTGTCCAACCCTTATGAGCATCAACGGCCACTCATTCAACTGAACTTGCACGCCTGCAGCGGACAACGAGACTTGGAAGATGAACTGCGAATCCCATCTTTCGCTCCTACCTGGCTTATCCATTGGATAGCGCGATACCCCTCTCTTGGCCCAGTCGGTTGTGTACATTGCACACACCATGCGCAGAAAAATCCCCTCCCTTCAGGCCCTGGCCTGCTTTGAAGCCGCCGCCCGGCACGAAAGCTACACCCGTGCGGCCCAGGAGCTGGCCATGACGCAAGGCGCGGTGTCGCGCCAGATCACCTCACTCGAAGAGTTTGTGGGCGTGGCCCTGTTTCGGCGCACCCGCCATGGCGTGGCGCTCACTGAGCGGGGCGCCGACTACGCCCTGACCGTGACGCCGCGCCTGCAAGGGCTGGAGCAGGACACGCTGGACCTCATGTCTACCCAGAGCCGGGCCAGCACCCTGCACCTGGCGGCTGTGCCCACCTTTGCCACGCGCTGGTTGATTCCGCGCCTGTCGGCACTGAAAGCCCTGCACCCGGACATCACCGTGCACATCGAGACCCGCACCCGCCCTTTCATGTTCACCGACACGCCCTTTGATGGCGCGCTGTACGCGGGCACCCAGACCCAGGTGAGCGAATGGGCGGGCACCCGCGCGCTCAAACTGCTCAACGAGGATGTGGTGCCGGTCTGCAGCCCGCACTACCTGGGCACGCAACCCAGCCTGAGCCCCGAGGCCATCGCCAGGCTACCGCTGCTGCAGCAAAGCACGCGCCCGGGCGCCTGGCGGCAATGGTTTGAGGCCATGGGCATCACCAGCGCGCCACTCGCCCTGTCCGGCCCGCGTTACGAGCTTTTCTCCATGACCGCCGAAGCAGCGGCCCACGGGCTGGGCCTGGCGCTGGTGCCCCGGCTGCTGATTGAGGCCGAACTGGCCCGGGGCGAGCTGGTGGTGGCCTGCAACCAGGCACTCAAGGGCGAGCGGGCGTATTACCTGGTGACGCCGGAGCGCGATGACGAACGCCCGGTGGTAATCGTATTCAGGCAATGGCTGGGGACGATGCTGGACAACTGAGGTGGCTGCGGCCAGCCAGATAGATGGGCGCCAAATCATGGAAAATCGGGGCTTCATCACCCATTTGAAACACAAGAACACCATGACTGAAACCACCCCGTCGCCTACCCGCCCCGAGCTGCCCGACCACCTCTCCAGCGATGCGCGCAGTCCCCACCATGTAGCGGCGGTGTTTGAGCACGACATTGGCATCCGGTTCAATGATCAGGAACGCTTCAATGTGGAGGAATACTGCGTCAGCGAAGGCTGGATCAAGGTGCCGGCCGGCAAGACGCTCGACCGCAAGGGCAAGCCCCTGCTGATCAAACTCAAGGGCCGGGTTGAGGCGTTTTACCGCTAAACCGCCCTAATTCATCAGGGGCGCTGCAACCGTGGCGCGCTTGTTTGCAGCTTTTCTGGCTGGCTTGGGTTTGGCGACAGCGGCTTGCACATCTATCTGAACGGCTGCTGGCACCTGCGCCGAAGCCAGCTCCAGCAAGGTGCGGTGCTCTGACAGCAGGGCATCAGCCAGGCTATTCACATCGGGCACGGCGCGCCGGCAGGCAATCAGGCCGTAGTCCATGCGCCCGTTGTAGCTTTGTACCGTCACATTCAGCGCCATGCTGTGCGCCGGGATCGACACCGGGTAATAACTCACCACCTTCGCACCGGCAAAGTACAGCTGTACCGGGATGCCCGCCACATTGGAGATCACCAGATTGGCCAGCGGCGGCATCACATTGGCCAGGCGTGACCGGCTGAAGATCGAGGCCACAGCCGACATCAGCCAGGGCGCCGCAGGCAAGGGGAAATCGGTGGGAATGGCGGCCTTGAAACGACTCATCTTGAGTTTGGTACTGGCAGATGACTCATGAATCTTGCGAATCCGCGCCAGCGGATCAGCCATGTCCGTGGCCAGGTTCATGGTGACCATGCTGACCTGGTTGTTGGCCGTGTTGTCGCCCTCCTGGCGCAAGCTCACCGGCACGGCCGCACTCAGGGGACGCGTTGGCAGCTCATTGTTTTCACGGAGATAGGCACGCAAGCCACCCGCGGTGGTGGCCATGACGACATCATTCAGGGACACCCCGAGCAGCTTGGCGATCTGCTTGACTTCAGACAAAGGCACGGTACGCCCGGCAAAGGTGCGCTGATTGGTGATGGCCACGTTCAGGGAGGTGCGGGGCGCAAAGATCGTGAAGTCTTTGGGCAAGGACCAGCTCCGTTTGCCGTTGCTCCCTTTTTCAGGCAGCAGGGATGTCTTGGCCGAACGCACCATCAAGGGCAATGACTTGACCAGACTCACCGACTGATTCACGGTATTGCGCACAGCCGCACCCAGCAACTCAGCCACCCCGAGCTGATACTCGTTGCGCCGGGCACGCGGGCGCGCCGCCCGGATGGCTCGCCCCGTGGGCTCAAGGTCAAAGATGGCTTTGGCCACTGCCACACCCGCTTGGCCGTCAATGCCTGCGTGATGCACCTTGCTGTAGAGCGCCATCTGACCGCTTTTGAGGCCGCTGATGATGAAAAATTCCCAGAGCGGCCGGCTGCGGTCCAGCAAGCTGGAATGAAGCCGCGCGACATACTGCTGCAGCTGGCGGTTGGAGCCCGGCTTGGGCAGGTTCACATGGCGAATGTGATAGTCCAGGTCAATGTCTTCGTCTTCCACCCAGACCGGATTGGACAAATCCAGCGGCATGAGGGCGAGCTTGCGGGTGAACACCTCGGCGAGATGCATGCGGGCCGTGATGTGCGCCTTGGTGTCTTCATAGAAGTCACCGCTATAGCCTTCGGGCAGATCCAGCACATTGAGAGAGCCGATATGCATGGGCATTTCGGGAGATTCCAGGTGCAAGAACGCCGAATCCACGCCGCTGAGATGTTTCATGTTGAGACCGCCTTACAAAATGAGGGGCTCACGATAGCATGGGCGATCTGGCTCAGGTGTCGCCGACTTTAAGGGCGCAGGCTGGCTCCGCGCTGCGCCCCACCCCTCAAGCCGGCAACAAGCCCCGCTTCCTGAGCATGGGCGCCACATGGGGGTCGCGACCCCGAAAAGCCCGAAACGCCGCCGCAGGTTCCCGGGTGTTGCCGGCGCTGTACACGTGGCGCAGCAGACGCTCGGCAGTCATCGGGTCAAACGGGTCGCCGGCCTCGGTGAACGCATCAAAGCCATCGGCCTCCAGCACCTCCGCCCACATATACACGTAGTAACCAGCGGCATAGCCCGGACCGGAGAACAGATGCTGGAAATGCGACAGGTGGTGGCGCTGCCCAATGTCGGG
Source organism: Rhodoferax sp. (assembly GCA_044339205.1). Classification (GTDB taxonomy): domain Bacteria; phylum Pseudomonadota; class Gammaproteobacteria; order Burkholderiales; family Burkholderiaceae_C; genus Rhodoferax. The sequence continues at coordinate 10,505 of JBIIVW010000014.1, read as the reverse complement.
CGGCACACCCAGAAGGTCGTTTTGCACCGCCTCAAATTCGGCAATGTCCACCGGCGTGCCATTGGGGAGCGAGTGCAGGGCCATGTCGATGAGCGCGGGGCCGACGTACTGCACGGTTTCCCAAGCCTGGTCAAACTGGCGCGCCGCCTTGAGCTTGGCCAGCAAGGTCGCGGGAATTGCTTCACCGGTGACGTGGTGGCGGGCATGGCGCGTGAGCACTTCATCTTCTTCGGCCCAATTTTCAAACAATTGCGACGGCAATTCCACGTAGTCGCGCAAGACCCGCGTGCCCGCCAGCCGCTCATAGCGAGCCTGCGAGAGCAAGCCGTGCAGGCCATGGCCAAACTCATGAAACAGCGTGCGCACGTCATTGAAGCTCAGGAGCGTGGGCGCGGCCTTAGCGAAGTTATTGTTGTTGATGACGATAGGCAAGGTGCCGCCCGCCTGGCCCGACTGGCTGCGGAACACACTCATCCACGCTCCGCTGCGTTTGGTGGGGCGGGCGTAGTTGTCACCCATGAACAGGCCCACCAAGGCGTCGTCCGGGCCGCGCACCTCCCACAGGCGCGCATCCGGGTGGTGCAGCGTGTTGCCAGGCTGCTCCACAAACCGGATGCCAAACAAGCGCTGGGCGCAGTCAAACATGGCGTTGATCATGTTGTCCAGCGCGAAGTAGGGCTTGACCTCGGCATCGTCCAGGCTGTAGCGGGCCTGGCGTACTTTTTGGGCCAGGTAACGCCAGTCCCAGGCTGCAATCTCTTCAGGCTCGCCCAGAGAGCGGGCCATGGCGACCAGGGCCTCCCGGTCGGCTGCAGCCTGCGCCTTGGCGGGCTCCCAGACCTGGGTCAGCAGGTCGGTCACAGCACCGGGCCGGCCGGCCATGCGGTCCACCAGCTCGTAGTCGGCATAACTGGCATAACCGTGCAAGGCAGCCTGCTCCTGGCGCAGTGCCATGATGCGCGCGGCCACCGGCCGGTTGTCGCGCTCGCCCGCCCCGGCACCGCGTGCCACGCGGGCCCGCCACAGGGTCTCACGCAGGTCACGCCGGGCCGAGAAGGTCAAAAAGGGCTCGGCCAAAGAGGGCGACAGCGTGACGACATGGCGGCCTGCCGGCAAGCCGCGTTGGGCAGCCGCCGTTTGCGCAGCCGCCAGCACAGAAGGTGGCAGGCCCGCCAGATCGGCGTCTTCCAGCGTCAGCGCGTACCCTGCTTCGTCAGCCAGTACGTTTTGGCTGAACTGCGCGCACAGACTGGCCAGTTCCTGCATCACTGCCCCGTAGCGCTGGCGGGCCTCGGGCGCCAACCTCGCACCGGCTCGCACAAAGTCAAGGTGAATGCGCTCCAGCAAGCGCAGCTGTTCGGCATCCAGCGCCAATTCGGCGCGCCGCGCATACAGCGCATCAATGCGCTGAAACAACGCGGCATTCATGGTGATGGCGTTATGGTGCGCGGCCTGGCGGGGGGCCATCTCACGCTCCACAGCCTGCAACTCGGGCGAGGTTTCGCTGGCGGTGAGGTTGTGAAACAGCAGATCGATGCGGCTGCCCAGGCGCCCACTCTCATCCAGCGCCTGCAGCGTGTTGGCAAAACCGGGCGGCTCGGGATTGTGGGCAATGGCATCCACCTCGGCCAGGTGGGCGGGTAACGCCACGTCAAAGGCGGGCAAAAAGTGGCTGGGCAGCACAGCGGCAAATGGCGGCAAGCCATAGGGGCCAGTCCAGTCCTGCAGCAGGGGATTAGGGTGAGTGGTTTCACGGGTCATGGCTGTTCTCTGGCAAATTCGAAGCAGACATCTTACGTTCGCCGTGCCATCGCCCCACTGCCGATCCGGCCAAAACGCAGTGCTTCGCACCCGGCTGCGGTCTGTCGCAAAGTGCGTGCAAGGCCTTATTGGTGCCTCTACATTCCCTTCACCCGCTCATCTTGAGCGGTGTTTCAAGGAGAAAATCCATGTCTTACCTCACCCAACACACGCACAAAGTGATTGCCCTTGTATTGGCTTTCGTCATCACGGCCGGCATTCAAGGCAGCCTGCTGGCCGGGTTTGAGCAAATGGCCAGTGCAGCGCCAGCGCCCATCGTGGTGGCCAGTTGCGAGTAACTCAGCCGCCCCGTGCAGCAGGTCGCATGTCCATGGGGCCGATGCGCTTAAGCAGGCTCCTCTAAGATCAGTCTCTTCAGACACTCTCCAGAGGAGCGACACAGATGCGCGCATCGTTTAGATTATTGGCCACCGTATTGACCCTCAGCCTGGTGGCCGGCGCGCCGTCCGCGGTGATGGCCCAGCCGCTACCCAACGGCATGAACCGGGTCACCTCGGTGGAAGGCGTTGACGAGTACCGCTTGGCCAATGGGCTGCAAGTGCTGCTTATTCAGGACGACAGCAAGCCCACCACCACGGTCAACGTGACCTACCGGGTCGGCAGCAAACACGAGAACTATGGCGAAACCGGCATGGCGCACCTGCTGGAGCACTTGTTGTTCAAGGGCTCTCCGGGCTACAGCAAGGTGTGGGCCGAATTCACCAAGCGCGGCTTGCGTGCCAACGGCACCACCTGGCTGGACCGCACCAACTACTTTGCCAGCTTCTCGGCCAACGAAGAAAATCTGCAGTGGTACCTGGCCTGGCAGGCCGACGCCATGGTCAACAGCTTTATTGCCCGCACAGACCTGGACACCGAGATGACCGTGGTGCGCAATGAGATGGAGCGTGGTGAAAACAACTCGGGACGCGTGCTGTTTGAGCGGGTGCTGAGCAGCGCCTACCAGTGGCACAACTATGGCAAGAGCACCATTGGCGCGCGCACCGATGTGGAAGGTGTCAACATCGAGCGACTGCAACAGTTTTACCGCACCTACTACCGCCCGTCCAACGCCACGGTGATCGTCACCGGCAAGTTTGATCCCGCCAAAGTGCGCCAGTGGATCGGTGAGTCGTTTGGCCCGCTCAAAAACCCCGAGACCCCTCTGCCGGTGCTCTACACCCTGGACCCGGTGCAGGATGGTGAGAAAAGCATCACCGTGCGCCGCGTGGGCGGCTCGCCCAGCCTGTACGCCGCCTACCATGTGCCGCCGGGCGCACACCCCGACTTTGCGGCCATCTCCGCCCTGGGCCTGATTCTTGGGGACACCCCTTCCGGGCGCCTGCACACCCGCATCGTGGACAAGCAATTGGCGGCGGCGGCCTTCAGCTTTTCGCTCAGCTTGCAAGACCCCGGCATGACCCTGATGGGCCTGGCATTGGCCCCAGGGCAAGACATGGACAAGGCGCGCGATGTCATGCTGCAAACCATCGAGTCGATTGGCACCGACCCCGTCACGCAGGCCGAGCTGGACCGCGCCAAGGCCAAGTTTTTGTCCGGCTGGGACCTGCGCTTCACCAATCCCGAGCAAGTGGGCGTGGCCCTGTCCGAGTCGATTGCGCAGGGCGACTGGCGCCTGTTCTTCCTGGGACGCGACACCATGCGCGACCTGAAACTCGCCGATGTGAACCGCGTCGCCACCCAGTACCTGTTGCGTGACAACCGCACGCTGGGCACCTACATTCCCACCGACAAACCGGTGCGCGCCCTGCCCCCGGCCACAGTGGATGTGGCTGCGCTGGTGAAAGGCTACAAGGGTGACGCCGCTGCCGCCCAAACCGAAGCCTTCGACGCCTCCCCAGCCAACATTGACCAGCGCACTCAAACCTCCACACTGGCCAACGGCATGAAACTGGGCCTGCTGGCCAAAGGCGCACGCGGCCAGGCGGTCAGCGGAAGCATCACCCTGCACTTTGGCGATGAGAAAAGCCTCTTGGGTCAAAGCGGCATTGGCGGCGCCACAGCGGCCATGCTGAACAAGGGCACGGCGAGCTTGAGCCGCCAGCAAATACAGGACCAGCTCGACCAGCTCAAGGCCCAGGTGAGCTTTGGCGGCGATGCCACACGGGCCGTGGTGGGCATCAAAACCACGCGCGAGAACCTGCCCGCTGTCATTGCGCTGGTAGGCGACGTGCTGCGCAATGCCAGCTTCCCCGAATCTGCGCTGGAAGAATACAAGCGCCAGGTGATCTCGGCCATTGAAGAGCAGCGCAAGGACCCCGAGGCCATCGTGGCCACCGAGCTGGAGCGATATGGCAACCCCTACCCCAAGGGCGACGTGCGCTACGCGGCCACGTTTGACGAGATGCTGGAGAGCACCCGCAGCCTGACCGTGGCGCAACTGCAGGCTTTTCACCGCCAGTTCTACGGCGCCCAGTTTGGCCAGGCCGCGTTTGTGGGCGATCTGGACGCCGACAAGGTCAAAGCCGCCATGAGCACCGCTTTGGGAGACTTCAAAACCACGTCCAGCTACACCCGCGTGCCCAACCCGCTCATTGCTGCCCCAGCCCGGCGCATGGTGTTCACGACCCCGGACAAGCAAAACGCCTTCATGCAGGTGGAGCAGCCACTGGCCGTGAACGACACCCACCCCGACTACGCGCCCCTGACCCTGGCCAATTTCATGCTGGGCCAGGGTGGCAGCTCACGGCTCTGGGTGCGCATTCGTGAAAAAGGCGGGCTGAGCTACGACGTGCGCAGCATGGTCAGCTGGAACACCGACGAGCCCCACAGCCCCTGGAAAGCCACCGCCATCTTTGCGCCGCAAAATCGCGGCTTGGTCGAAACAGCCTTCAGGGAAGAAGTGGCCCGCATGCTCAAAGATGGTTTTGACGAAAAAGAGCTGAATGACGCCAAGCAAAGCCAGTTGAACTTTCGGCGCCTTTCCAGGGCGCAAGACGGCAATCTGGCGGGCGGCATTGCGGGCAACCTGAAGCTGGGGCGCAGCTTTGCCATCTCCCAGAAGGTGGATGAGCAGATTGCCGCCGCTACGCTGGAGCAGGTCAACGCGGCCATTCGCAAGCACCTGAAACCCGAGTCGTTTGTGTTTGGCTTCGGAGGAGATTTCAAGGACTGAGATACCGGTTATGGCCGGGTGAAGGCGAGCGAAAAAGATCGGGCCCTGATAAAGTCAAAAGCTCGTTAATTCCAAAAATCTGAGAGAGACGCATGCCTTCAAGAAAGCAGACCAAAAAAGCGGCCATTTTCATCCACACAGCCATCTCAGTGGCGGCGAGTTCCCTGGTTCACTCCGGGGCTAGCGCCCAGACACTTGAAACCGTCGTGATATCGGCCTCCAGAGCTGAACAGCGCAGCTTCGATGCGCCAGCGGCGATTCAGTCAGTCGACCGCGCGACAATTGAAGGTGCGGGTCCACAAGTCAACCTGTCGGAATCGCTGAATCGCATTCCGGGATTAACCATCTTGAACAGGCAGAACTATGCCCAGGATTTGCAGTTGTCGATTCGCGGCTTTGGCGCCCGGTCGGCGTTTGGCATTCGAGGCATCCGCTTGCTGGTGGATGGCATTCCAGCGACCACGCCCGACGGACAAGGGCAGGGGTCTTCTGTCAGCCTGACATCGACTGATCGCATTGAAGTGTTGCGCGGACCGCTGGCTCAGCTTTACGGAAATTCTGCTGGCGGGGTGATCCAGGCGTTCACGCGGGAAGCACCAGAGAAACCGGAGTTTGGCGCTCAGACGTATGCGGGCTCCTACGGCATGGTCCGCACCGACTGGCAGTACGCAGGACGGGTCGGAGACTACGGCCTGATCGCGGACTACAGCACATTCAACATCGATGGCTACCGGGCCAACAGCAAGACTGAACGCAAGCAGTTCAACAGTAAACTGACCTTCGACGCCAACGAGAAGACCCGTGTCAACATGGTCTTCAATCAGTTTGACATGCCTCTGGCCCAAGACCCACTGGGCCTCACTGCCGCGCAGTTGGCCGCCAATCCGGCGCAGGCGGGCACCAATGCCCTAAGCCGCAACGTGCGCAAGGTGGTGTTGCAAAACCAGCTCGGCGGCTCCATGGTCCACACACTCGATACGGATCGCTCCGTCACAGCACGGCTTTATTACGGCACACGGGAAAATTTGCAGTACCAGACAGCCGGGGTCACCGGTGGCTGGGTGGGGCTTGAGCGGGTCTACTACGGCACTGGCCTGCAATACAACGCCCAAACCCGATGGGGTGATCGCTCCGTCAAGTGGGCCGTTGGGTACGAATTTGATCGATCCAACGAGCTGCGCCAAGGCGGATCAGCTGCCAACGGTGAAAAAACATCGACCACGCGCAACGAGGACAACCAGGCTGAGAACAGTGATATTTTTGCCCAGGCCACAGCACGAATGTCAGACCAGGTCTCCTTGGTAGCCGGTTTGCGTTACAGCACCGTTCGCTTTGGCAGTGATGACAATTACCTGAGCGATGGCAATGGCTCGGGCAAGACCAACTACAAGGCATCCAGCCCTGTGCTCGGGCTCACCTACCATGCAAGCGAGAGTCTCAATCTATATGCCAATTACGGCAAAGGTTTTGAAAGCCCGACCCTTGCAGAAGTGGCCTACAACGGCGCCGGTACACCGTCCTTCAACACAACTGTGAATGCGTCCACAAGCCAGCACTATGAGCTCGGTGCCAAGTGGGCACCCAGCCGAAACGCCCGACTTGATGCAACCCTGTTTCAGATCAACTCCAAGAACGAAATCGTTGTGGCCAGCAGCAATGGCGGCAGTTCCACGTTCAAGAATGCACCGGGGACCTCCCGCACGGGGTGGGAAATTTCGAGCAACGTGTTGCTCACGCCTCACGTGCGGGCAAGCCTGGCAGCGTCCGGTATTGATGCTACTTTTTCGTCTCCTTTCAGCACGGGAAACTCGTTCATCGCATCAGGCAACAAAATCCCCGGAATTCCGAAGAGCTTTGTGTTCTCCGAACTCCTGTGGAGCAGCCTGAAAATGGATGACGGCAAGAAGGGGACTCGTTTGGGAAGCCAAGCCGGTATCGAGCTCACACAATCCGGGCGCTTGTATGCCAACGACATCAACACGGCGTCGGCTCCGGGTTACAGCACATTCAATTTGAAGGCGAGCCACGGATGGTCGGTGGGCACAGGGAGCCTCACTGCGTATGCACGCGTACACAACATCACGGACAAACAGTATGTGGGCTCGGTCATTGTGAACCAGGCTTTGTCCCAGTTTTACGAGCCAGCGCCGGGCAGAAACTGGACCCTTGGACTTCGCCTGGCCTTGCCCATTTGAGACCGTGCGCCACCACGCCACAGCGTACCCAGACAGACTGGTCTGTCTGAGTACGTTTCTACCAAACGATTGGCCTGCGGGAGCGTGTGCACTGAAGCCGCTCCAGCATCAGCAGAAGGGCTCTGCAGACCCTTCCCGAGAATACTAGACTTGTGCATGGCAATTTTTTGAACCAATAGATGGTTAAGGTGCAGTTTGCAATGAAATCAATAAGCCGCTATCGCATATCCATGGTGCTTGTTTTAATGTGTACAACCGCTGGCGCAGAATGGAAAAAAATTGCCAATGGAAACTGGCAAGAGCCAGAGCAATATATTGAAATGGATTCAGTCAAGCAAACCGGACCCATGGCTATATACCGCCAAGTCAATGTTTTGAGCCAGGGAGGCGCATTACTCCCCAAGGGGGTTTCCTCAAAGCTTTCTTTGTACGAATACGACTGCATGAACAGCAAGTTCCGTGTGCTACAAACATCCGCCTATAGTGAGACTTGGGCCACTGGCGACAAAGTCGTTTTGCCGTCACCCACTCATAAGTCAACAGCTTGGCAAGATGTACCAGCGCAGTCGCTTGGTCAGATTGCACTCAGTATGCTGTGTCCAGGCACAGAGCCCTCTGACGCTTCAAAGTAGGACTGCTTGCCTTACAGCAGTCTATTCAAAAAATTTACTCTTAAGGCTTAAGAGACAAAATCAGTTCAGCCATCGTCTTCGCATCAGCTTCTGATACTTGCGCTTGCGGCGGCATCATGTCCTCGCCCCAAACGCCACGACCACCAGCTTTGATTTTGGCTGCAAGCATGGCAACCATTGAATTGCTGTTGCCATATTTTTCGGCGATCTCATAGAAATTCGGACCGTATTTTCGCTTGTCAATTTGGTGGCATGCGAGGCAATTATTGGCAAGCATCAGTTTTTTTAATTGCTCGTTTTCTGCTTGAGCTGGCTTGGCTACACAAAGCATGCTCGCAAAAAGCACCAAACCAAAGACGAGATGAGAAACCGGTGTTCGTGAAGTAAAAACAAAAATGTGCATGTTAAAAACTCAATCAACCGTGTCAACGATTTTCGGAAAAAATTGACTCACCCAAATTATTCATCAGTAAAAAAGCGCGCTGCACGAAAGCAGCGCGCTTTAAAACTTTACATCAGTGTGATCACTGGGCGGGAGTCACCCGGTAAATATTGCCACTCGCTTCGTCGGCCACATAAAGCGCGCCATCTGGGCCAAGCGAAAGGTGACGGAAACGACCCGCAAATGTTGGCCATTGCAATTCTTCACGCTTAGCAGACAAACCATCTTTGGGGATATCAAGAATGTCGATACGGTTGCCTGTAGGCGTGCCATGGATGCCAATTCCTGCATAGCCAACAGCCAGTCGGCCTTCCCATTCTTTCCACTGCTTGCCTTCCAACCAAACGCTACCGCACATACCTTGTGACAGACCGTTGTTGTTAAAGGCTGGCTTCATCGCATCGGGGTACGCCTTGAGGTCAGTCATAGACATGAAGGCAGCACGCTCATTTTGAGGTAATGCACCCATCTGATTTGGGGAATAACCGCAATAACCATCAGGACATGCGCCGCGACCATTCCGGTTGTCACGCGGATCCCAACCGCCGTTGCCACCGTTAACTATTTTTGTAACCTCGTCACTGTGCCATGGGCCGTTTTCAGATACGTAGACATCGTTGGAACCTGGGCGGAAAGCAATACCCTGAGGATTACGGAAACCGTAGGCAAAAACTCGCTTGTCAAAGCCAGCTGGAGGATTGTTCCCGGCTGCGGCTTTACCGTCACGGTCCACTCGCAGCACCTTACCGCGAATTTCGGTAGGACTTTGAGGTCCTGCGCCGTTATGGTTGTCACCCGTCGTCACGTACAAAAATCCGTCGGCAGGGTTGAAACGCAGGCGGCCGCCGTTGTGAGCACCTGGACCACCAAAGGGATGGTTGGACTTCAACGGTTTATAGCCAATGTCATTAATGATCTCAACAATGTCAGAAATGCCGTTCAGAGATGCATTCACTTTCATGCGCATCACAATGTTGTTGTACCCACCATAGGTGCGGTTGCTTCCCTTGGAACTTGAGTAAAGGTAGATCTGTCCGTTTTTTGCAAAATCTGGGTCAACTGCAACGCCTTGCACGCCAGCTTGTCCATCGCAAAACAAATCATCTTTCGTCGATGAGAAGCCCTTGCTGCCACCCACGCCGAGCAATTTGTTGACACTGCCGGAAGGCAAACGAACGGACAAGCCCTTGCATTTCTCGGTGAAAAACATGGTTCCGTTGGCCAAGAAAGCCATGTCCCACGGACTTTCGCTTTCTTGGAAAACATCTGCTTTGACAGTCAGTGCCATGGCATTCGGTGCGCCCATAAGGCCAAGTGCCGCAATGCTCGACGCTATCAATCCTGATCTAACCGGTGTTGAAAAATTCATTCTGTCTCCACTTTGTTTATAAAGGCTTGCCTCTTTTAGAAGCTTTACCCAGGGGTTGGTAAAAAACCATGAAACCCAAAACAAAAGGACGCATTACCCTCGCATTTAAGGTTTCGCTTGAAATTATGTGTACCAGGAAAGCTATGTCTATCAGTAGAAACACTGACCTACCCAATCGCCGCACTGTTGGGGGCTTTGCCGGACTCGCGGTGACCCTGACCCGGTTTGACCTGTGGCAAGCGCAGGCCAATTGGCACAATGGGCTGGACCACATGAAGCCCTGCAGAGCCGCAGCCATCTTTGCTCCATAAAACCACGACCCGTTAGAGACTGCGTTTCGGGAAGAAGCCGCCCGCCTGCTCAAGGACGGCTTCGACGAAAAAGAGGTGAGTGAGCAGATTGCGGCCGTCATCTTCATGTCATCTTTCACCATCAGACTAAACGGTCTTCAACGATTCATTCTCCAGATGCACAACGATTTCGAGACCCAGGTTGCCGCGTCAGGTCTGCGCTACACCCTCAAGGAAAGCGGTTCGCCATTCGTAGGGATGGGCAGTTCAGGCGCCACGTTGAGCTGCATCAAATGCGGCAACCACAAGTTGCGCACCCGGGGCGCTTTCAGGCGCTACCCCAGTGGGTTGATGTTCTTTTGTTTTGACTGCAAACCCAAAGCCAACCATCCATGTGACGCAAGGGATGCTCTGAATAACCGCTCGCCAAATGGAGTAGCGGTCGGTCAACTTTGAAGTAGTCAGGTTTCACGAGAAATTCCGCAAAATTGCGTCGTTTTCTTTCCCTCTATGAGCCCTTTTCGCGCTTTGTAGCGCCTTCGCCCGGTTTGCAGGCGCACTCATCCCTGCGCCGCCATCAATTTGCCGCGCACCATCCACAAATTGGACAAGGCAAACAGCGTCACCAGCTGCGCTGTGTT
>JBIIVW010000362.1:0-3023 GCA_044339205.1 Rhodoferax sp. | reverse complement strand
ATCAACCGCGCGGGCGGCAGCACCAAGGCCCAAGGCATCAACCTCAGCCTGCTGGGCAAGCTGCCGCTGAATGCCAGTTTCAACCTGCTGGGCAAGGTCGGCACCACGTATGGCCACACCCGGGTTTCGTCCAGCCCGTTCTCGGGCGTCGCCGAGGGCTCTGAAAGCGGCTTTGGCCTGTCCTATGGTCTGGGCGCCGAGTACCTGTTCACGCCCCAATGGTCCGCTGTGTTGCAGTACGAAGAACACAAGCTGAAGTTTGTTGGCGGCGAAACCGACAACGTCGGCCTCACCACCGTGTCGGCCCGTTACCGCTTCTAAACCTCACTGGTTCCACCGCACCCGGGCCACGCCTGGGTGCCAGTCCGCACCAGTGAGTGTGATCAGCCAAATTGATGGACCAATAATCACGTTTTTTGATGGATGTTGTCCGACAACACTTTCTTCAGACTGTGGCAAGGCCGCAACTTTCCATCAGAGACCTATACCTGCTTTGAAGCGAATGCTGCACCCGCTTTGCAGCGCAAGCGGGTATTGACGACCGGCAGCTATACGGCAGTCCAGTTTTAACCATCGCAGCCAACCTCAGGGGTCCCCCTGCATCAAGATCGCCCCCACGTCAAAAGTAACACATGTGTTACCATAACGCATGGCAATCAAAGTCGAAGAGTACATCCGTGAGGATGCATCCAACCCGTACAAGCAATGGTTTGACAGCCTGTCGGCGCAGGCTGCAGCCAAGGTGACCGTTGCCAAACTTCGAATGACTTTGGGCAATACGTCCAGCATCAAATGGTTTGACGGCATGGGTGAATATGTCATTGACTGGGGACCAGGCTACCGGATTTATCTCGCCAAAGATGGCGAAACGCTCATCGTCCTGTTCGGTGGTGGAACCAAACGCGGTCAGCAGCGGGACATCGATAAAGCCCGGGCATTGTTGGTTGAGTACAAGGCTCGCAAAAAGGCGATAACTGCCAAATCAGGCAGCAAGCACAAGGGGTAACAGAATGGCATTGACCAGAAATTTTAAAGAAACCGTCATCCAGCGTGTGCAGAGCGACGCTTCATTTGCGCAGGCGCTGCTTGATGAGGCTGCGACACTATTTCTCAATGGTGAGCCGGAAACAGCTCGACTGATTTTGCGTGACTTGGTGAATGCCACCATCGGTTTCGAGCAACTCGCAACGCTGACCGCCAAGCCGAGCAAGAGTTTGCATCGAATGTTGTCGCCCACCGGTAACCCCAGCATGGACAATCTAGCGGCCATTTTTCGAGCAGTGCGTGAACGGCTACAGGTCAGCCTGTCTGCTCACTCGGTTGCGGTCTAAAGCTGCTGGTCAATCAAATCTCGGTGTGCTCGGCCATTTCCAAAGCGTCATCGACCTCGATGCCCAGGTAGCGAACGGTGCTCTCCAATTTGGTGTGTCCAAGTAGCAGTTGCACGGCGGATGAGTTTTTTGTGCGCCGGTAGATCAAGGATGCCTTGGTTCTGCGCATCGAATGGGTTCCATATTCCGACGGATTCAATCCAATCTCTGTCACCCATGAATCCACAATGCGGGCGTATTGGCGGGTTCCGATATGGGGTGACTCATGAATGCGGCTGGGGAACAAGTAGTCGTCCTGGCCAAGTTTGGCCACCTTGATCCATTCACTGACAGCATCTCGGGTTGGCTGCGTTATTTCGAACTGAACAGGCCGCGAGGTTTTTTGTTGCATCACAGTGGCACTCGGCGCAACATGTTCGCCATGGCAGATGTCGCGCACCCGCATCTTGACCAAATCGCAAGCCCGTAGTTTGCTGTCGAGTCCCAAGTCGAACATGGCGAGCTCACGAACCCGATGTTGAAGTTGAAGACGGACACGGATAGCCCAGATCTCTTTCAATTTGAACGGCGATTTTTGCCCGACGATCACACCCTTGTTCCAAGGTGCGTGCTGAACGTGCTCAGATGAGTTTTCCATGATGGACTCCTGGTTGATTAAAGGAGTCCAACTGTGAGCCGACGGCAGGAAAGTGCAAGCACAGGATTTCTCCGGCAGTAAAGCCGACCTTGGCCAAGTTCTGCAAGGTGCCCAAAGCCAAAGTTCGTCGAACCTCAACGATAGGCTGCAAACGGCAGTAGCGATTTGCGATTTGCCTGCTCCAAACCGGGCTTTGCAATTAGCGCCTGCCGATGCGTTTGCCACCGTCGCGGGATGAATGCGGCGTGCACAAAATGACGGGGGTGAAATGTGAGCCAGGCTGGGATTTGGCAGCACAACCGACACCAAACTACGAGGTGGATCAGCGCGCGAAAGCGTCAATTAGTGACCGAGCAAGGCGGCGATGCAGATGTACTGAGGAAAGCGGCTGCGTATGTGGCAGGGCGAACATCCAACTTTTCGCCTCGATGCTCGACATTGAGCGGCTGCAACCGCTCAAATTGCACCGATTAAAGGCGTTCGGATGCCTCAAACCCAGGCCATACTTACTTTCACGTGGTTGAATCCCCTACCCGCCAGCTCCGGCAAGATAAAGCTGCGGTTGAACACGTATTTTCCAAGGTGTGTGATGCCTGCGCGGTCAAACTGAATCGCACCCAGGCAGGCAGAAATCGATCGCACCCAGAAAAATTCACGTAACCATCGACGGGGCGCGGCTGAGGGTTTAATTCACCAAAATTGGTCTTTTGCCATCAATCAGTTTGCATTACTGGGGGGCGACAATGTGGGCTTGAAACTCAGGATCGTGGGTGAGGCACTTCGGGCTTGCGTGGTGCCTGTCATGCTTGCTGCGTCAAAATACGCAGCATCTTTTGCAGTCAGGTGCAAGTCGGTTGCTGCGGCCAAAGCAGCAAGCACATGATCGACGGTTGCGCGCACCCTGGGTGCCAAATACTGACGGTGCGGGTAATGGAGCATGATTTCACGGTGCCCTGGAAAATGCTGTTGCGTCAACACCAATTTGAGTGTGCCTGCTCTTAAATGCGCCACCACATGATGCAAACCAATTTGTGCAATGCCGCAGCCTGCAATGA
>JBIIVW010000361.1:0-3029 GCA_044339205.1 Rhodoferax sp. | reverse complement strand
CGCGCCAGCGCACTGACCACCCGGCCCTGGTGGTCCACGATGGCGGTCACGCCGGTGTTGGTGGCCAGCAAAAAGGGCCGCTCAAACTCTTTGGCCCGCAGGCGGGCAATTTGCAGGTGTTGGTCCATCGCCAGGCTCTGGCCGTACCAGGCCAGGTTGCTGATGTTGACAAAAATGGTGGGGTCCCGGGACGGGTCTGAAAAGAGCAGGCCCAGCTCTTCCGAGAACAGGTCTTCATAACAAATATTGGGCGCCAGACGCTGGCCCTGCCATTCAAATGGCGGCTGCCCCAGCGGACCCCGGTTGAAGTCGCCCAGCGGGATGTTCATCATCTCGGTGAACCACTTGAAGAAAGGCGGAATGAACTCACCAAACGGCACCAGGTGGTGCTTGTCATAGCGCCAGGGCTCGGCCTGACCCGGCTTGAGGCCGATCACCGAATTGGTGTAACCCGCCTGCGCGTTGCCCAGCGGCATGCCGATGAGGGCCGCTTGCGCTCCCGTGGCAAAGCGCTGCTGCAGCGCCTCCCAGTAATCAGGGGGCAGTTGCTGGGGCAGAACGGGAATGGCGGTTTCGGGCGCAATCACCAGCGGGGTGCGGCTGCTCTGCAGTTGCTCGGCATACCACTGCAGGGCTTGAGGCACGCCGGTGCCAATCTCGAATTTTTCATCCTGGGGGATGTTGCCTTGCAGCAAGGTGACGGCCAGGGTGCCGGTGGCGGTGGTGTGGGCGGGTTGGGTCAACGTGTAGATCAACGGCAGGCTCAGCAACACAGGCACGGCCAGCAGACGCCGCCAAGCCAAACGCCCGCCCCTTGCCGGCTCACGGTTGGCCGGCAACAACCCTTGTGCCAGGGTCATGGCCACCCAGGCTGACAAGGCGCACAGGCCGTACAACCCCACCCAGGGCGCAAAGGCGGCCAGCGGGCCCTCCACATGCGCGTAACCCGCAGCACCCCAGCCAAAGCCGGTGAGCCAGCGCCCGCGCGCCATTTCGGCCAGCAGCCAGAGAGAAGCAAAAATAATAGCTGCCCAGGCTTTATTTATGCCGGCTAGAGCACCAAACAGGCCACAAATGAGGGCGTAATAAACCGCCAGCAGTGCCGCCAATGCCAAAACGGCCAGCACGCCCAAAATGGCGGGCAATCCCCCATACGTGTGCAGCGCGATGAAGGTCCACCAAAACGTGCCAGCCAGCCAGGCCGTGGCAAACAGCCAGCCCGTGAGCACCGCCGGTCGCCACCCCTTGCAGCGGTCCAGCAACCCGGCCAGTGCCCCCAGGGCCAGCAACTGCAACCACCAAACCGGCTGACCCGGTTGCAAAGACAAAAGAGCCAGCCAGGGCGCGTCTATCGAGAGCGGCCAGGCCATGCTGGCGGCCTGCGCCAAGCCCGCTGTCAGGGCCAGAACAAGGTGAGTGACAGGGAGGCGCGAGACCCCGGCCGACCAGCGGCCCGCCACGCTAGCTCGCACCATGGGGGATGGGGGCAACCTTGAACCATTTGACCGCACCGCCCTTGGTGTGCAGAACGACAAAGTCCAGCCCGGCCACGGTGTGGCATTCCCCGCGCGCGGGAACGTGCCCCATCTCGTGCACGATCAAGCCCCCAATGGTGTCGAAAGACTCCTGCGGGTGCAGGCTGCCCAGGGAGACATTGAACGCAGCGTCGACCCGCTCGATGGCCGTGTCGCCGCTGACCCGGTAACTGCGGTCTGGCAGACCGTAAATATCGCCTTCGTCGTCTGCCACATCGAACTCGTCTTCGATTTCGCCCACAATTTGCTCCAACACATCTTCAATGCTGATGAGGCCGGCCACCCGGCCAAACTCGTCGATCACGATGGCGAGGTGGCTGTGGTTGCTCTGAAAATCGCGCAGGAGGTCGTTCAGCCTTTTGGTCTCCGGTACAAAGACAGCCGGACGCAGGAGCGCCCGAATGTTCAACTCGGGCGCGCGCTGGAGCTTGAGCAGGTCTTTGGCCAGCAAGATACCGATGATGTTTTCGCGCTCGCCTTCAAACACGGGAAAGCGGGAGTGGGCGGTGTCAATCACGCCCTGCATCAACAAATCGTGCGCGTCCCCGATGTTGACCAGCTCCATGCGGGTTGCAGGCACCATGGCGTCCCCTGCGGTCATGTCGGCCATGCGGATCACGCCTTCGAGCATGGCGCGGGACTCGGCGTCGATGATCTGGTTGTCTTCGGCTTCCACCAGGGTTTCGATCAACTCGGCGGTTGAGTCTGGCCCGGGATGCAAAAATTCGGCCAGCTTCTGAAGGAAGGTGCGCTTATCTTCCCGATCAGGTCGCGAGGGGTTGGGGTCTGACACAGCCAGAGGGGCAGGACATGCGGTTGTTGGTGACCCTCTAGGATAGCGGATTGCAATGACGCTCTGGTCCCCGCGCCTTGGCACGGGTTACTTGGGGGTGGTTCTCTGGGCGTCCTTTACGTCACGCCGCAGGGTCTGCACTTTGGCCAGTACATCCCAAAACTGTTTGACCTGCACCTTGATGCGGTAGTCTGCCTGCGCCAACTGCTCTTCGACCATCTCGGTCAATCGGGAGTCCAGTGTGGCGGGGAGCAGACGCAAATGGGCTTCGGACTCTGAACCATCGCGCTCCACGGTCGCGCCCGCTTTGCGGGCAATTTTGAGCATGGGAGTGTTCTCGGTCAGGGCGTGAATGAACATCCGGCTCACGCCTTCGTTTCGGGCGTGCATGGCTGCCCGGTCAAACAGGCGTGCGCCGTACCCCCGTCCGCGCGCAGAAGCCAACACCGACACACCAAACTCGGCACAAGCAGCCAGGTCCGCGTCAGCAGAAAACGCCAGGTGGGCCATGGCAATCAAGTCAAGCCGGCGGTTGTAAATGCCAAATATTTCATCACGCTCAAAGTTGAGTCCGTCGGTGTAGCGCTGGATTTGCGCGTCGTTGGCTGAAAAGCCAAACCGCAAGTACCGATCGTGCGGCTCCAGTGACATCAAATGGCGGGCAATGCGCGCGCGGTGGTTGACCCCCAAAGAGCGAATGG
>JBIIVW010000113.1:0-10660 GCA_044339205.1 Rhodoferax sp. | reverse complement strand
TATTGGTGATCAATTGCTTTGGGGTGCCGCCGAGCCGCTGCGACGCATGCTGAGGATCTTGTTGGCGGCTTGAGCCCAGGCTGGAGCGGGTCTGCCTGAATGGCAGGCGCCGGAGTTTTGTCGTTGCCTGTTGACAACATAGAATCGGTCATGGCGCGTGCTGCCGATGCCCAAATCAAAGTTTGAAGCCAAGCGAGCTTGTCAGTCTCAGACATTGCTGTTAAGGTCCTTTTCAAGCTTTGGGCTACAGCATTTGCCCTCACAAGATAATATTTCCAGTCGTCCGAACATCGGAGTTCATAAATTGATTGATAAGTCACCTTGCTGGAAGAAAACTGCCATGGCCGCTGCCACGGCAGTGTTTTGCTTGTGGAGCTCCAACGCTGCCGCTTTGTCTCTGGGAAGAATCACCGTGCAGTCTGCCTTGGGTGAGCCTCTGCGTGCCGAGGTAGAAATTCCGGAAATCAACGCCGACGAAGCTGCATCACTCAAAGCCTCCATTGCCTTGCCGGATGCGTTTCGCGCTGCCGGGCTCGACTACAACCCGGCCATGGCCAGTCTGCAAGTTACCTTGCAGCGGCGCAACGATGGTCGCGCCTACATTCGAATCAGTGGCGACAAGGCAATCAACGATCCGTTCGTGGACATGATTCTGGAAGCCCGCTGGGCGTCGGGCCGGATTATCCGGGACTACACCCTGTTGTTTGATCCGCCCCGAGCCAAGCAAGCCGCGCCGGGCGTTCCAACACCTGCTCAAATTACTGCGCAACCACTAGCCCAACGGCCTACTGCACCAGCACCTGTAGCCGCACCGCCGCAAGCCAGGCCGGCATCCGCCAGCACCCCGGCGGAACCCCGCAAAGCGAGCCCCGTTCAGGCGGAAGAAAAGCCGGGGAATGGAACCCGCACTGTGGTGGTTACCCGAGGGGAAACGGCCGGGAAGATGGCAGCCAGCCTCAAACCAGCCAGTGTGTCGCTCGACCAAATGTTGGTGGCCATGTTGCGCTCCAACCCGAACGCCTTCATTAGTGACAACATCAACCGCATCAAAGCAGGCGCTGTCATCGACATCCCGACAGAAGAACAAGCTTCGGCTACTACAGCGGGAGAGGCCAGCCGAATCATCATTGCCCAGAGCAGGGATTTCAATGATTTCCGAAGGAAGCTGGCTTCAGGTGCGCCAGAGATTCCTGTTGTTGCCGCAAACCGGCAAGTCACTGGCACCGTCCAAGCCAAGGTCGAAGAGAATAAGCCTGTGGCAACCACCCCTGACAAACTCACCCTAACCAAGGGCGCTGTCCAAGGCAAGGCCACCGAAGAATTGCTCGCAGCCGAGCGAAACGCCAAGGAGGCGGCCAGCCGCGCTGCGGAAATAGCGCGCAACATCAGTGAACTCGGCCAGTTGAATGCGACCCCTAAAGCAGCAGCCCCGCTGGCAGCGGCCTCTCAAGCGGCGGCTGTTCCGCCCGTGCCTGAAGCAAAGTCAGCGGTTGCGAGCGAGCCGGTGGTCCCGGTCTCTGCACCCGTTGTCGCAAGCGCGGCGCCCGTACCAATCGCTCCCAAGCCTGCAGCGTCTGCACCGAAACCAGCATCATCCGTAGAGCCGTCCGAACCCAGCATGCTGGATGGTCTCATTGAAGATCCGTTGCTACCCGCCGGAGCGATCGGTTTGATCGCACTCCTGGCCGGTTTGGGCGTCTATCGCATCAGGCAGAGAAAAAACGCTGCCCAAGTTGACAGCGTTTTCCAGGAAAGCCGCTCGCGACCAGACTCATTCTTTGGTGCCAGCGGCGGCCAGAGCGTGAACACCAATGACAGCTCGGCAACCGGGTCTTCAATGATGTATTCGCCCAGCCAGCTCGATGCTGTGGACGATGTTGATCCTGTGGCTGAGGCCGATGTCTACCTGGCCTATGGCCGGGATATCCAGGCAGAAGAGATCCTCAAGGATGCCCTGCTGACGAATTCAGGCCGCTTGGCGATTCACCACAAACTGCTGGAAATTTATGCCAAACGTCGCGATACCCAGGCGTTTGAAAGCATAGCCAGGCAGGCATTCAAGGTCTGCAATGGTGACCACTCCGAATGGGAGCATATTTGTGAGCTGGGTCTGAGCATTGATCCAGGCAATACTTTGTATCAGCCGGGTGGTGAACCAGGCAACGCAAACGGTAGTCCGTCTCGCCAAGCTGCGCTGGACGACACCAGCCTGTCGCTGCGAAACAACGCCTTGGTTGCCGCGGCGCCAGCAGCCGCTGCGGGTGCCGCGGTAGAACTTGATCTTGATCTCGATTTCTCTATTGACGACGAGCCCGTCAGCGCCATCAGCGCGACAGCTGCCAGCAGACCAGCGGCTCACGGGGCCGAAATTTCGCCTGAACCTGAGGACCTTGATCTCGACTTTGGAATGAAAACCCAAGTGTTCGAGCGCCCTGGCATCACGTCGAACGAAGCGACGTCCAATGCGATGGAATTCACCCTGCCAGACCTTGACATTAACGAACCTTCCTTGGACACGGAGGCGTTCAAGCAGCAAGCAGCGACCAGTTTCGGCGCGACCGGTCCAGCCCCCCTGCAACCCCCGGAACTGGCTGAACAGGGCGATTCGTCTTCGGACCTGGGCATGCTGGAGTTTGACCTTGAATCCCTCTCTCTGGACTTGGGGGACTCAAGCGGCCCGATCACCCAGACAGATCAGGAAACTGACATACATGAAGACCCCTTGGTCACCAAGTTGGCTCTGGCTGAAGAATTCAGAGCCATCGGCGACGACGATGGCGCTCGCGCCTTGATCGATGAAGTGATCGCTGAAGCCACCGGTGACATGAAAATCAAGGCGCAACGCGCCCTGAGCAACCTGTGACAGTGTTTCCCCTTGCCGCACCGCGGCAACGGGGGCCGTAGGCCATCGTCGGACTTGACATCATGAGGCTCGCACTCGGAGTCAGCTACAACGGGCAAGCCTACCAAGGCTGGCAAAGCCAGTTGTCCAGACAAACCGCCCAAGACCAACTGGAATTGGCCTTGGGTAAATTCACGGGTCAGCGGGTATCCACCTTGTGTGCAGGTCGGACAGATGCCGGCGTTCATGGTCTGATGCAGGTGGTTCACTTCGACACCCCGTTGGAGCGCGAGACGAGCTCCTGGGTTCGCGGCACCAACGCTTTCCTGCCCCGGGACATGGCTGTGGAGTGGGCGCAGGTCATGCCCCAGGAATTTCATTGCCGGGCCAGCGCCCTCTCCCGGCGTTATGCTTATATCGTGATGGAGTCCCCCGTGCGCCCCAGCCTGGATGCCGGCCGCGTTGGGTGGTCTTTTCGTGCATTGGACTTGCTGGCCATGCAAGCCGCCGCATTGCACCTGTTGGGCAAGCACGACTTTACCTCGTTCCGGGCATCGGCCTGCCAGGCCTTGAGCCCCGTAAAGACGCTGCAACGCATAGACATTTCTCAACGCGGCGCCTACTGGCGTTTTGAGTTTGAAGCCAACGCGTTCTTGCACCACATGATCCGCAACATCATGGGTTGCCTCATTACGGTGGGTTATCACAAATATCCCCCTGAATGGGTCAAAGACGTGTTGCTGGCGCGCGACCGCAACGCTGCGGCACCGACTTATTCACCCAACGGACTCTATTTTTTGGGCCCCCGGTATGCCGCCCACTGGGGCTTGCCCGAGCGGACCCCTGCTTTTGACGGATTACCATGACTTCTGCCCCCCTCTTTGCCCAACGCACGCGCATCAAAATCTGCGGCCTCACACGCGAACATGACGTGGATGCCGCAGTGGCTGCAGGCGCTGACGCCATCGGTTTTGTGCTGTATGAAAATAGCCCACGCTACGTGACGCCCCAACGGGCTGCCGAACTGGCCCGACGCTTGCCCCCTTTTGTGACACCGGTTTTGTTGTTTGTCAACGAACCCAAATCAAAAATAATAGCTGCCTGTGAATATATAACGCCGGCTATAGCCCAATTTCATGGTGAAGAGACCCCTGAAGACTGCCTGGAGGCCACTCAGCAAGGCACGCGCCCCTTTTTGCGGGCAGCGCGCATTCCCCTCGGGGCAGCAGGCAGCAGCTTTGATCTCGTAAAATTTGCTTCTGATTACTCAACAGCCCAAGCCATCCTGCTCGACGCCCATGTCGACGGCTATGGCGGCGGCGGACAAACATTCAATTGGTCACTTCTTCCACAAAACGTCAACGCTCACCTCGTCTTGAGTGGTGGGTTGAATGCTGCCAACGTCACCGATGGCATTCTGCAGGTACGCCCGCGTTGTAAAACGCTGGCAGTCGATGTCAGCTCGGGAGTCGAAGTTTCCGGCCCGGGCAACAAAGGCATCAAGGACCCCGAAAAGATCAACCAGTTTGTCGCCGCCGTTCGCGCCGCAGACCAACAACTTGCAGAAATGTCACACCATGTTTGAATACCAACAACCCGATACGCGCGGCCACTTTGGCATGTATGGCGGAAGCTTTGTCTCCGAGACACTGACCCACGCCATCAATGAACTCAAGGCCGCCTACGCGCAGTACCAGTTTGACCCGGCCTTTGTCGCTGAATTCAACTACGAATTGGCTCATTTTGTGGGCCGTCCCTCGCCCATCTACCATGCCGCCCGCATGAGCCGTGAACAAGGCGGTGCGCAGATTTTCCTCAAGCGCGAAGACCTGAACCACACCGGCGCCCACAAGATCAACAACACCATTGGCCAAGCGATGCTGGCCAAGCGCATGGGCAAGCCCCGTGTGATCGCCGAAACCGGCGCTGGCCAGCATGGCGTGGCCACCGCCACCATCTGTGCCCGTTACGGGCTGGAGTGCGTGGTCTATATGGGCAGTGAAGACGTCAAACGCCAAAGTCCGAACGTCTACCGCATGAAACTGCTGGGCGCCACCGTGGTGCCGGTGGAGTCCGGCAGCAAGACGCTGAAAGACGCACTGAACGAAGCCATGCGCGACTGGGTGGCCAACGTAGACAACACCTTCTACATCATTGGCACGGTGGCCGGTCCGCACCCCTATCCCATGATAGTGCGTGATTTCCAGAGCGTCATTGGCAAGGAATGTCTGGTGCAGATGCCAGAGATGTTGGCTGCAGCCGGCTGCAAAACCGATCAGCCTGATGCCGTCTTGGCCTGCGTGGGCGGTGGGTCAAACGCCATGGGCATCTTCCACCCCTATATTGCCCATGAAGCCACGCGTTTGATTGGCGTGGAAGCCGCCGGTGAAGGCCTGGACACAGGCAAACACTCAGCCTCCTTGCAGCTGGGTAGCCCGGGTGTACTGCACGGTAACCGGACCTATGTGCTCCAGGACGACAACGGCCAGGTCACCGAGACCCACAGCATCAGCGCCGGCCTGGATTACCCCGGCGTGGGCCCCGAACATGCGTTTCTGAAAGACATTGGCCGTGCCGAATATGTCGGTATTACCGACACCGAAGCGCTCGACGCGTTTCACTACCTGTGTCGCACGGAAGGCATCATTCCGGCCCTGGAATCCAGCCACGCCGTGGCCTACGCCATGAAACTGGCCAAGACCATGCGGCCGGACCAGTCGATTCTGGTCAACCTGTCCGGGCGCGGCGACAAAGACATTGGCACGGTGGCCGACCTCAGCAACGCCGACTTTTATTGCCGCCCCAGTTGCAAGGGACAATCTGTCAAAGGCGGTGTCGAGCAGATCATCAAACTGGTGGGCGCCTCAGACGCCTTGTCCAGCGCAGGAGCACGCGCATGAGCCGCATTGCTGCCACCTTCGCCGGACTCAAAGCCACCGGCCGCAAAGCGCTGATCCCTTATGTCACCGCAGGATTTCCGTTCCCCGACGTCACCCCGGAATTGATGCATGCCTTTGTCGAGGGCGGTGCGGACGTGATCGAGCTGGGCGTGCCTTTCTCGGACCCCAGTGCTGATGGCCCGGTGATTCAAAAAGCGGGTGACAAAGCCCTGGCCGCTGGCATCGGCATGGTTCAGGTGCTGGCCATGGTGCGCAGCTTTCGTATCCAAAACGCGACCACACCCGTCGTCCTGATGGGCTACGCCAACCCGGTGGAGCGCTACAACCAGAAGCACAAACGCACCGATGCGCAGAGCGCCTTTGTGGTGGATGCCGCTGCAGCCGGCGTGGACGGCATGTTGATCGTGGACTACCCGCCAGAAGAATGTGAAGAATTCGCAGCCGAGTTGAAAAGCCACGGCATGGACCTGATCTTCCTGCTGGCACCCACCAGTACCAATGAGCGCATGCAGCAGGTGGCGGCGGTTGCCAGCGGCTATGTGTATTACGTGTCGCTCAAAGGGGTGACCGGCTCGGGCGCCCTGAATACAGACGCGGTGGAGGCCATGCTGCCCCGCATTCGCCAGTATGTGAGCGTGCCGGTGGGCGTGGGTTTTGGCATTCGGGATGCTGCCACCGCCAAAACCATCGGCAAGGTGGCCGACGCCGTGGTCATTGGCAGCAAAATCATTCAGTTGATTGACGGGCAGCCCCGCGATCAAGTCGCGCCGGTGGCTCGGGATTTTCTGCGCGACATCCGCACCGCCCTGGATTCATAATCCGGAACGCTTGCAACACACCAAGGACACGCCCATGAGTTGGCTAGAAAAACTTCTACCCCCCAAAATTCAGCACACCGACCCGGCTGAACGCCGCGCCATGCCCGAAGGGCTGTGGATCAAGTGCCCCAGCTGTGAAAGCGTGCTGTACAAGACCGATCTGGAGCAAAACCAGAACGTATGCCCCACCTGCGGCCACCATCATCGCATTGGCGCCCGGGCGCGCCTGAATGTGTTTCTGGACAACGAAGGCCGGTTCGAGCTCGGGCAGGAAGTGCTCCCTGTGGACGCCCTCAAGTTCAAGGACAGCCGCAAGTACCCCGAGCGTCTCAAGGAAGCCCTGGAGAACACCGGCGAGACCGACGCGCTGGTGGTCATGGGTGGCTCCGTCCACGGCATTGGCTTGGTGGCGGCGTGTTTTGAATTCGACTTCATGGGCGGCAGCATGGGTTCGGTCGTGGGCGAGCGCTTTGTGCGCGGCGTTCACGCCGCCATTGACCAAAAAGTGCCCTTCATCTGCTTCACCTCCACCGGCGGGGCGCGCATGCAGGAGGGCCTCTTGAGCCTGATGCAAATGGCCAAGACCAATGCCTCACTGACCCGTCTGGCGAAAAAAGGCTTGCCCTACATCAGTGTGCTGACCGACCCCACCATGGGGGGCGTGAGCGCCGGTTTTGCGTTTTTGGGCGATGTGGTGATTGCGGAACCCAAGGCCTTGATCGGTTTTGCCGGGCCGCGCGTGATTGAATCGACCGTGCGGGTCAAGCTGCCCGAGGGCTTTCAACGAGCCGAATTCTTGCAGACCAAGGGAGCGATCGACTTCATTTGTGACCGCCGGGAGCTGCGCAAAACTGTGGCCAGCACCTTGGCCATGCTCCAGCGCCAACCCGCAGACGCGGTCAGTTAAGGTTCATAGCGCCAGCAGGGCCAAGCCCTGCAGGTGGCCCAGCACGATGGACGCCACCTGTAAGAGCACCAGCAGCACCAAGGGTGAGAGATCGATGCCCCCCACCAGCGGCACTGCGCGCCGAATGGGTGTCAGCGGGGGTGCTACCAAGCGTCCGATCAGGTCGGCCATGGGTGATTGGGTCTGCACCCAGGACAGCACGGCATAGACAATCACCAAACCGGTCATGCCCGAAATGGCCATGCGCAGCACGCCGAAAGCCGCCAGAACAGGCACAGCAAACAGGCCGTCTCCAGCGCCCGAGATCGCCCACAACAACACAAACTGCGCCAACTGAAGCAAAAAAGCCCCCACCAGGCTGGCCAGATCCCAACGACCCACCGCAGGCACCACGCGCCGCAGCGGCAACACCAACCAATCGGTCAATGCAAACAAAAATCGCCCCAGCGGGTTGCCAGAGCGGGCCGACATGGGTATGCGCTGGTACTGCATGTACAGGCGCAACAAACAAGCACCGGCCAGCACGCCAACAGCGACTTCGAGCAATAGTGAAAAAATTTGGTACAGCATGGCACAGGTGTTTAAAAGTTACCGAATCATAGCGACCACTCCCGGCCACTTAAAATCGGGGGTTACGGCCAAACTGCGTGCCTGCTACCCGATCTCATTTTTGCACCTCAACCTATTACAGCGCCCCTCATGTCAGACCAACACACCGCTCCCGCCCCCGTTGATGAAAACCAGTTGATCCTGGAGCGCCGCGAAAAGCTCAAGGCCATCCGCCAGCAGCAGGCCGAGGGCAAGGGGGTTGCATTCCCCAATGATTTCAAGCCCGCGGACCACGCCGCTGACTTGTTTGCCGCCCATGCCGGCCAAACACCTGAAGGCCTGGTCGAACAGCACGCAGAGGCCAAAGTGGCGGGGCGCATGATGCTCAAGCGCGTCATGGGCAAAGCCAGCTTTTGCACCCTGCAAGACAGCACCGGGCGAATTCAGATCTACATCAAGGGCGAAGACATCGGTACTGAGCTGTATGACAGCTTCAAACACTGGGACCTGGGCGATATCGTGGCCGCCGAGGGCACCATGTTCAAAACCAAAACCGGCGAGTTGTCGATTCACGCCACCTCCATCCGCCTGTTGACCAAAAGCCTGCGCCCCATGCCGGACAAGTTTCACGGCATGAACGATCAGGAAACGAAGTACCGCCAGCGTTATGTGGACTTGATGATGGACGAAGAAGCCCGCAAACGCTTCACGGCCCGCAGCAAGGCCGTCAGCGGCATCCGCGAGTTCATGGTGGCACACCAGTTTCTGGAGGTGGAGACGCCCATGCTGCACCCCATTCCGGGCGGCGCCAACGCCAAACCTTTCACCACGCACCACAATGCGCTGGACCAGCAGATGTTCTTGCGCATCGCGCCCGAGCTTTACTTGAAGCGTTTGATCGTGGGCGGATTTGACCGGGTGTTCGAGATCAACCGCAGCTTCCGCAACGAAGGCATCTCGGTGCGTCACAACCCCGAGTTCACCATGATGGAGTTCTACGCAGCGTACTGGGATTACCAGGACCTGATGACCTTCACCGAGGCATTGATTCGCGATGCTGCGCAAAAAGCCGTGGGCACGCTGCAACTCACCTACGGCGGCAAGCCCGTTGATTTGACCCAACCGTTCGAGCGCCTGACGATTCATGAGGCCATCTGCAAATACACCGAGGCCGGCGCGGCACTGGAAGGCAGCGCCGAGCTCAAGGTCGACAACGCCGCCTGGCTCATCAACGCCCTGCGCAAGCTGGGCTTGAGCGAGGGGAAAAACAAACTCTCCACCCGCTCGCTGGCCAGCCTGCAGGTCATGTACTTTGAAGAAACCGTGGAAGAGCAACTGTGGCAGCCTACCTTCATCTGCGAGCACCCGATTGAGATCTCGCCGCTGGCCCGCGCTAGCGACCACAAGCCCGGCGTGACCGAGCGTTTTGAGCTGTACATTACCGGCCGCGAATTCGGCAACGGCTTCTCGGAATTGAACGACGCCGAAGAACAAGCCGCGCGCTTTCACGCCCAGGTGGCCGCCAAGGACGAGGGCGACGACGAAGCCATGTACTACGACCACGACTTCATCCGCGCGCTGGAATACGGCATGCCCCCCACCGGCGGCTGCGGCGTAGGCCTGGACCGGCTGATGATGTTGCTGACCGACAGCAGCAGCATCCGCGACGTCATCCTGTTTCCTGCCCTGCGCCGGGAATCTTAAGAAAATTCAGCCTCTGGCCGGCGTATCCATTGGCTCTTCCGTATGAATTCAATAGCAAATAAGTCCTTGAAATACCTACAGGGTTATTCAAGCGACACGCTGGCCCACGTTGAAAAGATCATTGACGGCCAGGGGCTGGGTGCATGGCTCGTGAAAAAGTACCCCAGCGGCCACGGCCTGCGCACCGACAAGGCGCTGTATGACTACGTGCAGGCGCTCAAGCAAGCTCACTTGCGCGGCACCGAGCCCCTCAACAAGGTGGCTTTTGACAGCAAACTGCAGGTGGTGGCCCACGCGCTGGGCACGCACACCACCATCTCTCGCGTGCAGGGCAGCAAACTCAAGTCCAAGCGGGAAATCCGCATTGCGTCGCTGTTCAAGGACACCCCACCGGAGTTTTTAAAAATGATCACGGTGCATGAATTGGCCCACATCAAGGAACGTGCCCATGACAAGGCTTTCTACCAACTGTGCACCTACATGGAGCCCAGCTACCACCAGCTCGAATTTGAGGTGCGCATGTACCTAACCCACCTGGACATAGCGGGTGAACGCCTATGGGAGGCACACGCCGCTGTGCCCGCCCAGGGCTGCACGCCATGAGCCGCCTCACCACCACCTGGGTTCTCCTGCTGACACTGGCGTTCACGGCGGGCTGCGCAAGCTTGGCGCCGCCACGGCCGTTGCAGGTCATCGAAAACTCACTTGGCATGAAATTTGTGCGGGTTCCTGCAGGCGAATTCATCATGGGCCGTGAGGAATCCATCGACTCGATGGCTACGGATTACCCGCAGTACCCGATAGGCCGATTAACACTGCTGACCGACGAGCAGCCAGCGCACCGCGTGGTGTTGAGTCGAGATTTCTTTATGGGCCAGCACGAGGTCACCGTCGGGCAGTTTCGCCAGTTTTTAAGCGCCTCGGGCTATGTGCCTGAATC
>JBIIVW010000013.1:0-33919 GCA_044339205.1 Rhodoferax sp. | reverse complement strand
CCATCACACACGGTAACCGCCAGGCATCGGCCTTTCTCCCCGCTCCGGGTATCACCGAAGTGCAACTGGCCAACTGCGCCACGCAGTCTTCAATGGCCGACGAAACGCCCGAGGGGCGCAGCATTGTAACGCTGGCGCAGCGCCTGGGTGCCAGCGAGGTTTTGACCGGTGAGATGCTGGAAGTGCCCTTTACCGCTCAAACCCGAATGAGTGGCATGGACGTCACCAACCCCGATGGCACCACACGCCAGTTGCGCAAAGGCGCGGTAGATGCCATCCGAAAACACGTTGAAGCCCTGGGCGGTCGCGTACCAGCTGAAGTTGTGTGGGCCTCTGACGAGGTGTCCCGGCGCGGCAGCACGCCGCTGGCCGTGGCCGATGGCCATCAGGTGTTGGGCATTGTGGAACTCAAGGACATTGTCAAAGCGGGCATCAAGGAACGTTTTGGTGAACTGCGCCGCATGGGTATCAAAACGGTGATGATTACCGGCGACAACAAGCTCACGGCCGCTGCCATTGCTGCGGAGGCAGGCGTCGACGATTTCTTGGCCGAAGCGACCCCTGAAGACAAGCTCAAGCTCATTCGCCAGTATCAATCGGAGGGTCGTTTGGTCGCAATGACAGGCGACGGGACCAACGATGCGCCAGCACTGGCGCAGGCTGACGTGGCCGTCGCCATGAACAGTGGCACCCAGGCCGCCAAGGAAGCCGGCAACATGGTGGACCTCGACTCCAATCCAACAAAGCTGCTGGAAATTGTGGAAACCGGCAAGGCGCTGTTGATGACGCGCGGGTCGCTCACCACCTTCTCAATTGCCAACGATGTGGCCAAATACTTCGCCATCATTCCGGCCATTTTTGTATCGACCTACCCGCAGTTGGGTGCCTTGAACGTGATGCACCTGGGCAGCCCGAATTCGGCCATTTTGTCGGCCGTGATTTTTAACGCGCTGATCATCATGTTTTTGATTCCCCTGGCCCTCAAAGGCGTGAAGTACCGGCCCGTTGGCGCCGCGGCACTGTTGCGTCGCAACATGGCCATTTATGGTCTGGGTGGTCTGGTGGTGCCATTCGTCGGCATCAAGCTGATTGACATGCTTTTGGTTGCCTTGCACATGGTCTAAACCTTGATCCAAATGCCAACTTCACAGGAACTCTCATGAAAAACATTCTTCGCCCTGCACTGGTTCTCTTTCTGGTGCTCACACTGCTGACCGGCATCGCTTACCCGTTGGTGGTCACGGGCTTGGCCCAAACCTTATTTCCGGCTCAAGCACACGGCAGTCTCGTTCTTCGAGACGGCAAGGTGGTTGGCTCAACGTTGATCGGGCAAAGTTTCACTGACCCGGCGCATTTCTGGGGTCGGCCTTCCGCCACTGGCCCGATGTCCAACAACGCAGCTGCCTCTGGCGGATCGAACCAGGGGCCCACGAACCCAGCGTTGGCGGACGCCGTGAAGGAGAGAGTCGCGGTACTTCGCGCGGCGGACCCAGCCAATAAGGCGGCCATTCCCGTTGATCTGGTCACAGCTTCTGCCAGTGGGCTCGATCCGCACATCAGTCTCGCCGCCGCGCAGTACCAGTTGGGCCGAGTCGCCACGGCGCGCAAGCTGTCGGTCCCTGCAGTGCAGGGGCTGATTGACCAAAGCACTCAGCGCCCCCTGCTCGGGCTGCTGGGTGAACCCGTCGTCAACGTGCTGCAACTGAATCTGGCACTTGATGCACACTCAAGTCATGGCAGTAACCACTGATTCCAGGCCCGACCCGGATGCGCTTTTGGCGCAAATGCAGAAGGACGCGCTTGCGGTCAGTCAGGGAAAGCTACGCATTTACTTTGGGGCCAGCGCCGGCGTAGGTAAAACCTACGCCATGCTCAGTGCCGCCCAGAGGGCACAACAGGTGGGGCAAAAGGTGTTGGTGGGGGTCGTGGAAACCCATGGGCGCAAGGAAACCATGGACTTGCAAGCCGATCTCCCGCTGCTGCCACTGCGCAAGGCGCCGCACCGGGGTCAGGTACTTTTGGAACTGGACCTTGATGCGGCTTTGGCCGCCAAACCCGACGTCTTGTTGGTGGATGAATTGGCACACACTAATGCTCCCGGCTCGCGCCATCCCAAGCGATGGCAGGATGTGCAGGAGTTGCTGGATGCGGGCATTGATGTCTGGACCGCTCTTAATGTGCAGCATTTGGAGAGCTTGAACGGTACGGTGGGGGCCATCACGGGAGTCCGCGTGAATGAAACCGTACCCGACACGGTGCTTGATGGCGCAGATGAAATCGTGCTGGTGGACGTTACCGCTGAGGAGTTGCTTGCCCGACTCAAGGCGGGCAAGGTCTACATTCCACAACAGGCCGAACGGGCAAGTCAAAATTTCTTTCGCAAAGGCAATCTGATTGCCTTGCGTGAAATTGCCCTGCGCCGAACCGCGGAACATGTGGGTGATGATGTGCGCACCTACCGGGCTCAGCACACACAAAACATCCTCAGTAGCCACGCCAGCGGGACGCCGGCCTGGAACACCTCGGGCGCGATGCTGGTGTGCGTCGGACCGCATGAAGGTGCAGAAGATGCCGTACGCAGCGCCTCGCGTTTGGCCGGCCAACTCAATGTGCGCTGGTTTGCGGCCTATGTGGAAACGCCTGCGCTGCAACGCCGCCCCGCTTTGGCACGCGATCAAACTTTGACAATACTGAAGCTGGCAGAAGAACTGGGCGCCAACATTGCAGTGCTGACCGGTGACGATGTGGCCCAGGCGTTGATGGCACACGCGCAAACATTGAACTGTGCAACGCTGGTGGTGGGACGCCCTGCCAAATCGCGCTGGGGTTTGGTATGGCAGACCTTTCGGCCAACGATGACGCGTCAATTGGCGGCCTTGGCCCCCACCATCGACGTAGTGGAGGTCGGGATGTCTGAGCGCGTACGCAGGCTGCCGACTGCCTTGCCCCGACAACTCCAGGAAGATGTGGAAGAGAGCGCATGGACGGCTGGCTGGAAACGTCATTTTTTGGCAGCCGGTGCCTGTGTGCTCACCACTTTGCTGGCGCTTCCATTGGCGAATTTGTTTGACTCAGCCAACATCGTCATGCTGTTCTTGCTTTGCGTTGTGCTGGTCGCGGTCAAGCTCGGCAAAGGGCCGTCAATGTTGGCTGCCGTGCTGTCGGTGGCGTCGTTCGATTTTTTCTTCGTGCAACCCCGTCTTTCGTTTGCAGTGAGTGACGTGCAGTACCTGCTGACTTTTGTGGTCATGCTGGTGGTCGGTCTCTTGATTGGCCAGTTGACAGCCAATCTGCGCTTTTCCGCCCAAGTCTCTGCGTCACGCGAGCGGCGCGCCCAGTCACTGTTTGAATTGACGCGTGACTTGTCCGGTGCGCTACTGGCCTCTCAGGTTGTCGAAAGTGCAGAAAGTCTCGTGCGGCGCACGTTTGGAGGAGATGCGCGGGTACTCTTGCCGGATGCCAAAGACCAGTTGAGTTTTGGAAGCCATCTGCCTGAATCACTCGAAACCAGTGTCGCTGACTGGTCATTTCGCAATGGCCAGCGGGCGGGTGTCGCCACCGCCACCTTGCCAGGCAGTCAGTGGCATTTCGTCCCTTTGCAAGCTCCCATGCGGATTCGCGGTGTACTGGCCCTGCTGCCGGCCAAGCCGCGCTGGCTGCTGATTCCTGAGCAGAACCAGCAGCTTGAAACGCTGGCCAGGCAAATTGCCATTGCCTTGGAACGGGTGCACTACGTGGATGTGGCCCAGGCGGCTGTGGTGCAGATGGAATCCGAGCGGCTACGCAACACCTTGCTGGCCGCCATGTCCCACGACATCCGCACGCCATTGACGGCATTGGTGGGTCAAGCCGAATTCTTGGCGGCCTCAATTCCCTTGACACAAGAACAACTGAGCTCCGCTCAGACCATTGGCCAGGAAGCACGCGAATTAAGCACCTTGGTCACCAACATCCTGGAAATGGCCCGCCTTGAAAGTGGCCAAGTTGAGTTGCGCAAAGACTGGCAATCGGTGGAGGAGGTGGTCGGAAGTGCCATCCGCGCGTCACGCCATGCGCTGGGCACGCTGTCGGTGCGAACAGAACTGGCAGCAGACTTGCCTTTGGTGGAATTTGATGCCAGCATGATTGAGCGTGTCTTGGTCAACCTGTTGGAGAACGCGGCCAAATATGGCGTGAAGCACCCACCCGCCGAGCCAGCCATCGTCATCAGCGCCAGCATCACCGCAAACAAATTGGTGGTGACCGTTCGTGATTTCGGTCCGGGTCTGCCGCTGAATCTCAAAGGCAAAGAAGACGATCTGTTTGCCAAATTTACCCGTGGTCATAGTGAATCTTCGACCCGGGGGGTCGGTTTGGGTTTGGCGATCTGCAAAGCTATCATCGACGCTCACCACGGCAAGATTTCTGCAGCGCAAGCCGTCGGGGGAGGTGCTGCGTTTACATTCACCCTGCCCAGTAATCCTCCACCTGAGGTGCCATGACTCAACCCGTCGTCATCCTGATCGAGGACGAAATCCAGATCCGCCGCTTTGTGCGTGCGGCATTGGAGGCCGAAGGCTGGCAAGTGCATGAGGCTGACACGGCGCAACGGGGTCTGGCAGATGCGGGAACCCGACAACCTGATTTGTTGATCGTTGACCTGGGTCTGCCAGATGGCGATGGCATCGACGTCATCCGGGATGTGCGCGGGTGGTCAAACGTACCCATCATTGTGTTGTCCGCACGCACCAAGGAGGCCGACAAAATCGCCGCCCTGGACGCGGGTGCTGATGACTATCTGGCCAAGCCCTTTGGTTTGGGTGAATTGATGGCGCGTGTTCGTGCCAACCTGCGTCGGCCCAGAACGGTGTCAACTGAAGGGCAGAACGACGCCCCTGCGCAGGCAGATGTGGTTTTCAGATTTGGTGAGGTCGAAGTCAATCGACTGGAAAGAATTGTTCGCCGCGCAGGTGCCGAGGTTCACCTCACCCCCACCGAGTACCGTTTGCTTGTTGTTCTGGTGGCGAATGTCGGACGGGTGATCACACACAAACAGTTGCTTCGCGATGTGTGGGGTCCATCCCACTCGGAGCAGAGCCACTACCTGCGGGTTTACATGGGCCACCTCAGGCAAAAGCTCGAGCTAGACCCGGCGCAACCGCAGCATTTGCTGACCGAGACTGGCGTGGGGTACCGATTGCTCTCTGATACATAGGCCAAGGCGCCCAACATTTCGTCCCACGATGCGCGACTTGGCCCCTGTGTTGTATGAAAGTTTTCTGGGGGCACGATTCAGCCGACGTTTGGCGTTGCGGTGCAGCTGTTGCCGATACCAACGACCTGTTCATCAGTGAATTTTGAATGGCGGACTTGTTTCGCCGAACTGAAATGTTCTGCATGGCGGCCCCAGCGGCCGCTCCAGCCCCCCCGTTCGTCACCTCAGTTACAAACCCGCGCCAGGCGCCGTCTCGGCACGTTGAATCAACTCAATTTTGTAGCCATCAGGGTCGGTCACAAACGCAATCACCGACTTGCCGCCTTTGACCGGCCCGGCCTCGCGAGTCACATTGCCGCCCGCAGCCTTGATTTTGTCGCAGGCCGCGTAGACGTCAGGCACGCCGAGTGCCACATGGCCGAAGGCCGTGCCCATTTCGTAAGACTCCACGCCCCAGTTGAAGGTGAGCTCAATCTCGGCGTGCTCCGGGTTGCTGCCATAGCCCACAAAGGCCAGGGTGTATTTGTACTCGGGGTTTTCCGAGGTGCGGAGCAGTTTCATGCCCAGAACCTGGGTGTAGAAATCGATGGAGCGTTGAAGGTTGCCAACGCGAAGCATGGTGTGTAGGAATCTCATGAGGTTATTGTGGCGCAAGTTGTGACCCCTCATGGCTGGAAGTGGACAATCGCAACACGGTCTGCAGTGACTGCTCCTTTCAATAATTTTTCAAAAAGACCCCCCATCGTGAAAACCAAAGCCGCCGTCGCCTGGAAAGCAGGCCAACCCCTGACCATCGAAACCGTGGACCTGCAAGGCCCCAAGTTCGGTGAAGTACTCGTTGAGATCAAAGCCACCGGCATTTGCCATACCGACTACTACACCCTGAGCGGCGCCGACCCCGAAGGCCTATTCCCCGCCATCCTGGGCCACGAAGGCGCAGGCATCGTGGTCGATGTCGGCCCGGGTGTGACCTCGCTGCAAAAAGGCGACCACGTCATCCCGCTTTACACGCCGGAGTGCCGCCAATGCAAGTTTTGCCTGAGCCGCAAAACCAATTTGTGCCAACTCATTCGCGGCACGCAAGGCAAGGGCCTGATGCCCGACAGCACCAGCCGCTTCAGCCTGAATGGCGAACCGATCTTTCATTACATGGGCACCAGCACCTTCAGCAACTACACGGTGGCGCCCGAGATTTCGCTGGCCAAAATCCGCAAGGACGCACCGTTTGACAAGGTTTGCTACATCGGCTGCGGTGTCACTACCGGCATTGGCGCGGTGTTGTTCACCGCCAAGGTGGAGGTGGGCGCCAATGTGGTGGTGTTTGGTTTGGGCGGCATTGGCCTGAACGTGATCCAGGGTGCCAAGATGGTGGGCGCGGACAAAATCATTGGCGTGGACATCAACCCGGCGCGCCAGGAGATGGCCCGCAAATTTGGCATGACCCACTTCATCAACCCCAAAGAGGTGGACAACGTGGTGGACGCCATTGTTCAGCTCACCGATGGTGGCGCGGACTACAGCTTTGAGTGCATCGGCAACACGCAAGTGATGCGCCAGGCGCTGGAGTGCACCCACAAGGGCTGGGGCCGCAGCATCATCATCGGTGTGGCTGAAGCCGGTGCCGAGATTTCCACGCGCCCGTTCCAGCTGGTCACCGGCCGCAAGTGGGAAGGCTCGGCCTTTGGCGGCGCCCGGGGCCGCACCGATGTGCCCAAAATTGTGGACTGGTACATGGAGGGCAAGATCAACATCGACGACCTCATCACCCACACCATGCCGCTTGAAGACATTAACAAAGGCTTTGAGTTGATGAAAAGCGGCGAATCCATACGTGGTGTGGTGCTTTTCTAAGTAAAATCGGCTTCTAGCCGGCGTATCCATTGCCTACCTAGCTATGTATTCAGGAGTTAAATGAATCCCGTCAACTTGACCTTGTTGAGTGAGCACGCCTGCTTTGGCGGCGTGCAGCGTTTCTACCAGCACGACTCCCGCGAGATTGGCCTGCCCATGCGGTTCTCGGTCTACCTGCCGCCGCAAGCCGCATTGGGCCCCGTGCCAGCGGTGCTGTATTTGGCTGGGTTGACCTGTAACGAGGAAACCTTCATGGTCAAGGCTGGGGCTCAAGCCCGCGCTGCCGAGTTGGGCCTGGCCTTAATTTCACCTGACACCAGCCCGCGCGGCGCGGGTGTGGCCGGTGAGACCGAGAGCTGGGACTTTGGTGTGGGCGCGGGGTTTTACTTAGACGCCACGGCAGAGCCTTGGGCCAAGCACTACCGGATGGAGAGCTACATCACGGCCGAGTTGCTGCCGCTGCTGATGGGTACTTTGCCGCTGGACGGCCAGCGACTGGGTATTTTTGGCCATTCGATGGGTGGCCATGGCGCCCTGACCCTGGCGCTCAAGCACCCCGGCTTGTTCAAGTCCTTGTCTGGCTTCGCGCCCATTTGCGCGCCAACCCAGTGCGCCTGGGGCCGCAAGGCGTTTGCCGGTTACCTGGGGCCGGACGAGTCCGCTTGGCAGCGCTTTGATGCCAGTGCTTTGATGCGCCGCTGCGGGGGCGTGCCTTATCCGGGCGGGATTCTTATTGATCAGGGCCTGGGTGACAAATTTCTGGCAGACCAGTTGAACCCGGCGATGTTTGAAGCGGCCTGCGCCTCAGTCGGTCAGCCCCTGACGCTGCGTCGCCACGACCGCTACGACCATGGCTACTATTTCGTTGCTACGTTCATGCCCGACCATCTGGCCCATCACGCCCAAGCGCTTGGACTTGCCGCATGAGCTCACAGGGCTCGCGAACCAAGTAGGCGCTAACTTTATGCTTTGGTCCGGTAGGCCAACTGCTGTGCCACAAAGCCGTCAAAAGCCGTGAGCAGGGGTGAAAATAAGGCTGTGTTGTTTTCAAGTTGTGCCAGCGCAACGCAGGTCGCCTCCAGCGTAGAGAGCTGATCGGGGCGATGGGCCTTGCGGATCTGGTGATAAGCGGCAGGCGTGTCGCGCAAGGACAAGCGGGGCAGGGCTTGCAGCAAGGGGTTGAGGTACAGCATTTTTCGGCTCTTGCGCCAAGTGCCGTCCAGCACGATCAGTCTCAATTGGTCAGGTGCCTCCAGCCAGTCGATGTTCAACGGAGGTGCCGCCTGAGACAAGGCCGTGTCGTTTGGCGTTGGCGGGTACAGCAATACCGCTTTCTTCGCCTTGTTTTCGATGCCGTTCTTGCTGCGCGGTCCCCGCAGCACGGCTTGCAAGTCCGGCTCCTCAAACGCCTCACCCGTCACCAGCTCGCTGCGCGCCAAGCTCAGGCACAAGAGGCGGGCGCTACCCTTGGCGTTGTCCACTTCCAGCGGGTGCTGTAGCACCAGCACCTCAACCTCATGGGCCACCGGGGTGACCCACTGGCAAATGCAGGCTTCAGAAGGGCGCAGGCAGCGCGCGCAGCGGGGTCGTTGAAGGGGTGCGAGGGGTGTCAGGCGCATGGACTGATGTTCAAGGTTGTCCTGAGAGCAGACAAAAAAAGGGCTGATCTTGCGACCAGCCCTGTTAAGGGATCCCTGAACCTGAAGGTTTCGAAAGGACCCGAGGAGACAACCTGCAGAAACCAAAGGTTTCTAAAAAATTTCTGCTTGTGTGGAGTATGTCAGGGTTTCCCCTGATTTTTTAGAGGCAGGGTTCAATAACCCGTGCATTTTGGGCATTACTTCACACAGACTTACAAATTAGCGCTTTTTGGAAACCGTTTTGGACGCGTCCACAGCAGAAGCCGCCACAGCGTTGAAATTGGTCTCAGCCGCTTCAGTGGCTTGTTTGACTGCCTTTTGCACGGACTCCAGTGCGCTGCTGGCAGCAGCAACGGCATTCTTCATCATGGACACAGCGGTCTCGGAACCGGCTGGTGCGTTTTTGGTGGCTTCTTCCACCAGGCTCATGAGTTTTTTCTGGGTTTCAGCAGCCTGGCCTTCAAAAGCCTTGGTCATTTCAGCTGTTGAACCCGTCGTGATGTCGTACAGGTGACGGCTGTAAGCAGCGGTCTTTTCAGCCAAAGGCTGGAGCAGGCCGGATTGCAGGGCCATCAGCTCTTGTGCGTCTTTCACGCTCAGCATGGCTTTGGCATGATCTGCAGACTCGGTCATGGCGGCTTTGGAGGCGCTCAGGTTCAGTTCGACAATTTTTTCAACGCCTTCGAAAGCCTTGGAGGTCAGACCCATCAGGGTTTCGATGCTGGCTTTTTGCGAGGCCATAACTTGTTCGACGGTCAACATATGAGTATCTCCAATAAGGGTGAGGTAAAAAAGTGTCTGCTCCGGAATCCGGTTTTTGTCCGGATCATGTTGCAGTGCAACATGTTTTGAATTATACGGAGATCATCTGCCTGCGCAAGCAATTTTTGTTGCGTTGCAACATTTTAGAAACAGAAACCTAGAAAGCAAATGTTTCATGGCCCCGACACAATGGCACCATGAAAGCTTTTTACTCAGATCAGTTTGTGCTGCCTTTGCCTGCGGGTCATCGTTTCCCGATGGCCAAGTACGCCATGCTGCGAGACCAGATCGTGCTGCACCTGCCCGAAGTGCAGCTGGTGCCCGCCCCTATGGCCAGCGGGGGCGAATTGGCGCTGGCGCACAGCCCGGCCTACGCGGCCTCCATCAGCCAGGGCACGATCAGCCCGGTGGCCATGCGTGAAATTGGTTTTCCGTGGAGCCTTGCCATGGCGGAGCGGGCCCACCGCTCGGTAGGTGCCACCATTGCGGCGGTGCGCAGCGCCATGACCGAAGGCCTTGCCGCCAACCTGGCAGGGGGCACGCACCACGCCTATGCTGACAAGGGCAGCGGGTTTTGTGTGTTCAACGACGTGGCTGTGGCAGCCCGGCTGGCCCAAGTCGAATGGGGCCGCCGCCACGGCCCACACCGGCCGCATCTGCAGGTAGCCATGATCGATCTGGATGTGCACCAAGGCAATGGCACGGCGCATATTTTTCAGAATGACAAGAGTGTGTTCACCTTGTCATTGCATGGCGAGAAGAACTTTCCGTTTCGCAAGGAAGCGGGGGACCTGGATGTGGCGCTGCCCGACGGCTGCGGCGACGCGGATTATCTGGATGCCCTGGAGCAGGCGCTGCAAACGATGTCCGACCGGTTCGAGCCTGACTTGGTGATTTACCTGGCTGGGGCCGATCCCTATCAAGGCGACCGGCTGGGTCGCCTCAAGCTCAGCCCCGACGGGATGGAGGCGCGTGACCGGCGGGTCTTTGACTGGTGCCATTCGCGGCGTCTGCCCCTGGCCTTTGTCATGGCCGGTGGTTACGGCGTCAAAATCGAAGAAACCGTGGCCTTGCAGCTCACCACTTATCGCGTGGCGTTGTCCTATTGGCAGCGTTGGCAGAATCACAGGCCATGAATTCCCCAAAAACAGACAAACCCCAACCTGAGCCGCGCAGTGCCTACAAGGTGTTCCGCTCAATCACAACCCGCTGGATGGACAACGATGCCTACGGCCATGTGAACAACGTGGTGTATTACAGCTGGTTCGACACCGCGGTGAACGCTTACCTGATCGAGCAGGGCGTGCTCGACATTCACCAGGGCAAGACGATCGGGCTGGTGATCGAGACCCAATGTAATTATTTTGCTCCGCTGGCCTTCCCGCAAACGGTGGACGCTGGCATTCGCGTGGCCCGGCTGGGTGGCAGCAGCGTGCGCTATGAAGTGGGCCTGTTTGCCCAAGGTGAGCCACTGACCGCCGCCCGAGGGCACTTCATTCATGTGTATGTGGACGCGGCAAGCCGCCGTCCAACCCCTTTGCCCCTTGACCTTAAAACTGTTCTGGAAACCCTGCTATGACCCAAACCATTGTGGACGCCGCCATCACCTCGCGCATGTCGGCTCGCGCCTTTACCCAGCAGCCGGTGGAGCGCCGGACCCTGACCGAGCTGCTGCAGGTCGCCAGCCGTGCCCCCTCAGGCACCAACACCCAGCCCTGGAAGGTCTATGTCTTGCAGGGCGCCAGCCGCGGCAGCCTGTGCACCCAGGTCTGCGACGCCCACGACGCCATCCGCGCCGACCCCACTCTGGCTGCGCAATACCGTGAGGAGTACGACTATTACCCCGAGAAATGGGTCAGCCCTTATATCGACCGTCGCCGGGAAAACGGCTGGGGCCTGTATGGTCTGTTGGGCATTGGCAAGGCCGACAAGGACAAGATGCATTTGCAGCACCAGCGCAATTACAAGTTCTTTGATGCGCCCGTGGGCCTGATGTTCACCATGGACCGCGTCATGGGCCGGGGGTCGCTGGTGGACTACGGCATGTTTTTGCAAAACATCATGGTGGCCGCGCGAGGGCATGGCCTGCACACCTGCCCGCAAGCGGCATGGAACGGCTTTGCCAAAATCATTCTGCCGCACATCGGCGCCAGTGCGGATGAAATGTTGGTGTGCGGCATGGCGCTGGGGTATGCCGATGAGGCTGCGCTGGTCAATACCTTTCACACGCCGCGTGTGCCGGTTGCTGACTTCACCCACTGGCTGGAGTGAGCGGGCCGACTCGCTCCCTTTTCTTTCCTTAATCAGACGTCCGCAAACACCATGAACAAACCCTCCCTCCTTGTCGCCCGTCCCGTCTTCCCTGAAGTGATCGAACGGCTGCAGCAGTTTTTTGATGTTGAATCCAATCAGCAAAACGAGGCGTGGTCCAAAGCCCAGTTGATGAATAAGCTCCAAGGCAAGGTGGGGGTCTTCACCACCGGCGGTGACCGCATCGATGCCGAGGTGCTGGCAGCCTGCGCCGACCTCAAGATTTGCGCCAACATGGCGGTGGGCTACAACAATTTTGACCTGCCCGCCATGACCGCGCGCGGCGTGCTGGGCACCAACACCCCGGACGTGTTGACCGAAACCACGGCAGACTTTGGCTTCGCCTTGATGATGGCCACGGCCCGGCGCATGGCGGAGAGTGAGCATTTCCTGCGGGCAGGCCTTTGGAACCAATGGCGTTATGACATGTTTGCTGGCGCTGATATTCATGGCGCCACGCTGGGCATTCTGGGCATGGGGCGCATTGGGCAAGGCATTGCCCGCCGGGGCGCGCATGGTTTTGGCATGCACGTGATTTATCACAACCGCTCGCAGTTGGATGCGGCCACGGAGGCCGAGTGCAAAGCCCGTTGGGTCAGCAAAGAGGAGTTGCTCAAGTCGGCCGACCACCTGGTGCTGGTGCTGCCGTACTCGGCGCAATCGCACCATGCCATTGGCGCGGCCGAGCTGGCGCAAATGAAGCCCACGGCCACGCTGGTCAACATCGCACGCGGCGGCATTGTGGACGATGCGGCTCTCGCTGTAGCCTTGCGCAACAAGACGATTGCTGCTGCCGGCCTCGATGTGTTTGAAGGCGAGCCGCAGGTGCACCCTGATCTGCTCACTGTGCCCAATGTGGTGCTGACCCCGCACATTGCCAGCGCCAGCCTGCCCACACGCCTGGCCATGGCCAATTTGGCGGCAGACAACCTGATTCAGTTCCTGACCCAGGGGAAGGCCCTGACACCCTTGAATCCAGAGGTTTTATTGGCTAAATAGCCCTCCAGCCGGCGTCTTGTTTTGGTATGCGTTAATAAAATGATAGTAATTGATGCCGGGCTGCGGGTCGCAACAGCCACGGACCCGGGCATCAGCCGGTCGCTCAATTTGGTAGAGTGCTGAGATGTCATCTTTACTTCAGCGCTTGCGCCAGGTGTTCTTGAGCGCAAGAACACCCCCAGTCCCCAAAAAATCGGCTCCCTCCCCGCGCGCCGTCCCTGTCAAAGAGGCTACGCCCGCAGAGGCGGGCGCTTCAGCCGCCTTGGTGGCTGTGGCTGCCCGTCGGCCGCTGTTGGCGGCCGATGGGTCCATTTTGGGTTTCGAGTTCTGCATTGATGCGGCAACCTTGCGGCGCTTGCGTTCGCGCAATGACCCACGGGGCAGGGCTGCCCATGTCCTGGCGCTGTTGACCTCGGCGCGTCTGATGTCGCAAACAGGGCGTGTGGGTTTTGCCCGCTTGCCGGTTGACTGGATGGTTCACATCACCGATGCCAGTTGCGCAGCCGGTGCCTGGGTGGGTATTGAGCAGGCGCCGCCGGCTGCACAGGCATTGACCCACTTGGAGACGGCGGCCACGCTGGTCCAGCAGCTCCGTGCGGTGGGGGTCAAAGTGGGCTGGAGCATCACCCTGATGCCCGATCAAATCCCGGATTTCGTGATGCTGCACCAAGGGCCAGACCCGATGAGCACATTGCTGGAGGCCACCAAAACCTGGCCTCAGGCCCTGAGGGATCTGCCCACGCTGGTGACCGATGTCGCCGGTATTGAGGATGTGGAGTTGGCCCTGGCCAGTGGAATCAGCTACGCCTGCGGTGCGCTGACGCCGCCGGCGCAGCCCTTGAGGCCGGCAGACGCGCTGCCTTTGCCGCCCGAGGTTCAGCGTGTGGGACAGTTGCTGAACCAGCTGGTGATCGGGACCGAAACTGCGGTGATCGTCAGCGACATCAAAAGCGATGTGGGCTTGTCTTACCGCCTGCTGCGGCGCATCAACAGCGCCAGTTTTGCCCAGCTCCATGCTGGGGCCAGCATCGACCAAGCCGTGCTGATGCTGGGGCGCAATGAGTTGTACCGCTGGTTGTCCTTGTTGCTGGTGCAATTTGCAGGCAAGCGCAAGGCATCATCTGCCCTGCAGGAAATTGCCCTATGGCGCTCACGCCTGCTGGAGCTGCTCGCCCAGGAAAACAAGGAGCCGCTGCCGGGCCAGTTTTTTACCCTGGGGCTGGCCTCCATGTTGGGGCCCTTGCTCAAGATCAGCCAGGATGAAGTGGTCAGCACCCTGAACCTGCCCACGCCGGCCCGCCAGGCCCTGCTGGACCAGGCGGGCCCCTGGCACATCTACCTTCACCTGGCCCTGCTGGTGCAAACCCAAAGCCTGAGTGAGCACAGTGAGCTGGCCGAGCCGTTTGGCGGCGCGGACCGCGTGATGGCGCTGGCTGACGAAGCCTGGGCCTGGGCGTGGGACGCCGAGCACGCCAACCGGGATGTCGCTTGAAGAGGGCGCCTATATTCGGGCTGCGGGGGAAATTGCTTTGAACGACGTGTTGGTGTGGTCCGTGCTGGGTCTGGCCGGTCTGAATGCGGGCTTGTTGCTGTGGATGGTGTTTCGGCGGTCCGACCCGTCCAGCGGGCAGGCGGAACAGGGGCGGCGTGAGTTGCTCGCTGCGGTGCAGGCCAGCACCGAGCGGCTGGACCGGCTGGAGCGCGAGTTGCGCCGGGAAATCAGCGAGTCCTCCCGGGGCGGGCGTCAGGAGCTGACGCAAAACCTGGCGATTTTTCAGCGCTCGCTGGTGCAGCAGGGGGCCGAAGCCACACGCACCCAAAACACCCAGATTGATGCCTTCGGCCAACAACTGGCCTTGCTGCAAAAGACGCTGTCAGACACCTTGACCTTTCAGCTGCAGTCGCTGACCGAGTCCAATGCCCGGCGCATGAGTGAGGTGCGCCAGACGCTGGAGGCGCAGCTGGCGCAGTTGCAGGCCACCAACGCCACCAAGCTTGATGAAATGCGCGCCACGGTCGATGAGAAGTTGCACGCCACGCTGCAAACCCGATTGGGCGAGAGTTTCAAGCAGGTGGCTGACCGGCTGGAGCAGGTGCATAAGGGTCTGGGAGAAATGCAAACCCTGGCGCAAGGTGTGGGGGACCTCAAGCATTTGCTGACCAACGTCAAGACCCGGGGCATTTTTGGCGAGGCACAACTGGCCTCGCTCCTGGAGCAGGTGCTGGTGACCGATCAATTCAGCGCGCAGGTGGCCACGCGCCCGGGCAGCAAAAACGTGGTGGACTTTGCCATCAAGCTGCCTGGCCAATCCACCCACGGGGAGCCGCTGTGGTTGCCGATTGACGCCAAGTTTCCGAATGAAGACTATGAGCGCCTGATTGACGCCCAGGGCCGCGCCGATGGCGTGGCTGCCGAGGCCGCAGGCCGGGCGCTGGAGGTGCGCATCCGGCTGGAGGCGAAATCGATTTCCGAGAAATACATTGAGCCGCCCCACACCACGGATTTCGCCATTTTGTTTCTCCCCACCGAGGGCTTGTATGCCGAGGTGCTGCGCCGCCCGGGCCTGATGGAGGCGCTGCAGCGCGAGCACCGCATCACGCTGGCCGGGCCCACCACCTTGCTGGCCATGCTCAGTTCGCTGCAGATGGGCTTTCGCACGCTGGCACTGGAAAAGCGTTCCAGCGAGGTATGGCAAGTGCTGGGCGCGGTCAAGACCGAGTTTGGCAAGTTTGGCGATGTGTTGGCCCGGGTCAAGTCGCAAACCGAAACTGTTCTGAAAACCCTGGACAACGCCCAGGTTCGCAGCCGCGCCATGGGGCGCGCGCTCAAACAGGTGGAGGCGCTGCCCGACACCGAGGTGCAGGCGCTCATCCCGATGGACAGGGATTTTGATGGCGACGCGCCGGATGATCCGCGATGAGTGAGTCAGCTGCGCCGCCTGACGGCCCGCGATTTGCGCTGGCCCGTCTGATCACAGGTCAGGTTTGCCTGCACGCTTGCATGTCAGGCATGCGTCTGGCCTCGCCCTTGTTGGCCCTGCGGGAGGGCTACAGCCCCCTGGCCGTGGGTTTTTTATTGGCCCTGTTTGCCCTGATGCAGGTTTTTTTGGCCTTACCAGCGGGGCGTTATGTTGATCGGCACGGCCTCAAGCGGCCGATGGCCTGGAGTGTTGGCATCGCCTTTTTGGGTGCGGGGCTTGCTGCGGCCTTCCCGATATTTCCGGTGCTGTGTCTGAGCGCCTTGATGACCGGTGGTGCCACTGGCGTCGCGTCGCTGGCCTTGCAGCGCCATGTGGGGCGGGCGGCACAAGGCGCTGCTGAACTCAAGCGCGTGTTCAGCTGGCTGTCCATCGGGCCGGCGATTTCCAATTTCGTTGGCCCTTTTTCGGCGGGTGTGCTGATTGACACCAGCGGGTTCAGGGCCGCTTTTTCATTGATGGCGCTGCTGGCCCTGGTGGCCTGGCTGTGGGTGCGTTCCGCTGTGGAGTTGCCGCCGGTGGTGACTGAAGCGGATGCTGCGCCCAAAAAAGCGTGGGATTTATTGCGCGAGCCTCTCATGCGGCGCCTGCTGCTGGTGAATTGGCTGCTGTCGTCGTGCTGGGATGTGCACACCTTTGTGTTGCCGGTGCTCGGGCATGAGCGCGGGTTCAGCGCCTCGGTCATTGGCGCGATTCTGGGTGCCTTTGCGATTGCGGCCACCGTGGTGCGCGTGGCACTGCCTTTTGTGGCCACGCGGGTGAACGAGTGGACGGTGGTGGGTTCGGCCATGTTGGCAACCGCCGTGCTGTTTGTTGCGTATCCCTTCATGGCCTCGCCCTTGGCCATGGGCATGTGTTCGGTGTTGCTGGGCTTGGTGCTGGGGTCAGTGCAGCCCATGATCATGAGTACCTTGCACCAGATCACCCCGGAGCACCGCCATGGCGAAGCGCTGGGGTTGAGGCTGATGACCATCAATGCGTCCAGCGTGCTGATGCCGCTGTTGTTCGGAACGGCTGGTGCAGTCGTGGGGGTCTCGGTGGTGTTCTGGTCAATGGGCGTGGCTGTAGGAGCCGGTGCGCGATGGGGCTGGCTGCTGCGCCCGTCTCTGGCTGCCGGTTCACCAGGCAGCGGGGTTAAATGACGGCCTGCATCTCGCCAGACAGCAGCACCCGGGTGCCAAATGG
Organism: Rhodoferax sp.; assembly: GCA_044339205.1. GTDB lineage: Bacteria > Pseudomonadota > Gammaproteobacteria > Burkholderiales > Burkholderiaceae_C > Rhodoferax. Next base: position 17,000 of record JBIIVW010000013.1, on the reverse strand, counting down.
TTGATCTTGCACCGCGCGGATCAAAGCTTTTGCGACTCTGTCGGCGTCAATGGCCTGGTAGTTGGCGGGAATCAAGGGCCTGAACAGGCGCATGGCGAGCATTCCCAGCTTCTCGGCAGGGCGTGCCGCTTGCGCCAGAGCGCTGCGGTCACCCGTCAACAAAGAGGGCCGCGCAATGACCAAAGCGCTGAAGCCCAGTCGGCCCAGCGCTTCTTCCATTTCACCCTTGACGCGGTTGTAAAAAACCTTGGAAGCCGGATCAGCACCCATGGCGCTGACAACTCCTAGTTTTGTAGTGCCTAATCGTTTAGATACGCCGGCTACAGCCAGAACTGCCTCAAAATCGACCGATTTGAAGGCCTTTTGGCTGCCCGCTGCCTTGATGGTGGTTCCCAGGGCGATGAACACGTGGTCCACGTGATCCAGGCCAGGGATGGACGTCAGTTGATTGAAGTCCACCACATGGTTGGTCAGCTTGGGGTGATCGATCCCCACTGGTCGGCGGCCCACACAGTGAACCGCTTTGTAGCGCTTATCGGTTAAAAGATCCGCGAGAACCGCCTGGCCCACGAGACCCGTTGCCCCCGCCACCAAAGCCACCCGTTCCGCCGCCACCGCCGCCGCTACGGCCGCCACCTGATCCTGCATAAGAACCTCCTGTGCGGTTACCACCGCCAAAACCGCCACCGCCACGGCGCGCGCCGCGCTCAGCCATCATGTCAACGCTGGTGCGCATCGGATCGGGCTGGCCTTGAGGGGCGCGGGCAGGTGCGTTGCCGCCATGGCCACCACCAAACCCACCGCCGCCGTTTGCATTGCCGCCACCGTAGCCGCCGCCATTGCCACCACGTCCCTGGGCGGGGCGCTGCGCGCTGCGAGGCGGTTGAAAGTCACTGTTGGGTGCATGACTGCGTGGCGCGCTGGAGCGCTGTCCACCGCCACCACCGCCGTTGCCACCCCGGCCGCCGCCGGCGTTGCCGCCACGGTCGCCCTGGGCACCTTTGGACTCGCGAACGCGTGTCAGCATTTCAGTGCGTGCGGCCTTTCCAGCGGCCATCATCACATCGCGGCTTGGCGGTTTGCCCGCGCCACCCCAAACGGTTTGGCGGCCCATCGCAATGGGCTCGGCCTTTTCACCGGGCTCGGGCATGAAACCTTCGACGATTTGAACCGGAATATTCTGCTTCGTGTAGCGCTCAATGGCTTGCATGAATCCTTCTTCGTCCAGGCAAACCAGGTTGACGGCGGTGCCATCGGCACCGGCGCGACCGGTGCGGCCAATGCGGTGCACATAGTCTTCGCACACATTGGGAATCTCGTAGTTCACCACGTGCGGCAGGTCGTCAATGTCAATGCCGCGCGCGGCGATGTCAGTGGCCACCAAGGCGCGGATGTCGCCACTTTTGAAGCCGCTTAGCGCCTGGGTACGGGCCGCTTGGCTCTTGTTGCCGTGCAGGGCCATGGCCTGAATACCGTTTTTGGTCAGGAATTCAGCCACATTGTTGGCGCCAAACTTGGTGCGGGTAAATACCAGCACCTGGCTCCAGTTGTGTTCCTGGATGATGTGCGCAAGCAAGGCTTTTTTCTTGCCGCGGCCCACGGGGTGAATCAGTTGGGTAATACGCTGCACCGTGGTGTTGCGCGGGGTGACCTGGATGCTTTGCGGGTTTTTCAGCAAAGTGGCGGCCAGATCGCGAATTTCGTCACTGAAGGTGGCCGAGAACAGCAAACTTTGTTTTTCTCGGGGCACCACGGCCAGGACCTTTTTCACGTCATGGATAAAGCCCATGTCCAGCATGCGGTCGGCCTCATCCAGCACCAGCATTTGCACCTGGCCCAGATCCAGTACGCCTTGCTGCAACAAGTCCAGCAAGCGGCCGGGCGTGGCCACCAAAATGTCTACGCCTTTTTTGACACGGCTGATCTGGGGGTTCATGCCGACACCGCCAAAAATGACGGTGGAACTCAGTTCCAGGTATTTGCCGTAGGTCTGTACCGACTCTTCGACCTGCGCTGCCAACTCACGGGTGGGTGTAAGGACCAGCGCCCGGATGCCGAGGCCGCCGAATTTGTTCTTGGGGGCTGAGCCCTGGCTGAGCTTGTGCAGCATGGGCAGCACGAAGGCTGCGGTTTTGCCGGTGCCGGTTTGAGCGCCGCCGAGCAAGTCATGCCCCTCCAGCACCGCAGGAATGGCCTGCGCCTGAATGGCCGTGGGGGTCTCATAACCCTGCTCAAGCACGGCTTTGACGATGGCCGGAGCCAGGTTTAGTTCTTCAAATTTCATAGATTGGCGCCTATCCTCGGCGCTGTGGCATCGGCCTGCTCTGTGCTTTAAACACCGAGTCAGTCAAAGGCAGATGGGTTAAAAGTTGAACGTTGGCGAGAGGCTACATTCCCAGCCATGTGCTGGCATCGTGGGCAACTGATGCTCCACAATAGGCTGTATTGTCGCACGCTATGCAATTTAAGCTGTTTGCGTCCCGGCAATCTAGATGTGAATATAAATGGTGGAGGGTCGATAACTCGGTTTATGAAGACAGAATCTGCGCTTGCATCATGGATCCGCTCGTTGGAGCCCCGAACCTGGTTGGTCGTGATGACAATGTCCTTGATTTTGGCACTTGGGTCTGGATGGGTTCTGGTATCCAGGCCAAGTGGGCCGGTTACCGAGCTGCCTCTGATGGCTTTCGACGCGCTGGAGCGGTTCATTCGCGACACCATCCGGTTGAGTTTTACCTCCAGAATGAAGAAGAGCGGCATCTCGGACGATGTGTTTGTGGCACCCAAGGGCCTGTTGGACAAAGATGCCAACTTTCGGTGGCTTGAAAACTCCGAGGATATTGAGGCCCAAATCAACAGGACCAGGCTGCTGCCAGTGGCACCCCTGCGCTTGCTGGATTCGCAGTGGCAACCTGATTTTCAGGGCTTATCCCAATGAACATATTTTCAATTCGCTTTTTCAGTCCTTTGATCATTCTGATGAACGCAGTCCGCCTTGATCCCTTATTCGCGACTTCCTGCCTGTTTGTTTTTTCAATGGGGTTTGGTTTGCCGGCAGCAGCCCAAGCTGCCTCGCCACCGGCACTGGAGCCCGTTTACCTCTATTCCAGCCCGATTACAGCCGCCTTTTTCTCCGCCAATGGCGCTAGTTACGACGCCTTGAAGACGCGGTGGCGCGAGTATTTGCGAACTTTTTACGGCAAGTCCTACCGGGAGGTGTCCCGCGCGAATCTGATTGCAGGTCTGCAGCCCGGTGTGTTGGTACTCGGCTCTGCGGTGTTGCTGGACGACAAGGAGCGCCAGGCCATCAACACCTTTGCCGACGCAGGTGGCAGCGTTTTGGCCACCTGGGCCACGGGGGCACGGGACGGGCGAGGAAAATGGGCCGGCTACGGTTTCATTGAAGACCTGTTTCAGATGAAGGTGGTGGGCCCGATCACGCAAGATGACAATTTGCGGTTCCTGAACACCTTTGGAGATCACCCCTTGACATGGGCCATTCCTGGAGGCGAACGCATATTTTTGGGTGAAATCGCCGAGACGCCACTGCGCGTGAACTCCCCCAACCTGGCGGGCCGCTATTTTGACTGGCAACGCTTTCCAGCGCCCAAAGACGCCAATGGGGCGATTGCGTACCTGGAAAAGGGCAATTCGCGTCGAGTTTATTTGGGCTTTTCGGAGTCCAGCTGGGAGTACGACGAGCGCCTTGAGCTGCCCAAAGTGGCCGACTCCATCATTGCGTGGCTCAGGCGTCAGCCCATGATTTACAAGTCGGCTTGGCCTGACGGCGAGTTGTCAGCACAACTGCTTGAAATGGACACGGAGGATAAGTTTGCCAATGCTCTCAATTTTGCAAAAGACCTGGATGCAGTCAACATTCGGGGTACTTTTTATTCGTTGACGGGGATTGCACTTAAAAACCGGGAAATTGTTGAAAAGCTTGCCCAAAAGCACGAAATTGGCTACCACGCCGAGATTCACGTCGGATTCAAGGGCAAGGACGCCCAAGCGCAACAGGAACGCCTGGACACCATGGTGAGCGAGATGCGGGAGATCGTTGGCACCCGGGCGCTGCCGAAAATCACCGGGTTCAGGGCGCCGACCGAATCGTGGGACCAGACCACAGAAAAGCTGCTTCGCAAAATAGGTGTTCGTCACCATGTGACTGACCCCGCAGCCTCTGAGTCCCGGGTGCCGTCATTCTCGCGCTCCGAGCCGGCGCTCAGCACCGAGGAGGCCATAGTGATCTTGCCACGCACACAGATGGACGATCTCAACTACCAGGGCTTGAAGCTCAGTTTTGAGAAAGCGTCGGAGTTGCTGGCGCTGGATTTTGATTATTTGCATGAGGCGGGTGCACTCGGCGTGCTGTCGGTTCACTCCCAGAACTACGCGCCAGAGGGGTTGATGGCCAAGCTCACGCCGCCCTACCTGAAGCGGCTTCAGGAGCACCGGGAAGACACGTGGGCAGCTTCCGGGGAGGAAATTGCGGCATGGTGGCGGGCCAGAGAGCGCGTGGTGTTTGACCCGTTCAAAAGTCCCGTGTCCGGCTTTTCCTTTGAAGTTCGTGCTCCGGGCAACGTCAAGGGGCTCACTTTTTTTGTAACCCATCCGGTCATTGACAAGGCGCCCAAGTCAGTCAGGCCGGCAGAGTCGGGCTCACCCCAGCCCAAGCTGGTTCGCATTGATGCCTATCGGTCGGCTCTTGTTTTTAAAGAGGCGCTGAAGGCTGGCCGCTACGCGTACAGCCTGGAGTTCTAGTGGCGCCAGTGCGGGTCTTTTGATTCGCAACAGTTTGTTAGCAAGCCTGATGACCTGGAGTCCGAAGGGGGAAATACGGAGGTTGCGCCTCCGTCGTTAAGCGTTGAAAGTGATAGATGAACAAATTTTTGCTTCGCCGAATCGGCATGGGGGATGAGCAAACCGGCTTTCGTCCCTCGCTGAAAGAATGTCTGGATGTGGTCCTGTTGCAAGCCGATACATTGATGGACGGTATTCTCGATGGCTTGGCGGCGCTGAGTGCCAAACCCCAGGGCAAAGGCTCTTACCAGGTTGACTCAGCGGTTGACCCAGCCACGATGGAGCATCTGCGCGCGCAGGCTGTTGCTCTGAAGAGGGCGTTTGCTGGCGAGTTGCAGGCGGCGGTTTATCACAGTAGGTCCCCGGATGTCATTGCGCCACCCATCGTGCGCTTTGAAGACCTGCAATTGTTTGACAGTGCCCAGATAGGTGCCAGCATTGAGTTTGCGCTGGCCCTTCAGGAAGTGCTGCGGTGCGTTGAGGATGTGCTCCCGGCGTTCAATGCGCAGGTCAGTCATTTGATGGGCTGGACCACGGTGCAGCCGCAACTGAATCCCTTGAAGCCCGATGCGTTTGTGCGGGCACTTCTGATGTGTCTGGATCAATTCGCACCCGATGAAAAAGCGCGCACGTCGCTGCCGATTTCAGCGGCGGGTTTGTTGGGCGTGGGGCTTCGCCAGCTGTACCGGGAGGTGGGCGACTGGTTGCGTTCCCAGGGCGTGGAGTCTGCAGGCACCTCTGGAGCTTCGGTGGGCGACAACTTTGGTAAAGGCAATCCAAGAGGGAGGACCCCGGACAACGCGGTGGGCCGCACCCTGGTGACGCTCGACAAGTTACGCAAATTGCTGTCGGGTGAGTTGGACAGTCCGTCATCGCATGCTGATTTTTCGCATACCGTACCGGCGTCTCTGGTTGCGCTGGAGGACATGAAGCTGGTGCAGCCCATGATGAAGCGCCTGGCCCAGCGTGCGAGTGGTCCAGCCCCGGAGGAAGCCAGGCACACTGGTTTAAGTGCCGCAAACCCTTCGGCTCAGCCCCTGGCGCGCGAGCCAACCCAAAGCAAGCTTTTGGGCCGGCAACTGGGGGCAGAAGTGATTCGCATGATGCTCGAAAATTTGATGCTCGACAAAAGTTTGTTGCCGGAGGTTTGTGAGGTTATCCAGCGGCTGGAGTCCACGCTTTTGGCTATGGCGCAGGCCGACCCCCGATTTTTTACTGAGCGCCAGCATCCCGCACGACAATTTCTGGACCGATTGACACACCGCAGCCTCGGTTTTGCAAGTGAAAGCGACGAGGGTTTCTCCCGCTTTTTGAATTCTATTTCGGAGGCCGTCAGCGGGATTGCTGGTTCGCAGGCAGATGCCGACTCGTTTGCCCGGGCGTTGCACGCGCTGGAGGACGGTTGGCTCGTTGAAGATGCGGCTCAGCGGCAGCAGCAAGGTGAAGCCGCACGGGCACTGCGCCATGTGGAGCAGCGAAACCTCCTCGCGCAGCGCCTCGCCGATGACTTCGACGAACTTCAAAAAAGTAAGGACATCCCGGAACTCGTAGCCAGTTTCTTGCGCGGACCCTGGGCGCAGGTGGTCGCCGAATCACAACTGGCCAGTGTGGATGGCAGTGCCGATCCAGGTGGTTATCTGGCGCTGGTGGATGACTTGCTGTGGAGTGTGCAGCTGCGCCGGGCACGACGCAATCGTCAGCGCCTGGTTCATTTGGTGCCAACGATGCTCGTCACCTTGCGCCAGGGCCTGCAATTGATCCACTACCCGCCGGAACGCATACCCGTCTTTTTTGACGCCTTGATTACTTTGCATGAGAAGGCCTTTGAAGGACCACGCCTGCCCCGACCTGGCGCCACTCTGAACATGGGCACTGCGGATCTGACAGTTCCACCGGTCGATGAGTCATTGGGTGAGATCGCGCCTTTTGAAGGGGTCGAGTACTGGGGTGCTGAAGAGGAGGTTAACGGGACGGGCTTTGAGGGCAGCGGAGTCAATACGTTGACGGATGAGGTGCTGCGGCCCTGGTCAGCGGGAGACTTCACCACCGGGATGTGGGTGGAGTTGATGGTGGACAACACTTGGCGTCGGGTGCAATTGACCTGGGTCAGTCCACATCGAACCCTCTTCATGTTTGTAGCGCGCGGTGGAGAAGCGCATTCGATGTCGCGCCGCACCATGGAGCGCCTGCGTATGCAGTGCCGGATCCGCTTTGTTTCAGACGGCCACGCGATTGAAAAGGCGCTGGATGGCGTCGCTGTAAGCGCCCTGCAGAATGACCTGGGGCAGATGAATCAGGCGTCCTGAATGGGGCTCAAGCTGGCGTGAAAACCGCCGTTGCGCGGATAATATACGTTTTACCTCTCCATTACCCGCGCAAGACCCATGGCTCAATACGTATTCTCAATGAACCACCTCGGCAAGATCGTGCCGCCGAAGAAGTTCATTCTCAAAGACATTTCTCTTAGTTTTTTCCCTGGTGCCAAGATTGGTGTGCTGGGTACCAATGGATCCGGCAAGTCCACGCTGCTCAAGATCATGGCTGGTGTGGACAAAGACTTTGAGGGCGAGGCCATCCCGATGGCCGGTTTGAATATCGGCTATCTGCCGCAAGAGCCGCAGCTTGACCCCGATCAAACAGTGCGTGAAAGTGTCGAGGCCGGCATGGGTGACGTCTTCACCGCCAAAGCCCGTTTGGAAGAAATTTACGCGGCTTACGGCGAAGAAGACGCCGATTTTGATGCGTTAGCTGAAGAGCAGGCCAAGATGGAAGCCATTATTGGCAGTGCCGGGACCGACTCCGAGCACCAGCTCGAGATTGCCGCAGATGCTTTGCGCCTGCCCCCGTGGGATGCCAAGGTCGGCTTGCTGTCTGGTGGTGAAAAGCGCCGTGTGGCGCTGTGCCGCCTGTTGCTGTCCAAACCCGACATGCTGCTGCTTGACGAGCCCACTAACCACTTGGACGCTGAATCCGTGGACTGGCTGGAGCAGTTTTTGCAGCGCTACCCCGGCACCGTGGTGGCCATCACCCACGATCGCTACTTTCTGGATAATGCCGCCGAGTGGATTCTGGAGCTCGACCGGGGCAATGGCATGCCTTACAAGGGCAACTACAGCGACTGGCTGCAACAGAAGCAGGAGCGCTTGGTAATGGAGCAAAAAGGCGAGGAGTCTCGCGCCAAGGCGCTGAAGAAAGAGCTTGAGTGGTCACGTCAGAACCCCAAGGCCCGCCAGGCCAAAAGCAAGGCCCGTCTGGCCCGTTTTGAGGAGTTGTCGGATTTTGAATACCAAAAGCGCAACGAAACCAACGAAATCTTCATTCCCGTTGCCGAGCGCCTGGGCCAGGAGGTGATCGAGTTTGTGAACGTGACCAAGTCGTTTGGCGACCGGGTGCTGATCGACAACCTGAGCTTCAAGGTGCCACCAGGCGCTATCGTCGGCATCATCGGCCCCAACGGTGCCGGTAAATCCACACTGTTCAAGATGATCGCTGGACGCGAAAAACCCGATTCCGGCGAAGTCAAGATCGGACAGACCGTCAGAATGGCGTTTGTCGACCAGAACCGGGACGACCTGGCCAATGATAAAACCGTGTGGGAAGACGTGTCGGGCGGGCTTGACATGTTGAACGTGGGCAAGTTCCAGATGGCCAGCCGGGCCTATTGCGGCCGTTTCAATTTCAACGGCGCCGATCAGCAAAAGCGGGTGGGCACCTTGTCCGGTGGTGAGCGCGGACGTCTGCACCTGGCCAAGACCTTGATTGCCGGTGGCAACGTGTTGATGCTCGATGAGCCCTCGAATGACCTGGACGTGGAAACCTTGCGCGCGCTGGAAGATGCCTTGCTGGAGTTTGCCGGCTCGCTCATGGTGATCAGCCATGACCGCTGGTTCCTGGACCGGATTGCGACGCATATTCTGGCCTGTGAGGGCGATAGCCAGTGGACGTTCTTTGACGGTAATTACCAGGAATACGAAGCTGACAAGAAGAAGCGTCTGGGTGAAGAAGGTGCCAAGCCCAAGCGCATGAGGTTCAAGGCCCTGAAGTAAGTGCGGTAAGACAAGTGGAGCCCAAGATGACTGGCGACTATGAGCGGCTTTATCGGGCGGTGATGGATGAGGCTGCCAATGACGGACAAGTTGTCATGGAAACCATTATCCGCGCCACTCGCAGGGCTTTGCATGATCGGGAGTCGGATGCCAAGACGATTCATGCTCGTCAGAGTCTCACCGAGGCGCGCCAGTATTTGAACAAGCACGAACTGGTCATGGTCGAGCGCTACGCTGCAGCGCTGCGCACGGCCTTCGCTGCAGTGGGCAGCCCACTTCATTCAAAGGCTCTGGACAGTGTTCACTTTGACCAACTCGAACTCATGGACGAGTCTCAAGTTGTCGCGCGAGTCGAGCTGGCGCGTGCCGAGCAGGTTGTGGTGCTCGCGGTGTCGCACAGCTTGGCTGAGTTCAATCCGCTCATGTGCGCTGCTGCCGGTTTTTCAACGGTGCGTGCGGACCGCAATTCAATCAGGCCCGAATTCTATGCCCAGGCGCTGCAGACCGTCGTGAGTCTGCTGCGATTGCCAGTGAGTTCGCGAGATCACCTGATGGCGCATCTGAGCGAGGCGTTGGGGCACACGCTGGCAGGGATGTATGTCAAATGGACAACTCAGCTGCGGGCGCAGGGTGTTCAGGCTGCAGGCTATGCGGTTAGGTCCACCGAGACATGGCTTGACGAGCCGAATGCGGCTTACAGCCCGGGAGCGCCGGTTGCGTCAGGGCAGGACGTGCGTCTGCAGCAGCTTGGCGTGGTGCGCAGGACACCTGCCGTGGAGGATGAGTCGCTCCTGACACTGAATAAACTCAGGCAGTTGCTGTCGGGTGAATTCGACCGGCTGGAGGCCGAGGCGCGTCCTTTGACCTTTGCAGAGCAGTTTTCCAAAGACTTTGAGGTGGGAGTCAGCGATGACGATGTCGATGACGGCGCTACTGACTTTGCAAGCACCGTGCCTGCCGCCTTTGAAGCCCTCAAGGAGATGCAGCAAGTCGAGCATGTGATGGCCCGCATCGGTACCCGCTCGGCGGGTCGCAGCCTTTCCATGGCGGGCGGTGCGCTTGGTGAGACCAGGTTGAAGCTCCGGAAGTCGGCCAAAGGGCTGGGGCAAGCGCTTAGCCTTGAGGTGGTGTCACTCATGGTCGACAACATCGCCCAAGATGAGCGCCTGCTTGTACCTGTTCAGAATGTGATCAGAAATCTGGAGCCGGCCCTGCTGCGCCTGGCCATGGTGGATCCCCGGTTCTTTAGCGACAAAGGGCATCCTGCTCGCTGCCTGCTGCAAGAAATAACCCAGCGCAGCCTTGCCTTTGAGGCCGTAGGCTCCAGTAGTTTTGATCAATTCTTTAAGCCCCTCCAATCCGTCCTGGGCCCTTTGGCAGAATCGCCGATAGAGAGCGCGCAGCCTTTTGAACTGGCTCTCATTGCCTTGACAGGCTTGTGGGACGAGCAGCGGCAAAAGCGTGACGCACAGATGGATGCGGCCGTACAGGCCTTGCAGCGGATCGAAGACCGCAATTTGCTGGCTGCAGAGGTGGCTGCTGAAATTGCTGCGCAGCCTGACTTGCGCAAAACACCATTGGGTGTGAATGATTTTTTATGCGGGCCTTGGGCCCAAGTGATCGCGCATGCCACTTTGGCGGATAAAGAAGGTTCGTTGGACCCGGGGCATTACCGGGAACTGGTGCTCGCTCTCGTCTGGAGTGCGCAGCCTGAGCTCACCCGTCCGAAGATCGGCAAACTGACCCGGCTCGTACCCAAGCTATTGAGCAAGCTGAGGGAGGGCCTGGCCCTCATTGACTACCCGCCCTTGAAAACCAGCGTGTTTTTTGAGTTGTTGATGAATTTGCACCAGCAGGCATTCAAGTCTTCTCCCCTTGTGAAAGTTGTTCTGCGGCCTGATTCTGACCTGCCAGTGCTGCCTGACATCACCGAGCTTTGGGTGGCTCCTGCTGAAGCCAGGGCTTCGGGATTTATGGATGCACCGACGGAATTGGCCCAAGCGCGATCTGTGCCTGCCCAGCTGACGGAGAGCATGCCACTGTTCGCTGAGCCTGCAGTGGCGCCCCCTGTCAGTGTCGCGCCGGTCCAGGTGAGTCCTGAACTTGTGTTACCTCTGGGCGCTTGGGTGGAACTGTTGACCAACGATGTCTGGATGCGCACCCAACTGTCGTGGGCCAGTCCGCATGGCACACTTTTTTTGTTCACCAGTGCCACGGGTAGCACGCAGTCCATGACCCGACGCTTGCGCGACAAACTCATCGCAGCGGGCTCCTTGCGCGTCATTTCGAGCCAGGCCGTGGTGGATGGTGCGCTGGATGCCGTCGTGCAGACGGCCATGATCAACAGCGTTGATGTTTCGCTGTAAGAGTCAATCTGGTTCCGCGCAGTCTGTTGACGGATGGCTGGCCGTTGCAACAGACCCGTAGTTGCTTCAGGTTGCCAGCAGGTCTGCGGCTGCTGGCCACTGCATGTCCCCCGCTTGGACTCCTTTGGCGGCAAGGATTGCCCGCACCACAGCTCGCGCGGTAACCTCCGCTGCCAGGGTACTCAACAGCAGCATGCCCGCAGACTTGCCCGCTTGCCCCGTGCCGATGGCAAACAGGGTGTCGCCATCTGACAGCGTGTGAACCGGATTGATGCTGCGGGCCAAACCGTCGTGTGCGACCTGCGCCAGCCGATGCGCCTGTGCCTTGGTCAGAATCGCGTCGGTGGCAATCACACCGATGGTGGTGTTGGTGCCGGCGAGCACCGGTTGGGGCAATACGCCTGCGAGAAGGGCGTCTCGGCTGTTCAGCAGGGACTTTCCATCCGGTGTACGGGCGCCAGCCAGCACCTGCCCGGTGTTCGGGTCGATGACATCGCCCACTGCATTGCAGGCCACGATCGCACCTACGGTGATGCCATCCACCGTGATGGACGCCGTTCCGATGCCACCCCGCATGGCGCGCTTCAGTCCAAAAATTTTGCCTACCAACGCACCCGTGCCTGCACCTACACTGCCCTGAGCCGGGGCATCTGCATTCGCGGCGACGCAGGCGGCGTAGCCCGCCTGGGCGTCGGGCCGAATTCGGTGATCTCCCACGGGCAGGTCAAATAACACAGCCGCAGGGACGATCGGCACCCGCCCAAAGCCCACCGGCAGCCCGATATCGTTTTCTTCCAGCCATCGCATGACGCCGCTGGCCGCATCCAGTCCCCAGGCACTGCCGCCGGCCAGCAGAATGGCATGCACGCGGTCAACCAGGTTGGAGGGGTGCAACAGGTCTGTCTCGCGCGTGCCGGGTGCAGCACCCCGCACATCGACGCCGGCCACAGAACCTTCACGGGTGATGATCACGGTGCAGCCCGTGGGGCGGCGTATGTCGGTGTAGTGGCCCACCTCAACGCCCGCGACATCGGTGATGGCATCGTTGGTTTGTTCGCCTGTTGGAGTTTCTTGAAGGCTTGTCTGATGCGGCTTTGGGAACACGTGGATCACCTCGTCTTTAAATGCAGAAGGAGTGAATTGTCAGGGGAGTCGTCGGTCCCCCGTGCCGGATGCATTCGGTTCACGCTGGGTCCGAGTCCGGACGAAAGCGGACGACCAGTGTGGCTGGCAAGGATAGCTCAGCGAAAATTTCCTGAAAACATGTTTTAATTTGATGATGTCTCGTTTGTTTTGGCACCGTTCATGGCTGTTTGCCTTGCTCATGGCCTTTGTTTTGCAAGGCGCGGTGGTCGCACACGCTGCATCCAGCAGCCCCGGACAAAAACAAAGCGTGAGCCACGCCGGCCATGTGCACAGCCATTCAGCAGCAATTGTGGACGCCGAGCTGGCGCGGTTCGTTGAGGGGGCAGCCTTGTCGGGGATGGGTGATGCCACGGCGATGCCCGCAGGCCCTGAGCCTGAATGCCATACGGGCGGGCCTCGCTGTCCTGCCTGCGTTGCAGTTGCGATGGATGAAGGCGCATATGTTTTGCCTGTGCGCAGCAGCACACACTTTCCTGAACTGATTTTTCACCATCGCTCGCCGACCTTGGACGGGTTGGACAGACCACCCCAAATCAGGGTTTGAGCCGCTGTATCTGAGCTGATGCTGGACTTGGTCACGAGCGGTCAGTGCACGGTGCAGTGTTCAACGCGTCTTCGGAGGGCCTCGGGCTCACGATCAGTCCAACTTGATTTTTCAGGAATGCCATGTCCATTCATTTTTTCTGCCCATTGCTTTGCATGGCTTGGGTTTTTGCCATCCCGGTGGTCTGGGCCCAAACGGCCGCCTTGGCCATCGCTCCGGAGGGCTCAGTGCCACGCTCTGCTGCGCTTCAGACCTCTGTGCCTTTGAGTTTCAAGTCGGCCATGACAGACTACAGGCCCTACCGCGAGCAAGCGGTTGGCTCGTGGGCTGACGCCAACCGCACGGTGGCGCAAATTGGCGGGTGGCGCGCCTACGCCAAAGAAGCCAGCCAGCCTGAGCCCGCCGCTGAACCCTCCACCAATGTCAAAGGGGGCAAACCATGAATCGGGGCTTGCACCGGCCGCGCCCGGGCACCCTGGCTGTGCTGGTCTCTCTGCTGCTCCTGTCGGGGTGCGCCAGTGTAGACTTTGACCAGTCTCTGGCGACGACCAACCAGGAGGCTGCAAACTTTACCCAGGGGCATTTGGCGCTGGGTCGCACTGCGCCGCAACGTGCCGATCAGGACGCGACGGCGAGGCAATTGCTGCTGGAGCCGATCAGCCAGGTCAACGCGGTGCAGCTCGCACTTTCCAACAGCCCGGCCCTGCAGGCGATGTTGGCGCAGAACTGGGGTGATGCGGCCAACGCGGCGCAAACGGGACGCATCGCCAATCCCGTTTTCTCTTTTGAGCGCATGGTTGCGGGCGATGAGTTGGAATTTGGTCGTTTGCTGAGCTTTGGCTTGCTGGACCTGCTGACTTTGCCCCAGCGCCATGGCGTGGCGCGCCGCAGTATTGAGCGGGCCCAGTTGCAACTCACTGCCGACGTGGTGGACCAGGTCACTCAGGTTCGCCAAGCCTGGGTCAAGGCGGTTGCGGCGCAGCAAACCCTGGGCTATGCGGCCCAGGTGTTTGAAGCTGCCCAAGTCAGTGCCGAACTGGCCCGCCGCATGCAGTCGGTCGGTAATTTCAGCCGACTCCAGCGCCTGCGCCAGCAGGCGTTTTATGCCGATGCAGCGACTCAGCTGGCCGGTGCGCAACACCAGGCCACAGCCGGGCGTGAAGCGCTGGTGCGCCTGCTCGGCCTGACTGACGCACAAGCGGCCCAGCTGAAGTTGCCCGAGCGGCTGCCTGATTTGCCCAGGGAGCCGCGCAGCCCGCAAGACGTCGGTCAGTCGGGCAGTGCGGGCCGGCTGGATATCCGGCTGGCGCAATCGGCCTATGAGGCCGCCGCGCAGGCCCAGGGCTTGGGCGCCGTGACCAGCCTGATCGATGTTGAACTGGGCGTGATCGGTAAAACGGTGTTTGACCGTGCGCATGGCGACCGAACGACGGGCTCAGGCTACGAGATCAGTGTGAAATTGCCGGTGTTTGACAGCGGGCAAATGCGCCGGGACGCCATGAATGCCCAGACACTGGCGGCTGCCAACCGGCTGGAGGCCACAGCGCGGGCCGCCGGCTCGAATTTGCGCGAGAGTTACTCGGCCTACCGCACCGCCTTCGATGTGGCGCGCCACTACCGAGACGAGATCGTGCCCCTGCGCAAGCTGATGGCCGAAGAAAACCTGTTGCGCTACAACGGCATGTTGATTGGGGTGTTTGAGCTGCTTTCCGACACCAGAGAGCAGGTGGGCAGTGTCATGGCCGCCATCGCTGCCGAGCAACAGTTTTGGCTGGCAGATGCCGCCTTGCAGGCCACGCAGATGGGCAAGCCCACCCGCAGTGCCATCGGCGCCGTCGCGTTCAGCGCCGCCGGTGGTGGCGATGCGGGTCATTGAGCCCTACGCCCCTTTGGAGAAACTTCAAGATGAATTCAAGACGACAATTTTTCAAGGCAGCCGGCCTCGCCGGTGGTGCGGTTGCAGCTGCGGCGGTCAGTCGGGTGGCGCTCGCCGCTTTGCCCGAACCCATGCTGCAAACCAGCCCGGACACCATGGCACCCCTGGTGCCCAACACGGGCCGGCCCTACAACTCGGTGGTCACGCTCAATGGCTGGACCTTGCCCTGGCGCATGAACAACGGCACCAAAGAGTTCCACCTGGTGGCCGAGCCGGTGGTCAGGGAAATGGCGCCCGGCATGAAGGCGCATTTGTGGGGCTACAACGGCCAGTCCCCCGGCCCCACCATTGAGGTGGTGGAGGGCGATCGAGTGCGGATCTTTGTGACCAACAAATTGCCCGAACACACCAGCGTGCACTGGCACGGCCAGCGTCTGCCCAATGGCATGGATGGGGTTTCGGGCCTGACCCAGCCGGCCATTCCCTCCGGCAAGACCTTTGTGTATGAGTTTGTGGCGCGCCGCCCCGGCACCTTCATGTACCACCCGCACGCCGATGAAATGACGCAAATGGCCATGGGCATGATGGGTATGTGGGTCACCCACCCCAAAGCCAGGCACCCGCTCATTGACGAGGTCAACCGGGACTTTTGCTTCTTGCTCAACGCCTATGACATTGACCCCGGCAGTTACACCCCGGCCATCATGACCATGCTGGATTTCAATCTGTGGTCCTGGAACAGCCGCATCTTCCCTGGCATTGACACGCTCAATGTGCGGCTCCACGACAAGGTGCGCATCCGGGTGGGCAACCTGACCATGACCAACCACCCGATCCACCTACATGGGCACGAGTTCGTGGTGTCCGGCACGGACGGTGGGTCGATCCCCAAAAGCGGCCGTTGGCCGGAGGTCACTGCCGACATTGCCGTGGGGCAGATGCGCCAGCTTGAGTTTGTGGCCGACGAGCCGGGCGACTGGGCCTTTCATTGTCACAAGAGCCACCACACCATGAATGCCATGGGGCACAAAGTGCCCACCCTGATCGGCGTGGACCACCGGGATGTGGCCAAGAAAATCACCAAACTGATTCCGGATTACATGGTGATGGGGGAGCGCGGCATGGCCGACATGGCGGAGATGGAGATGCCGCTGCCGGATAACACCGTGCCGATGATGACCGGCCAAGGCCCTTTTGGCTCAGTTGAGATGGGTGGCATGTTCACTGTCATGAAAGTGCGCGCCGACCAAAAACCCGGCGACTACAAAGATCCGGGCTGGTTCAAACACCCCGAAGGTACTGTCGCGTATGAGTGGAAGGGCGCTCTGGCCGAGCCCGCGCGCAGCCAGTCCGCCGGCGCGCCCATGATGCCGGCGCAAAACATGCCGGCTAAAAATATCGAAGTCCAGGTTCGCAAGCCCCAAGGAAAAACGGGGAAAACAGGCCATGAAGGCCATTGAATGCCGTTGAGCGCCGTTTAGCGTAAACCCTGTTGGTCCCCATTTCTTGTATTCACTAAAAGGAATTCTCATGACATCTCGCGCACTGTTGGTTCTTTTGGGCACTGTATTTTTCACAGCCTTCGCCGCGGCGGCGGGCTCCCATGGCGGTGGGCATGACCACGGGACCGAGGCCATCGGGCAGCCCGGCCAGGTGGCCAAGGTCGGCCGCACTGTGCAGATCGACATGGCCGACACCATGCGTTACTCGCCGTCCAACCTGAGCTTCAAACGCGGTGAAACGATCCGCTTTCTCGTTAAAAACTCAGGGCAGCTCAAGCACGAGTTTGTTCTGGGCAAAACCAAAGATCTGAAAGAGCATTACGAGTTGATGAAGAAGTTCCCCGAAATGGAGCACGAGGAGCCCAATATGCTCTCGCTGGCCCCGGGCAAGACGGGGGAGCTCATCTGGCAGTTCACCAAGTCAGGCACGGTGGACTTTGCGTGCCTGTACCCTGGGCACTACGAGGCGGGCATGAAAGGCGCGATCAAGGTCAGTTCAGCCAGCAAATAGTCGCCAGTTGTTTCCCTGTGCGTGTCTAACCAATGAGTCATCCAATGAAAAAATTTCTAGCCCAAATTGTGTTGCTGGGCAACCTCATCGTGCCCGGAATTGTCCACGCGCAAGCCCCCGAGCTGACCGACGGTGAAGTCCGAAAAATCGACAAGGACGCGGGCAAGCTCACCCTCAAACATGGCGCCATCAAGCACCTGGACATGCCG
>JBIIVW010000290.1:0-4265 GCA_044339205.1 Rhodoferax sp. | reverse complement strand
CAGCAGGCTGCGCATCAGCGGGGCTGCACCGAGTGAGCGCAATTGTTCGCCGTGGCTGTTTTCCGCGTCCTCTACCGCCTGGCGGGTCAGCGCAGTCACGACCGGAAGCACCAGCACGGCTTGGGCCAGCACCATGGCTTTAAACGAAAAAAGCCACCCCAAAAACCCCAAGGGCCCCGTCCGTGACAACAGCAAATAAATCACCAACCCCACCACCACCGAAGGTACGGCCAAAAAGGTATTGAGCAGCGTGAGCACCACACCCCGCCCCGCAAACCGGGCCACCCCCAGCCAGGCACCCAGCACCAACCCCACCGTGCAGGCGATCAAGCACGCCGTGGCGCTAACAGCCAGAGACCTGACCACAATGGCCAGCAAGGCCGGGTCAAAAGAAAAAATGAGTTGCAGCGCAGTGCTGACGCTCTCAAGCAGTGAGTTCATAAGTTGCGGTATCGTAGCTATCAGATTAATCACAAGCGATATGAAACGCCGTGCATAGGCTCCAATTCCACTACACCCTTTCGCGTGACAGCAGCCCGGCCCTCGTGCGCAACCCCTTGATTGATTTGCTGCAGGCCGTGAGTTCCCAGGGCTCGATCTCTGGCGGTGCGCGTGCCCTGGGCCTGAGCTACCGCCATGTATGGGGCGAGCTCAAGCGCTGGGAGAACGAGTTGGGCAATGAGCTGGTGGTGTGGGAGAAGGGCCAGTCCGCCCGGCTGACCGAGTTTGGCGCCAAGCTGATGTGGGCCGAGCGCCAGGCACAAGCCCGTCTTGCCCCCCAGATTGAGGCCCTGCGCGGTGAACTGGAGCGCAGTTTTGCCCAGGCCTTTGATGACTCGGTGCACGTCGTCACACTGTACGCCAGCCATGATGATGCCCTGTCCGCGCTGCGCGAACATGCCTTGCAGCAGGCGCGCGAGCTGGGCCACAGTCCCTTGCATCTGGATATCCGCTTCACCGGCAGCGTGGACGCGATTCGGGCGCTCAATGAAGGGCGCTGCGTGATGGCGGGCTTTCACACCCTGCAAAACACCGGCAACAAGACCCTGACCGAGCGCACCTACAAGCCGCTGCTGCAACCGGGCCAGCACAAGATCATTGGTTTCGCGCAGCGAACCCAAGGGCTGATGGTGGCCAAAGGCAACCCGCTGGCACTGCACACCTTGAACGATCTGGCGCAGCGCGGCGCCCGTTTTGCCAACCGTGCCCTGGGCACTGGCACGCGGGTGGTGCTGGATGAATTGCTGGCCCAGTGTGGGTTGATTGCCTCTGACATCACAGGCTATGAGCGCACCGAACCGTCGCATGCAGCCGTGGCGCATGCCGTGGCCGCCGGACAGGCCGACGCGGGCATGGGCATTGCCGCCGCTGCCCAGCGCGCCGGGCTGGACTTTGTGCCCCTGGCGGATGAGCGCTACCACCTGGTGTGCCTCAAGTCGGCTCTGGAACAAACCGGCATTGTGGCCTTGCTGAAGCTGCTGAAAACCCCGGCGTGGCAAGCCCATATTGCGACCATTCCCGGGCATAGTGCGCTCAACAGCGGCGAGATATTGCCCATGCGCAAGGTCCTGCCCTGGTGGGACTACCGCCGCGTCAAGGCCGAAGTGATCCCCCTGCAAGCCCCCTGAGCCAGCCAGCCCCAAGTCCAGAAGCCGCATGAGGGCATTGACCTCCTGGCGGAGGCTGTAGAAGACCGCCCACCCGAAAATAACCCCGCAGTCAGGTCAGGCAAATAGTTGCCAGACAACGCTGCTGAAGCGCTTTAAAAGGGTAAACCGAACATGAAATTTTTAGTATGGGCAGGCACCGGCTTGGTGGCCTTGTTATGGACCTTGACCATTGCCGTGACGGCGTCGCTGGCCAACTGGCTGGCGGGATCAACAGACCAGGCCGTGGGCGGCTTGCAGACCATCAGCCAATGGCCGATGCCCGCTTGGCTGAGCCTGTGGGTTGACCCGGCGTGGCTGGAACCCATCAAAGCCATGATGGCTTGGGCACTGGACCTGCTGACGGTTGCCACCCCGTGGCTCGCTCCTGTATTGGGCTGGGTGGCACCTGTTTTGTGGTTCATCTGGGCGGTTGTCATGCTGTTGTTGCTGGCCATCGCATCAAGCGGGCATTTGCTGCTGGCCAAGTTGCGCCAGCCCTCAGACCATCGTCGATGATCCCCTGAAGTAAAGCCATGGCCATGGTCACGCCTCTTTCAGCCGTTTTTTCCAAAGCGGCAAAAGCGACCCAAACACCTTTACCGGATGGACCTGGCCAGGATGCCGGTCCGATCACAGTCGACCTTCAGGCGCTGCTGCGTTTGCACGGCGAAGCCTCGACATCTGTTGTCTTGCTGCTGCTGGCCGTTTTTACAGTGCTGCCCATAGCCGGCGTAGGCACTGTGCTGAGCTTCGGTATTTTTGCGCTGGCCTGGCGCTGGGCACGCCAAATGGAAACCACAAGCTTGCCAGAGCGGCTGGGCCGCATCACCCTCAACGCCCACTGGACCCTGCGTTGCCTGCAATCGCTGGCCTGGCTTTACGGCCAGGCTGAACGCAGGCTCAAGCCGCGCTGGCACGGGGTGACACATGCGCGCACAAACGCGGCCTGGGCGTTGTGGATCGGAGTGATGGGGTTTCTGATCTTCCTGCCCGTTCCTTTTGGCAATATTCTTCCCGGCTTGAGCCTGGTTTTACTCAGCTTGGGCTGGATGTTCAGAGATGGATTGGCGCTGATGGTTTCGGCCTTGTTAGGCGTTGCAGCCGCGATCTTCTGCGCCAGCTTCAGCCAATTGTTGTGGCACCTGTTGATCCAGATGTCAGAGCAGCTGACTCAATGGATGTAGCTACCGCTGGCAGTGCCAGACGGGCCGACAAGGGAAATCCCCAATGGCTCGTTGCATTTGAGCAAAGACAATAAAGGTGTTAAGCCTGTTCAGCGACGGGGTTGGCACAACGAGTTTGGAGCCCTTCGGGGCTCCTTTTTTTTCTGGCACGTGGTCAGGGGTTTTTGGGCGGCAGGCGTTGCAACTGCAGTTCAGCCAGTGAGCTGTAAAGCGGCGCGCTGATCAATCGCGACACACCGCTGGCCACCAGCGCGGTGGCCATCAGGCTGAGCACCAGCGCGTGACCATCCACCATTTCCATGACGATGATGAAGGCTGTCAAAGGCGCGCGGGTCACCGCAGCCAGAAACCCGGCCATGCCCAGCGCAATGAGGGTGGGCGCATTGGCGTAGGCAGTTAACTCCGCAATGTCGTTGCCCAGCGCACCACCTATAGCCAGGGAAGGCGCAAAAATGCCTGCCGGCACGCCCGCCCAGGCCGTGATCCAGGTGGCAATGAACTTGAGAAGCACGTAAAAGGGTGCAGCATCTCCGTTGCCTTCCAGCATGGCGCGTGTATGGGCGTAGCCACTGCCAAACGTGTCGCCATGACTGACCAGGCCCAACACGGCAACGGCCAGACCGCAAGCGGCGGCAAACCGCACCGGTGCGTGATGGCGAACGCGGCTGAACCAGTCGCCTGATCGGCCCGCCAGCGACATCACGAGCAGCCGGGCGAACAACCCGCCCGCCAGGCCACAGCACACGGCAACCAACAAGCCCGGCAGCAACAGCGCGATGCTGAAATTCTCGATGCGGATCACACCAAAATAGGAGGCATTGCCATAGACCGAAACCCCCATCAGGCCGCCCAAAACAATAGCCGCCAACAGCAAACCGCTGCTGCGCTGCTCAGGACGGCGCGACAGTTCCTCAATGGCAAACATCACCCCGCCCAAGGGCGTGTTGAAAGCGGCCGCAATGCCAGCCGCACCGCCCGCCATCATCAACCCGTGGTCCGAAATCTGGGACCGTTGGGGTAACCACCGCCTGGCGTGGTGCATCACACCGGCAGCAATCTGGACCGACGGCCCCTCGCGCCCCAAGGAAAGGCCCGCAAGCATGCCCCAACTGGTCAGGAGCATCTTGGCCACCGTCAGCTTGATCGACACAAACAAACTGCAGTCCACTTTGGAGACCTCCGGCGTCAACGCCGCCATCACCTGCGGAATGCCTGATCCCGCTGCCCCAGGCGCAAACCGCCGCGTCAGCCACACGATGGCGGCTGTGGAAGCCGGTATCCAGAGCATGGGCCCCCACCAGACAGCCTTCTCGAAGGCCACAAAATGTTCAAACGCCTGCTCGGTCATCCAGGTGAAGGCCACCACGGTCAAGCCGGCCAGCGCCGCAAAAGCCAGAACCACGCCGCGCCCGGCCCACAAGCGCCAGTCGTA
>JBIIVW010000195.1:0-6315 GCA_044339205.1 Rhodoferax sp. | reverse complement strand
ATCAATTTCCTGATTTTGGCGGCCCGGTTGCTGCGTTCGATTGCACCTTTTGCCGATGTGGAAATCCTGGAGCAGCACTTCAGGGACAAGCCGGAGGTATCGGGTACAGCCAAAAAAATAGCGGACAGTCTGTCGATTGACAACGAACACATCACCTCCCTGCGACTCGGTGGCATCGTGGGCCACCACGAGGTGATTTTTGGATTTCCGTACCAGACGGTTCGCATCATTCACAACTCGATCGAGCGCAAGGCCTTTGGCACCGGAGCAGCCTTTGCCCTGAGTGAATTGGCGGCTTGCGAGCCAGGGTTCTATACCTTTGACGACCTGCTGATGCGCAAGGTGCGCAACCAACTCGCCATGGCCTGACCAGATGGCGACATGTCCTTTGAAAAGGGGTCGCCATTGCGCTCTATGATCCGGGACATGCTGTTACCTGATGAGCAAGCCATGCCTCCAGAAACCCTGATGAATCCCCAGGCCGTCAACACCGCTCAGGTTCTGCGGCGTTTTCGGGTGGTGTTCAACGCCATTCGCAGCCATTTCCGCCAGATCGAGAAAAAAGTGAATTTGGGCGGGGCGCAAGTCTGGGCACTGAGTGTGGTCAGGGACCATCCAGGCATCGGCACGGGTATGTTGGCCAAACACATGGACATTCATCAGTCCACCGCCAGTAACCTGGTCAAGACACTGCAACGCAAGGCGTTGATCAGCGTGAGCAAAGCCACAGAAGACCGCCGCAGCGTGCAGCTTCAAGTTCTGCCCGCCGGGCTGGCCGTCTTGTCGCAAGTTCCCGGCCCGTTTGAGGGCGTCTTGCCTGAGGCGCTTGAGCGACTGCCCGCAGACACCTTGTTACGGCTGGACCAGGACTTGGGCGAACTCATTACGCTGCTCAAGGCGGACGAGCAAGCCGCAGGGATTCCTCTGGCGCAACTCTGATTCAGAGCGCACAGGACCGGAAGCCACAAAAAATATCGTCCCGCTCCGGCTTGTAGAAATTGCGGTACTTAGGGTTTTTCATGCGGGCCCGGGTCGCAAACGAAGCACCGCGCAACACTTTGTGGGTGCCAAACCAGGGCTCTGAATAATCGTTGTAAGGGTCGGCGGCAAAACCGGGGTAAGCCCGAAACGTGGTGCCAGTCCACTCCCATACATCACCCCACCTGAACCCGCGCCGCTGGGCCGTATGCGCGGCCAGCTCCCACTCCACCTCAGCGGGCAAGCGCCGGCCGGCCCAACGACACCAGGCGTCAGCCTCCCACCAGGTGACATGGGTCGCGGGCTGGCCGCCCAACATGTGGCGCACGGTGCCAAATCGGGTTTGGCGCACCGCCCCGCTACTGCCCCCAATCTGCTCCACATACCGGGGTCCCCGGCGCCCCTCGACCGCTGCTTTCTCCTGTAACCACTGCCATCCCGCAGCTTGCCAAAATTCCGGACGGTCATAGCCACCGTCGTCAACAAATTCAACAAATTGGGCCCAACTCACCGCTTGGGCATCAATCTCGAACTCCAGCACCGCCACTCCATGCGCACCCCGTTCGTTATCAAAGCTGAACCCGGCATCACCCGCACTGCCCAACTGCCAACGTGCCGCAGGAATCAGCAAGGGCGCGCGCGCGCCAGACGCCCCCGGCAGACTCAAACCCAGCGGCAAGCCCAGGGTTTGTGCCATATATATTAGCGCCTCGCCATGCATGTCTTCGTGAAACAGGGCCAGGCGGTAAAAGTAGAGGGCATCGTCTCCAGCGGGTGCTTTCTCCAGCAACTCCAGGGTGGACTCCAGGGTCTCCAATAAGTAAGACCTGATTTGGCTCAGGCCAGACAAGTCCAGAGCCCAGCGGCTGCTGTGGGCAACATGGGAGGAGTTCCACCACATGTCAGCCCGGGGTTCCACCGAAGCCAGGCGAGTCGCCGCAGGGTCGCAGGCTGCTCCCAAATGGCGCTGGAGGTTGCGGCCGATCCACCACTCCTGAAACCAGCCAATATGACCCAGCTCCCACAGTGGCAAATTCAGTTCAGCCAGCTGGGGCACCTGGAACCCACTTTCACCCAGCACTTGTTCATACTGGCCCACCAGATGCAGCGTGTGATTGCGCGCATCCATCAGCGCGAGGGACAGCAAGTCGCGGTCCGCAGCACGCATATCGGGTGAATCGATGGAAGTTGTCAATTTATTGGACATGGATCGCGTTGAATTGTTGTCAGGCCTGCAAAAATACAGAGCATAGCGGCCGAGCACCCATTGGTGTTTACCCTATCCCAAATGAGCCTGATCGTCAGGTATTTCTCAGTCACATCACGTTACCCTACGCGGGTGGCATTGGCTCGTAGTCAATCCTTTTTTTGCGCCCTTTTAAAACAGATGGAGACTCCATGGCACCTTTACTCGCGCTATCCCGGCTGATCGACAAGATCAGCACCGGGGTCGGCAAACTCACCATGTGGCTGATCCTGGCCACCACGCTGATCAGTGCCGGCAATGCATTGACGCGGAAAATGTTCAACATCAGCTCCAACAGCATGCTCGAAATTCAGTGGTACTTGTTTGCAGCCGTCTTCATGCTGGGTGCAGGTTACGGATTCCTCAGAAACTCGCACGTCCGGATCGACTTTATATCCAGCAAGCTATCTGACCGTACCCGCAACCTCATTGACGTTGTCGGCATTTTGGTGGTCATGTTCCCCTTTTGCATCATCATGATCAAGTTGAGCTGGCCCTTCTTCATGCAGGCGTTCAACAGCGGTGAGATCTCACAAAACGCGGGCGGACTGATTCGCTGGCCGGCTTATGTGTTGATTCCTGCCGGTTTTGCGCTCCTTTTAGCGCAAGCTTTTTCGGAATTGATCAAGCGGATTGCCTTCCTCACCGGAGCCGGGCCCGATGTGCTCAGCGCCGAAGAAAACAAGTCTGACGAGCAAAAGCACCTCGAAGAGCTTGAAGCAAAAACTGCGCGCCTATTGGCGGGAGACAAATAAATGGAAACCACCTTCTTGGCACAACAGTTTGTGCCCCTCATGTTCGCGGGACTTTTTGTCCTGCTTTTGACGGGTTTTCCGGTCGCGTTTGGCCTGGCGGCTTGCGGCTTGTTTTTTGGTTTCGTCGGGATTGAAGCCGGCATCTTTCCGGGGGCCATGTTTCAGGCACTGCCGCTGCGTATTTTCGGCATCATGCAAAACGACACGCTGCTTGCGATTCCGTTCTTCACCTTTATGGGCATTATTCTGGAAAGGTCCGGCATGGCCGAAGACCTTCTGGAAACTGTAGGCCAAGTCTTTGGCCCGGTGCGCGGTGGCGTGGCCATTGCCGTGATTCTGGTAGGCGCGCTGTTGGCCGCCACCACCGGCGTGGTGGCTGCTGCGGTGATCTCCATGGGCCTGATCTCCTTGCCGATCATGCTGCGCTATGGCTACAGCCGCACCATCGCCACGGGCACCATCACAGCCTCTGGCACGCTGGCACAAGCGATTCCACCCTCTCTGGTGCTGATTGTGTTGGCTGACCAACTGGGCCGCTCCGTGGGCGACATGTACTCTGGCGCGCTGATCCCCGGCCTGATGCTGGTGGGTTTGTACATACTATTTATCGTGATCGTGGCTATTGTCAAGCCCGCCATGGTGCCTGCACTGCCGCCTGAAGCGCTGCTGTACAAGGAAGACAACGGCAAGTCCGGCCACCGCTCACTGTTTGTGCTGATTTTGTTGTGCGCGGGAGTGGGCTACGCCTGGTCAAAGGTTCATAACGGGCTGTTAACCCAATGGCTGGAGCGCGCCACACCGTCCCCAGGCGACGAAATTGTGATTCTGTCTTTGACTCTGGCATCTCTTTTTGGGCTGGCATTGGCCATCGTTAATCGCGCGACCAAGATGGGCCTGCTTTCCAAACTGGCAGAACAAGTGACTTTTGTCTTGATGCCACCGCTAATTCTCATCTTTCTGGTTTTGGGCACGATTTTTCTGGGCGTAGCCACACCAACCGAGGGCGGCGCCATGGGTGCTTTGGGCGCCCTGATTCTGGCTGCAGGCAAACGCCGTCTGGGCATGCCCATCCTCAAGCAGGCTCTGGAGAATACGGCCAAGCTGGCCTCGTTTGTGCTGTTCATCCTGATCGGCTCCACCGTGTTCAGCTTTACCTTCAACGCCGCAGACGGTCACATTTGGGTGGAACACCTGTTTGACGGTATGCCAGGCGGCGCCTGGGGCTTCTTGATCGTGGTGAACATTCTGGTGTTCATCCTGGGTTGTTTCATTGACTTCTTCGAGATCGCCTTCATCGTCATTCCAATTCTGGCCCCGGTTGCCGAGAAAATTTTGCCGGCTCTCGTACCGGGCATGACGCCTGACCAGGTCATGATCTGGTTTGGGGTGATCATCGCCATGAACCTGCAGACCTCGTTCCTGACCCCGCCGTTTGGCTTTGCTTTGTTTTACCTGCGCAGCGTGGCAGCCAAGTTTGATTACAAGGACCGGATCACAGGCAAAATAATTCCGTCGGTGAAGACCAGCGAAATCTATAAAGGCTCGATCGCGTTCATCTGCCTGCAATTGATCATGGTGGTCGCGGTGATTGTGTTCCCGGTGTTGGTAACTGGTGGCATTGAGAAAGTAGAGACACTCAGCGCCGATCAGATCATGCAGCAGCTGCAAATGCCTGATGCTGAAGAGCCAATGGATGCCGAGCGACCCGCAGACGATGCTAGCGAACCTGCAGCCGGTGACGAGCCAGTGGACCCCATGAAAGCCATGATGGATGAGGCCAAAAAGGACGGCGCGAAATAAAGCCTCTCACCGGCGACTTCCGCCGGATGCACGATCAAGGGCCTTCGGGCCCTTTTTTACGGGCAATGCGCTGTGTGTCAGAACACATTGCGCCAAACCCATGCACCAACGGCTTGAAGATTACCGGATTGGCCTTGGGCTTTGCCCTCGGCCGGGTTGGCAAGCCCCATAAAAAAACCCGCCAAAAGCGGGTTTTTTTGTAGCTCAGGGAGCAGTCAAATTACAGTTTTTGAGCCTGCATGAAGTTGTCAAAACGAGCTTCAGTGAAGCGGAACCAGAGGTTCTGGTCTTTGCGGAAAGCAGAGTAGTCGTCGTAGACCTTTTTCCAGTTGGCGTTTTTGGCACTGACCTCGGCATACAAGGCCATGGACTCTTTGAAGGCCAGATCCATCACGTCTTTTGGAAAAGGCAACACTTTGGTCTTGGCACCCACCAACTGCTTCAGGGCAGCCGGGTTGCGAGCATCGTACTTGGCCTGCATTTCGGTGTGCGCATAGGCTGCAGCACATTCGACGATGATCTTGTTTTCAGCCGACAGTCCGGCAAAGGCCTTGTCGTTGATGTACAGATCGAGCTGAGGACCGCCCTCCCACCAGCCAGGGTAGTAATAGAACGGAGCCACCTTGTTCAGACCCAGTTTCTGGTCATCGTAAGGACCCACCCATTCGGCGGCGTCAATGGTACCTTTTTCAAGCGCCGTGTAGATTTCGCCGCCAGGAATATTCTGGGGCACGCCACCCATGCGCTCAAAGACGCGTCCGGCGAAGCCACCCACGCGGAATTTCATGCCCTTGATGTCTTTGACGGACTTGATTTCCTTGCGGTAAAAACCACCCATCTGGGCGCCCGTGTTCCCCATGGGGAAATTCACGATGTTGTACTTGGCGTAAAACTCACGCATCAACTTGCCACCGTTGCCTTGGTACATCCAGGCGGTCATCTGGCGGCTGTTCAGGCCAAAGGGAATGGCGCAACCCAACGCAAACGTTTCGTCCTTGCCATGAAAGTAGTAAGGCGCAGTGTGGGCCATTTCCACGGTGCCGTTTTGAACACCGTCAACCACGCCAAATGCGGGCATCAACTCGCCGCCGGCATGGGTGGTGATGGTGAATTTTCCACCGGACATTTCGCCCACTTTTTTGGCGAAGTCGTCAGCCGCACCGAAAATGGTATCCAGGGCTTTGGGAAAGCTCGATGCCAGGCGCCAGCGAATGGCTGCACCTTGGGCATGGGCTGCGGGGGCCACACCAGCGGCCAGAACACCGGCAATGCCTGCGTGCTTGATTACGGAACGACGATCCATTTAATTCACTCCTGAGATTGATAGAGTAGTTTCTCGGGATGTGGGTACACACCCCGAAGACCTGATAAGAGTCAAGCGCGATTGTAGGAACCTGCGCGACACGTCATTGTGGGGGTTTTCCCTTGAAAAACCAGGCAACTCATTGACATTCAGGAAACCGCAAGCCAAAGGACTGCGAGTACAAAAACAAATACACAGGTCTGTGAATTAATTTCACACCACCGCCTTGAGCA
>JBIIVW010000012.1:0-33967 GCA_044339205.1 Rhodoferax sp. | reverse complement strand
GAGCCGGTCTTTGGCATTATCAAATCAGTGATGGGGTTCAGGCAGTTCTCGCTGCGCGGATTGCGCAAAGTCACCGGCGAATGGAGTCTGGGTTGCCTGGCCTGGAATATCAAACGCATGGCCGTGCTACGTCCAAAAGTTGGATGATGGGAGGAAATGCCGTGAAAAAGCTTCAAAAAGACAAAAAACAGGAAAAAAGTGCCTGTTTTTTAGGCAAAAAGAAGGCAGACCAGATTTTTAATACCTGAGCCCGACAGGCTGCTAGGAAGAAATCCATTTCTTGCCAACACACCACACCATGGAACTTCGTCAACTGCGGTATTTCGTTGCCATTGCCGAGTGCAGCTCGTTCTCCAAAGCGGCCGACCGGGTCTTTGTTGCACAGTCCGCCTTGAGCCATCAAACAGCCCAACTCGAAGACGAAATTGGCACCGGCTTGTTTCACCGGTCTCGCCGGGGCATCGAGTTGACCGAAGCGGGCCAGCGGTTTTTTTCCGCATGCGGTTTCCATCCTGAGGCAGTCCGAGGAAGCCATCCCCAGTGCGCGCTCGGCCACCGACGAGCCCGCGGGCAAGGTGATTTTCGGCATCCCGCACAGCGCGTCCAATGCCTTGGCGCTGGCACTGTTGCGGGAGGTCCGACGGCAGTTTCCCGCCATCCAGCTTGAACTGACCGAAGAGCTCACAGGCAACCTCTCCAGGCAACTGATCACCAGACAGATCAATCTCGCCATTCTGTTTAACGACGGTCATCTGGCCGACTTTGAATACACGCCCTTGCTGCGCGAACGCATGTACCTGATCGAACCTGCTCAAAAAGCAACGGGCCGGGCCGAGAGCATTACTCTGCAACACGTGCTAGCGCTCCCGCTGATCCTGCCTGCCAGCCCCCACGGGGTGTGCGCCATCATCGAAAGGGCAGCCGCACAGGCAGGGCTGGCCTCACCCGTGGTCTTTGCGGACATCAGCTCGATCAGCATTTTGCGCACCTCCTTGTTGGCGGGGCTGGGTCGCACGGTGTTGCCCCTGATGCCACTCAGGCAAGAGATTGAAGCCGGGCTGCTCCGGGCCACGGCTGTAATTGACCCACCATTGGAGCGCATGCTGGCCATTTGCTGGTCCAAACACATTCCGACCTTCTCTGCCTCTCAGGCAGTAGCCCGCCTGGCACGCCAGCTCATTCGACAACTCTGCGCAGACAGGACCTGGCTCGGCGCCTGTGTTGTGCTGGATGACGGAGACCCGAATTGATCCCCGGGCACAGCGCTTGTCAGGGTTAACGGGCCGGGCTAACGCGCCAGATCACGTTGCCCACGTCGTCTGCCACCAGCAGGTCGCCTTGCCTGTCCTGCGCCACACCCACCGGCCTGCCGTAAGCGTCGCCCTGTGGGCTCAAAAACCCGGTTAAAACATCCATGGGCCTGCCGGCTGGCCTCCCCCCCCTGAAAAGGAACAAACACCACCTTGTAGCCACTGTACTGAGCACGGTTCCAGGAGCCGTGTTGTCCGATAAACATGCCCTGAGCAAATCGCGCTGGCAAGCGGGTGCCTTGGGAGGCGGCCAACCCCAGCGAGGCCGTATGCGCACCCAAGGCGTAGTCAGGCTCATTGGCAAGGGCAACCAGATCCGGGCGCTGTGGTTTGACGCGCACGTCCACGTGTTGCCCGAAATAACTGTAGGACCAACCATAAGAACCACCGTCTTTCACCACAGTCATGTAGTCCGGTACCAGGTCGTCGCCAAGCTTATCGCGTTCATTCACCACCGTCCACAAGGCCCCGCTCCCAGGCTCCCAAGCCAGTCCTACGGGATTTCGCAAACCTGACGCAAACACCCGGTGTGCCCCGGACTGAATATCAACTTCCAAAATGGCGGAACGCTTGGCCTCAACCGCCATGCCGCGCTCCACCGCATTGCTGTTGGAGCCCACCGTCACGTAGAGCTTTTTTTGGTCAGCGGACGCAATCAGGTTTTTGGTCCAGTAGTGGTTGATGGGTCCTGCCGGCAAATCAACGACTTTGAAACCCGGCACAGCAATGCGGGTATCCCCCGACTGACGAGGGTATTTCCACACCGCATCTGAATGGGCCAAGAACAACCAGTTGCCCACCAGCGCCATGCCGAAAGGCGAATTCAAGCCTTCAAGGAAAACGCTGCGGTAGTCAGCGACGGCACTGCCGGGGCTGCTGCGAAGCAAAGTAATTCGGTTGGCACTGGGTGCCCGCGTGTTTCATGACCACGCCCATCGCCCAGCCACGGATACCTCGTGCATCGTCGGGCTGTGGCGGTGCGTTGGTTTCTGCCACCAGGACATGGCATTGGGCAGCACGGTCAACCAGCGGGGGTTGTCCAGGCCGTTGGCAAAGGCCGCCATGCGGGTGCCCGCAGCCGCTCGCGGTGTGAGTCCCACGGGCCAGCCCTTGGCCGGCGCGATGTTGACGGTCGGTATCAATCTGTGTTGTGGCAACAGCAATACCGGCGCCGCTGGCCGCAGTGTTGGGCGAAGGGGTACTGCAGGCAGCCAACCCCATACAAGCCCAGATCGATGTGGCGCAGAGAAGGTGGGTGAATTTTCTTGCATGGTGATATGGGTGTAGCTCATTCAGCATAAGTGCGGTCCGTCCACGGAACCGTGCGTTGGCGAACCCACGCTATTCGTCACATGCTCCTCGTCAAACAAAAAAAAGCCGCCCGAAGGCGGCTTTTCATGCGGTAAACCAGCGCTTATTTGGCGCCGGGCACCTTGCCTTCCACGCCCTTGACGTAGAAGCCCAGGCCACCCAGAAACTTGTCGTCGGCGACTGTGTCCTTGGCGATCTGCACCTTGCCGGTGTTGTCGGTGATGGGCCCGGTCCAGACGTTGAACGTGCCTTCAGCCATGCCTTTTTTGACTTCTTCAACTCGGGCCTTGGTCTCGGCGGGCACGTCTTCAGCGATCGACACGATGTCAATGGCGCCTTCTTTCACACCCCACCATGAGGCTGTTCCGCCGGTCCATTTACCTTCCAGGGCTTCACGGGTGGACTTGATGTAGTAAGGACCCCAGTTGATCACGGCGGATGCCAAGTGGGCCTTGGGGCCGTAGGCGGTCATGTCGGAATCCCAACCAAAGGCGCGCTTGCCTTTCGCTTCAGCTGCTTTCAGCACGGCGGGGGAGTCGGTGTTCTGGAACAAAACGTCAGCGCCACCGTTCATCAACGAGGTGGCCGCTTCGGATTCTTTCGGTGGGTCAAACCAACCATTCACCCACACGACTTTGGTCTTGACCTTGGGGTTGCTCGACTGCGCGCCCAAAGTGAAGGCGTTGATGTTGCGGATCACTTCAGGAATTGGAATGGAGCCCACCACACCCAGGGTATTGCTCTTGGTCATCTTGCCGGCGATGATGCCGGCAAGGTACGCGCCCTCGTAGGTGCGGCTGTCGTAAGTGCGAATGTTTTCGCCTTGCTTGTAGCCGGTGGCGTGCTCGAACTTCACGTCCTTGAAGTCGGCTGCCACTTTTTGCATGGGCTCCATGTAGCCAAAGGTGGTGCCAAAAATCAGCTTGTTGCCTTGCGTGGCCATGTCGCGAATAACGCGCTCTGCGTCTGCCGACTCAGGCACGTTTTCAACAAACGAGGTGACGATCTTGTCGCCAAACTCTTTTTCAAGCGCCTTGCGTCCGTTGTCATGCGCAAACGTCCAACCACCATCGCCAACCGGGCCAACATAGGCAAAAGAGATTTTGAGTGGCTCAGGCTTGGGTGCGGGCGCTGGGGCCGAAGCCACTGGCGCAGGCGCCGGGGCAGGTGCCGGCTCCTCTTTTTTACCGCAGCCCACCAGCGCGGCGGAGGCCACGGCGGTGAGCGCTGCGATTTTCAGCAGTGAACGTTTTTGCAAGTCAGTCATTTCATGTCTTTCTGAAAAGGGTTGAGACAGGGTGGATGGAGAGAGTGAATTATGAACGGCCGGCCTCAAGAACCGGGATAAAAAGGTTTGCCAATCGATGTCGGCATGTTGACACGGATCCACTGCGGATTGCGCGAAATCAGGGCCAGCACCACGATGGTAGCGACATACGGGAGCATGGTCAGAAACTGGCTGGGCATCTCAAAGCCAATGGCCTGCAGGTGAAACTGCAGCATGGTAACGCCGCCAAACAGATACGCGCCCAGCAGCACCCGGGCCGGCCGCCAGGTGGCAAAAGTGGTAAGAGCCAGGGCAATCCAGCCCTTGCCGGCCACCATGCCCTCGACCCACAGCGGCGTGTAGATCACCGACACATAGGCGCCGGCCAGGCCACACAGCGCCCCACCCACCACCACCGCCAGCAACCGGATGCGACGCACCGGGTAGCCCAGGGCATGCGCCGACTCGGGATTTTCACCCACGCTGCGCATCACCAGGCC
Organism: Rhodoferax sp.; assembly: GCA_044339205.1. Lineage (GTDB taxonomy): Bacteria > Pseudomonadota > Gammaproteobacteria > Burkholderiales > Burkholderiaceae_C > Rhodoferax. Next base: position 29,579 of record JBIIVW010000012.1, on the reverse strand, counting down.
GCTGCGGGTGCGGTACAAAAACCAGATCAGACCCAACGCAAACAACACCGTCAGGTACACCAGCGGATGGTGGCGAAACAGCGCCGGCCCGAGCAAGGGAATGTCCGACAACCACGGCACCGCAAAGGTGGGGCGCGCCCCCATCTTGGCCTGCACGTAAGCTGTTCCGACAAAGGCCGAGAAACCCGTGCCAAACAACGTGAGCGCCAGCCCGGTGGCGTATTGATTGGTGTTGAGCCAGATCACCAGCACGCCAAAAATGCCCGCCAAAATGGCACCGGCCCCCATGCCGGCGGCAAAGCCAAGCCAGTCACTACCCGTGTGCACCACAGTAGCAAACCCGGCAATGGCGGCGCACAGCATGATGCCCTCGGCCCCCAGATTGACGATGCCCACCTTCTCGTTGATCAACAGCCCCAATGAGGCCAGAGCCAACACCGTGCCCGCATTCAGCGTGGCTGCCAGGAGCAGCGCGTAGGAATCCATTATTTGCTCCCTTTGAATTTGAGGCGGTAGTTGACCAACGTGTCACACGCCAGCAGGCTGAACAAAAGCAGGCCCTGAAACACGCCGGTCAGCGACTTGGTCAGCCCCAGGCGGGACTGCGCCATTTCACCGCCGATGTAAAACATGCTCATCAAAATGGCCGAGAACACCATGCCCACCGGGTGCAGTCGCCCCACAAAGGCGACGATGATGGCGGCAAACCCATAGCCCGCCGGCACATAGGGCGTGAGCTGGCCGATGGGCCCGGCCACCTCCAGCGCACCGGCCAGCCCCGCCGCCCCGCCAGAGATCATCAACGCCGTCCACAGGGCCCTGCGCGACGAAAACCCGGCATACCGCGCTGCAGCCGGCGCCAAACCACCCACCTGCAGGGCAAAACCGGCGCGGGTGCGAAACAGGAACACCCACAGTCCCACCACACCGATCACTGCCAACAGCACCCCTACACTCACGCGTGAGCCGTCAAACAGGCGCGGAATGCGCGTGGCGGCCTCAAAGGTCTTGCTCTGCGGAAAGTTGAATCCGTTGGGATCTTTCCAGGGCCCGCCCACGATATAGCTCAGCAATTGCACTGCCACATACACCAGCATCAGGCTGACCAAAATTTCGTTGGCGTTGAAGCGGTCACGCAGCAGCGCCGTGGTGGACGCCCACAGCATGCCACCCAGCACCCCGGCAAGCACAATCGGAACCACAATCCAGCCGCCCGTGGTTTTGTCGGCCAGCAAGGCCACACCGCCGGCAAAAATCGCGCCCATCACATACTGCCCCTCGGCCCCGATGTTCCAGACATTGGAGCGAAAACACACGGCCAGCCCCAGCGCAATGATCAACAATGGCGTGGCCTTGACCAGAAGCTCGCCAATGGCATAGCCACTCTTGATGGGCAGCCAGAAAAACATTTCCAGGCCCTTGAGGGGGTCCTTGCCCAAGGCAATGAACATCAGGGTGCCGAGCATCACCGTGATCAAGAGCGCCAAAAGTGGCGAGCCGTAGCTCCAGGCTGCAGAGGGCTGGGGGCGGGCTTCAAGCTTGAGCATGCTGGGCTCCTGGCTGGTCTGCCGAGTACAAGGCTTGCCCTTTGACAGCAGCCGTCAACTCGACGGCCCCCGGGCTGGCCAGATGCGCCTGCACCTCCTCATGCCACAGGCCGCTCATCCACTCGCCAATGCGGGCCACCGTGGCCTGTGCAATCTGCACAGAGGGCGACAAGCGCCCCCGCGCAATCACGTGCAGGCGGTCGCTCAACTCAAACAACTCGTCGAGTTCTTCGCTCACAACCAGCACCGCACAACCGGCATCCCGCAGGGCCAGGATTTCACCGCGAATCTGCGCGGCAGCGCCCACATCCACCCCCCAGGTGGGCTGGGAGACGATGAACAAGCTGGGCTTGGCATCGATCTCGCGGCCGACAATGAATTTTTGCAAATTGCCACCGGAAAGCGAACGCGCCGCCGACCGCGGGCCTCCGGCTTTCACATTGAAACGGCGAATGATCCCGGCAGCATGGGCCTCAAGTTGATCGACCCGAATCCAGCCCCCGGCAAATCGCGGGTTGGAGATCGACTCATGGCGTGTGAGCAACATGTTATGGGCCAGGCTCAGGGTGGGCACAGCGCCCCGGCCCAGACGCTCTTCAGGCACAAAATGCAGGCCCAGCCTGCGCCGCTCGCCGGGGTTCAGAGCCGACACATCGGCACCGTCCATGCAAATAGCACCTGCGCTTGCGCGCACATCTTCACCCGAGAGCGCATACAGCAACTCCTTTTGGCCATTGCCCGAGACGCCGGCAATGCCAACCACCTCGCCGGCGTTGACCTGCAGCGTGATGCCCTCCAGATCCACCCCGAACTGATCTTCGCGGGCCAGCCGAAGGTCCCTGACCTGGAGCACGGGCGCACCCACATGGGGGGCCCGGCGGGTCAGCTGGGGGGGCTCGGCCCCGATCATCATTTTGGACAGGGAGGCATTGGTTTCCTCACCGGGGTTACACACGCCGGTGACCTTGCCACCTCGCAACACCGTGCAGGCATTGCACAGCTCCCGAATCTCATGCAGCTTGTGGCTGATGTACAAAATGCTGCAGCCCTCGCTGGCCAACTTTTTGAGCACGACAAACAACTTCTCCACGGCCTGGGGAGTGAGCACCGAGGTGGGCTCATCCAGAATCAGCAACTGCGGGTTGGTCAGCAAGGCGCGGATGATCTCCACCCGCTGCATCTCGCCCACGCTCAAGGTGTGCACCGGCCGACTGGGATCAATATCCAGTCCGTACTCGGAGGCTTTGGCCACAATGCTGCGGGTCACCTCGACCAGACTCAAGGTTTTGCTCAAACCCAGCCACACGTTCTCGGCCACGGTGATGGTGTCAAACAGGCTGAAGTGCTGGAACACCATGCTGATGCCCAAGCCACGTGCCTCTTGTGGATTGCGAATGACCACCGGCTTGCCGTTGAAGACCACCGTGCCGGCGTCGGGCTTGACCGATCCGTAAATGATCTTCATCAGCGTGGACTTGCCGGCGCCGTTTTCACCCAGCACAGCATGGGTTTCTCCGGGCTGCACGGTCAGGGTCACATCGCTGTTGGCCACCACACCGGGGTAGGCCTTGGTGATGCGGGAGAGGTGAAGTCTTGGGCTGCTCATGGCGCGTCAGGTTTCTCGTTTTTCTTCAAGGTGGCGGCAACGGACTTGACCCGCTCACGCAGCCAGCGGTTGGCGGCAGAGGTATGGGTGCGTTCGTGCCAGAGCTGGTAATACATCATGCGGGGAAACTCGATCGGAGAAGCCAATATTTTCAAGGGCAGGCTGTTCACATAACGCTCGCAGTATTGGCGGCCCGTCGTCAACACAAGCAATGTTGATGCCACCATGGCCGGAATCAACCCAAAGTGCGGGCAGCGGGCCGTGATGTTGCGCACCCAGCCCTGAGACGCCAGGTAGTCGTCAATCACCCCCTTGGCGCCCGGATGCGTGGCTGTGGGGGCAATGTGGTCGGCCGCCAGCCAGGCGTCACGGTCCCAGCCGCGGCGCACGGCCGGATGGTTGCTGGCCACCAGACTCACCACCTCATCGCCAAACAAACGACCCAGGTGCAGGTCGTCCGGTGGCGTGGCCCAATTGCCGATCACCACGTCCACATCACCCTGCGCCAACTGGCTGCGGTAATCCGAGGCGCCCGACAGGGGATGAATCTCGATGTGGCACATGGGCGCTTGCGCTTTGATTTGCGCCACGAGCTGAGGCAAAAACAATGGGTCCAGGTAATCGCTGGCTGCTACCCTAAAAGTGTGGCTGGCCGTCATGGGTTCGAACCCCCGGGCGTCGGAGAACAACATCTCGGCCGCTCGCAAAATACTGGCCGCAGGCTCCACCATACGCAGTGCCGCCTCGGTGGGCACCATGCCCGCGCCAGACCTCACCAGCAAGGGATCACCAGAAAAGTCGCGCAAACGCTTGAGCGACGCGCTCACCGCCGGCTGGTGCATGCCCAGGCGGATGGCGGCTTTGGAGACGCTGCGTTCGATTAACACGGTGTGAAGGACCCTGATCAAATGAAGGTCTATCTTGTCGAAAAGGGCGTGGTCTCTCATACCTGGGTGTACATGGGTGTCATATGCTAGCGCTTATAAGCGGGTTGTCACTCCTGTCATACCCTCAAACAGAAAGCACGAGCTCAACCGTTGAAAGTCACTGGACACGCACAAGACCATGAATAACCAAGTCATTCAATTTATTCGCCGAGGCGAAATTGTGTCGCTGCGCAATGTACCACCCACCCGCACCCTGCTGGAAGTGCTGCGCGAAGACCTGCACTGCACCGGCACCAAAGAAGGCTGCAATGAGGGCGACTGCGGCGCCTGCACCGTGGTGCTGGGTGAAGTACAGGGCGAGCACATCACCTACCGCGCGGTCAACAGTTGCATCCGCATGGCGCACTCGGTCAACGGTTTGGCGCTGTGGACGGCTGAAGATATCGCAGCCCAGGATGGCACCCTGCATCCGGCCCAGCAGGCGATGGTGGCGCAGCACGCCAGCCAGTGCGGGTTTTGCACGCCGGGTTTTGTCATGAGTCTGTTTGGCATGTACCAAAACCATGTGGCCCAAGGGCAACCCATCAGCCGGGAACTGGCGCAAGAAGAACTCTCGGGCAATCTGTGCCGCTGCACCGGCTACCGCTCGATTCTGGACGCCGCGCAAGCGATGGCGGAGCTGCCGCCGGTGCGTGTGGATGAATCTGAATTGCTATTGAAGTTAAACACACTAAACCAATCAATACGCCGGCCAGAGGCCGATTCTTCTTATATTTCGCCCCAAACGCTCTCTGAATTGCTGGCGGCCCGCGCTGACCACCCCCAAGCCCAAATCGTGGCCGGTTGCACCGATGTGGGCCTGTGGGTCAACAAGATGCACATGCAGTTTGAGCAGGTGCTTGATGTGACCCGGGTAGCCGAGTTGCGCCGCGTGGAAGACGATCCGCACCACCTCGCCATTGGCGCAGCTGTCACCCTGACCGACGCGTTTGCCGCCCTGGTGGCTGACCGGCCGCAGCTGCACACCTTTGCCACCCGCTTTGCCGGGCTGCCGGTGCGCAACTCGGGCACGCTGGGGGGCAATGTGGCCAATGGCTCGCCCATTGGGGACTCCATGCCGCTGCTGATTGCGCTGGGTGCCAGCGTGGTATTGATGAGCGTGCGTGGCCTGCGCGACCTGCCGCTGGAGCAGTTTTATACCGGCTACCGCAAAAACATTCTGGCGGCTGACGAGGTGCTGGCCTGGATCAAGGTGCCCAAGGCCACGCCGACCGAGTTGTGCCGGGTCTACAAAATCTCCAAACGCTTTGACGACGACATCTCGGCAGTGTGTCTGGCACTCACCCTGCAGATCACAGACGGCCGGGTGATGCACGCCTCCATTGGGGCAGGCGGGGTTGCGGCCACGCCGGTGCGCGCCAGCCAGACTGAAGCCGCCTTGCGCGGCCAGCCCTGGACGCTGGAGACGGTGAAAAATGCCATGCTTACCTTGCGGAGCGAGTTCTCGCCCATCTCGGACATGCGCGCCAGCGCCGGTTACCGCGTGCAGGTGCTGGGCAACTTGCTGCAGCGCTTCTGGCTGGAAAGCCAAGGCCTGCAAAGCATCAACCTGGAATCCTTCAGCCTGCAAGGAGCCTCAGTATGAAGCCCACCCTGGCGCGCACCCCCCCGGCCAGCGGCACCTCGGTGGCCCATGAGAGTGCGCACGCCCAAGTGGCGGGAGCAGTAACTTACGTAGACGACATCGCGGAAGTGCGCGGCACGCTGTTTGCCGCGCCTATTTTGTCCACCGTAGCCCACGGCACGCTGCGCGCTGTGGATGCCAGCGCGGCGCTGGCCATGCCCGGCGTGCGGGACGTGATTTTGACGCGCGACATTCCGGGTGACCCGATGCTGGCCGCCTTTGCCGGCGATGAACCCATCTTTGCCATCGACACCGTGCAGCACATCGGACAGGTCATCGGGGTAGTGGTGGCCGACACGGTCATGCAGGCCCGCCATGCGGCGCGCAAAGTGCAAGTCCACATCGACACCCTGCCTGCCATCCTGAGCATCCAGGACGCGCTGGCGGCCCAAAGCTACGTGCTGCCGCCCGTGTTTGTGTACCGTGGCGACGCGGCACAGGCGCTCGCCAACGCTCCCCACACCCTGAGCGGCACGTTGGAGGTCGGCGGCCAGGAGCACTTTTACCTGGAGGGGCAAATTGCCTATGTGCTGCCGCAAGAGCAAAACCAGTGGGTCGTGTATTCCAGCACGCAGCACCCCGGTGAGGTGCAACACTGGGTAGCCCACGCATTGGGGCTGGACAACCACGCCGTGCGTGTGGAGTGCCGGCGCATGGGGGGGGGCTTTGGCGGCAAGGAGACGCAGGCCGGGCATCTGGCGGTGTGGGCGGCCGTAGCTGCTGCCAAGCTGAAGCGCCCCATCAAACTGCGCCTGGACCGGGATGAAGATTTCATGATCACCGGCAAGCGCCACCCGTTTGCCTATGAATACACCGTGGGGTTTGACGAGACGGGCCGCCTGCAGGGCTTGCAACTGATGATGGCGGCCAACTGCGGCTTCAGCGCCGACCTGTCCGGCCCGGTAGCAGACCGCGCCATCTTTCATGCAGACAACGCGTATTTTCTGGAAGACGTCGCCATCTCGTCCTACCGCTGCAAGCTCAACACGCAAAGCCACACCGCGTTTCGTGGCTTTGGCGGGCCGCAGGGCATGATCGTCATCGAAGTCATTCTGAGTGACATTGCCCGCCAACTCCGGCTGGACCCGTTGGAGGTGCGCCGGCGCAATCTTTACTCGGATGAACCGCTGGCCGCTGAAGCCCAGCCCGCCCAGCCCCCAAGGCGGCGCGACACCACGCACTACCAGATGCAGGTGGAAGACAACATCATTGCGCCATTGCTACTAAAAATAGAGCAGACAAGTGACTATAAACGCCGGCGGGAGGACATTTTGGCTTGGAATCTGGCCCATCCGGTCATCCAGCGCGGCTTGGCCATCACGCCGGTGAAGTTTGGCATTTCATTCACCGCCACGCTCTTCAACCAGGCCGGGGCACTGGTGCATGTCTACCTGGACGGCAGCGTGCAGGTGAACCACGGCGGCACCGAGATGGGCCAAGGCCTGAACACCAAGGTGGCGCAAATCGTGGCCGATGAGCTGGGCGTGCCCTTCAACCGCGTGCTGGCCACCGCCAGCGACACCAGCAAAATCCCCAACGCCTCGGCAACGGCCGCCTCGGCCGGCACCGACCTGAACGGCCGCGCCGCCCAGTTTGCCGCGCGCCACGTGCGAGACAACCTGGGTGCGTTTGTGGCCGGGCTCGACGGCTGCGGCGCCGGCGCCGTACGCTTTGCCGGGGGCGAAGTCATCTCGCCCAAAACCACCCGCAGTTTTGACGAGGTGGTGAAAGCGGCCTACGCCAACCGCATTCAACTGTGGAGCGACGGTTTTTACCGCACGCCCAAAATCCACTACGACAAAACGACGTTGACCGGGCGGCCGTTTTATTACTTTGCCTACGGCGCGGCCTGCACCGAGGTCGCCATTGACACCCTCACCGGCGAGAGCCGGGTGCTCAAGGTCGACATCCTGCACGACGTGGGCCGCTCGATCAACCCGGCCATTGACGTCGGACAAATTGAAGGCGGTTTTGTCCAGGGCATGGGTTGGCTGACTACCGAGCAACTGGTGTGGAACGACAAGGGGCACTTGAGCACCCACGCCCCCAGCACGTACAAGATCCCGGCTACGGGCGATGTGCCGGAGCACTTCAAGGTCGACCTGTGGCCAGAACCCAACCGGGAGGACAACGTGTTTGGCAGCAAGGCCGTGGGCGAGCCCCCCTTCATGCTGGCCATCAGCGTCTTCGAAGCCCTGCGCGATGCAGTGGCACAGGCGCGGGGGGATGGATTACCGGTGCAGTTGACGGCGCCCGCGACAGCGGAGAACGTGCTGAAGGCTCTAAATTGAGAAATTAAGGTTAAATGCCTGCTAACGTGCGCAAGCCGCCGGGGTCCAGCAGATTGAGGATGCGCCCCGATCCGCTGATGAGGCTGCGCTCACGCAAGTGCCGCAACACCCTTGAGAAGGTCTCGGGTGCGATACCCAACTGAGCAGCAATCGATCGTTTGCGTTGCTGCAGCAGCACGGCCAAAGCGCCCTTGTCACCCGCTTGGGCATGGCGCAAGAGCCATTCGGCGCAACGAGCCTCTGCATCTTTAGCCAGACGACTCACGGCCAACTCGGTTTGCTGACGGTGAGCCATGGCGACGTCATGCAAAACGTTTTGGGCTGTGATTGGCATGTTCTCCAACGAACAACGAAACTCGGGCAGAGGCGTACGGCGCAGCTTGACGTCGGTGTCTGCCACTGCGTCCACCGCGTGCGGCAGATTCAGCACCGCAGACGTCGCCTCCAGCCAGCAAGGCCCCTCCACCATGCCAAGCTGATGCTCCATGGTGTCACCGTCCATCACGCCCAGGATAACGCGGCCGCTCTCCAAATAGTAAACCCAAGGCAAGGACGCAGCGCGTCTGAGCAGCACCGCGCCACGGGCTGCAACTAGTTGCTCGGCGGAGGAGGTGATGGATTGGGCAGATAGCATGACACCGACTGTGCCCCTGCCCGCCCAAGCATAGCTTGAGCGATATCAAAGAACAACGAGGAAATGCACCGCAAGATCTGCAAAGCCCACCAATCACTCGCCCAAGTAGGCAGCCCGCACTTTAGGATCATGGAGCATGATTTTGGCGTCGCCGGTCATGGTGATCAGGCCCGACTCCATCACGTAGCCCCGGTTCGCAATACCCAAGGCACGGCTGGCGTTTTGCTCCACGAGCAGCACAGTGACACCTTGGGCATACACATCGCGGATGACTTCGAAAATCTTGTCGACCATGATGGGCGACAGGCCCATGGAGGGCTCGTCCAACAGCAGCACTTTGGGGCGGCTCATCAAGGCGCGGCCCATGGCCAGCATCTGCTGTTCACCACCCGACATGGTGCCCGCCAGCTGGTCCCGGCGTTCCTTCAATCGAGGAAAGATGGCGAACATCTTGTCGATGTCAGCCAGGATCTCTGGTTTGTCACTGCGGATGAACGCACCCATCTGCAAGTTCTCGATGATCGTCATGCGGGTGAAGACGCCCCGCCCTTCCGGCACCATGGCCAGGCCCTGCTTCACCAAATCCCAAGGGCCCTGGCCGCGAATGCTTTTGCCCAGGTACTCGATATCGCCGTCGTTGATCGGCAGGCTGCCGGTGATGGCTTTCATGGTCGTGGTCTTGCCGGCGCCGTTGGAACCAATCAGCGAGACCAGCTCACCCTCTTGCACTTCAAAATCAATGCCTTTGACAGCCTGAATGCCGCCATAAGACACCTTGAGGCCCGATATTTTTAAAAGAGTTTTCGTCATGTCAGTGCCCGCTGGTGCCAAGGTAGGCTTCAATTACTTTGTCGTTCTTCTGCACTTCGGCCGGTGTGCCCTCAGCAATCTGTTTGCCGTAGTCCAGAACAGTTACCCGATCGCACAGTCCCATCACCAGCTTCACGTCATGCTCAATGAGCAAAATGGTGCGGTTGTCATTGCGAATCTTGTCAATCAACTCCCGCAACATGACCTTCTCTGTGGCGTTCATGCCGGCCGCAGGCTCGTCCAGCGCAATCAATTGCGGATCGGTGGCCAGCGCACGGGCAATTTCCAGGCGTCGCTGGTCGCCATAGCTCAGCGTGCGGGCCTTGTATTCGGCCAGCTTGCCAATCCCCACGTAATGCAGCAGCTCCATTGCGCGCGCGGCAATCTCGGCTTCTTCTTTTTTGAACCCGGGCGTCCGAAAAATGGCGCCCAACAGGCCCGAGTGGGTGCGCACATGGCGGCCCACCATGACGTTTTCAAGCGCAGTCATCTCGGCAAACAAGCGGATGTTTTGAAACGTGCGGGCAATACCGGCCTTGGCCACCTCATGCACCGCATTGGGCTCGTAGGGTTTGCCTGCCAGATGAAAGCTGCCGCTGTCAGGGGTATAGAGCCCCGTCAGCACGTTGAAGAACGTGGTCTTTCCGGCGCCGTTGGGCCCGATGAGGCCGTAGACCTGACCGCGCAGGATCTTGATGCCCACATCGCTCAGAGCCTGCAGGCCACCGAAGCGCTTGGATACGCCGGAGACGTTGAGTACGGTGTCTGTCATGTCTGTCCTCGTCATTTCGTATTCTGCAGCGACTTGCCGTGGTCAGGCGTCGGCCACAAGCCGCGGGGGCGAATCAACATGATGCTGATCATGGCCAGCGCAATCAGCAACTGGCGAAGAATGGAAGAGTCCAGGCGTCCGTCGGTCATGGCCTGCAGGGGACCGGCTACATAGCGCAAGACCTCTGGCAAAGCAGACAACATGATCGCCCCCAAAATCACGCCCGGCAAATGGCCAATACCGCCCAGCACCACCATCGCCACAATCATCACAGACTCCATCAGGCTGAATGATTCTGGCGAAATGAAGCCCTGAAACGAGGCAAACATGGCACCCGACACACCGCCAAAGGTGGCGCCCATGCCAAAAGCGAGCAATTTCAGGTTACGGGTGTTGATGCCCATGGCCTTGGCCGCGATTTCATCCTCGCGAATAGCCATCCAGGCCCGGCCCACGCGCGACAACTGCAGGCGGTGCGAGATCACCACGCTGACCACCACCAGCACCAAAAAGGTGTAGTAATAAAGCGAGACGGAGGCGACCTCAAAGCCAAAGATCGTGATGCTTCTGTCCAGACTGAAACCAAAGAACTTCAAGGCATCGATTTGGTTGAGTCCTTTAGGGCCATTGGTGATGTTGACCGGATGATCCAGGTTGTTCAAAAACACCCGGATGATTTCACCAAAACCCAAGGTCACGATGGCCAGATAGTCACCGCGCAAGCGCAGCGTCGGCGCACCCAACAAAATCCCGAGCAGACCGGCCAGCCCGGCGGCGGCCGGTATGACGATCCACAAAGGTGCGTGCACCCCATCAGGGAACATGGCCGCAATCATGGGAAAGTTCTCGGACAGATGGGGCGAGGCCATCAACCCGTACATGTAGGCACCAATCGCAAAGAAGGCGACGTAGCCCAGGTCGAGCAGGCCCGCGTAACCCACGACGATATTGAGGCCCAAGGCCAGCAAAATATAGAGCAGGGCCATGTCGGCAATGCGCACCCAAGCATTGCCAAAGCCCTGAAGTAAAAGCGGCAGCACCAGCAAACCAACGGCTGCCAGCAGGAAAACAATGATCTTTTTTTGTTGCGTCATGATGATCCCCTGTTACGCACGGTCTGCCACACGCTCACCCAGCAAGCCCGAGGGCCGCAGCGTCAGCACGATGATCAGAACAATGAAAGCGAAGATATCCGAGTAGTGGCTACCCAGCACACCACCTGTCAACTGGCCAATGTAGCCAGCCCCCAAGGACTCGATCAGTCCAAGCAGGATGCCACCCAGCACGGCTCCACCCAAGTTCCCGATACCGCCAAACACCGCAGCGGTAAAGGCCTTGAGGCCGGGCAGGAAGCCCATGGTGTGCTGTACGGTGCCGTAATTGGCAGCCCACATCACACCCGCAATGGCGGCCAAAACCGCACCGATCACGAAGGTGGCAGAAATCACAACATCAGGCTTCACACCCATGAGGGCGGCAACACGGGGGTTCTCGGCGGTTGCACGCATGGCGCGACCCAGCTTGGTGTAGTTAACCAGCCACATCAGCACCGCCAGAGATACTGCTGTCATGCCCAAAATCAACACCTGGGTGGGCGTAATCACCGCACCACCAATCTCGAACGGAGTCCGGGGCAGCAGCGTGGGATAAGGCTTGTAGTTGGGCTTCCAGATAATCATGGCCAAGGTCTGAAGCAGAATGGACATACCAATGGCGGTGATGAGTGGCGCCAGCCTGGGGCTGTTGCGCAAGGGCTTGTAAGCCACCCTCTCAATCACCAGATTCAGCGTGGCGGCAACCACGCAGGCAATGATCATGGCAATAAAAAGAATCACGTAACCAGGCGTGCCTGGCATGGCGTTTTGCATCAATCCGATGATGGACCAGCTGGTGAGGGCGCCGACCATCAGCACCTCCCCGTGGGCAAAATTGATCAGACCAATAATGCCGTACACCATGGTGTAGCCCAGCGCTACGAGGGCGTACATGCTGCCCAACACCAGACCATTGATGATCTGCTGTATGAAGGTATCCATAAAAAATCTCCGATTTTTGACCGGCGTCTGATTCAGCCAGAGAAGCTGAAAAACAGTGCGGCCTTGTGGGTTCTACCAGTTCTTTAGCAATAAACCTGCCAACGTAAAGACGGGTGCAGTTTGGTGGACAGGATTGTAGCCACGGGGTATCCAGGCTAAGCCCTTGATTCACATGGGTTTACCCTTAGCATTTCAATTCATAACCAAAAACTTGATTAAATTAGTTTTTCTAATGAATGCTTATGGATTCACAGCCTCATCGTGCACTTGGGGCAACTGACGAAGAGACCGAATCGACGCGCTTTGCCACATCACCACGGCCAACAACAAGGCACCTACGCCACCGAATCCCATCGCGTAGCGCAAGCCGAGATGCTCACCCAGATAACCACCCAGCAAGGCCCCGGGTGCCGCCGGGACAACGGTGAGCCATCGCATGGTGCTGGTCATGCGCGCCAGCAAAGGTGCCGGCGTCACCGCTTGGCGCAAGGCCAGAAAATTGATGAAGAGAAGCACTGCTCCAACAGAAAAACACACCAGCATGACAACATAAGAGGCCACTGAAAAACGACCGGACGGCATCAACGCCAGTTGCAGCCACCCCAGGCCATTGATGGCGATGCCAAGGGTCAGACACGGACCCGGCCCAATCCGGGCCGAGAGCCTGTGTCCCAGCGTGCTGGCCAGTACCGTGCCCAGGCCGAGCGCTACATAGCTCAGGCCCACTTGCTCTTCGCTCAAACGCAGGACGCGCACAGCGAAGAGAATTTGCGTCACCATGGCCGCATGGTGAAACATCTGCCACAAGCCGATCATCAACGCCATGCGTGGCAGCATTGGGTGATGCCAAACAAAGCGCAGACCCTCTTGGAGGTCTTTGAAGAAATTTCTGTTGGCCGATTCAAGTACCGTCTCACGTGCCCGGACGCCCCGCAAAAAAGACACACTCAGCATCAGCATCAGCGCGTCTGCCAGCAAGGCCAAAGGAGCGCCCACCAGCTTGATCAGGATGCCGGCAAAGCCCGGCCCGGCTACCTCGGACCCCGAGGTGGCCAGCGCATTCTTGGCGTGTGCCTCGACCAAACGCTCTCGCGGGACCACCTGAGTCAGAACGATCTGGGCCGCCGTTCCCGATGAGACAAACACGCAACCCATCAAGAAACCAGCAGCGTAAAGATAAGGCATGCTCAGCCACCCCAAGGCCCACGCAGACGGGATACTGACCAACACCATAGCCACAACAATCTCGCCCATGATGTAAATAGGCAGCTTTCTCACTCGGTCCAGCCAGACCCCAACTGGCAGGGAAAGTATGGCAAATGGCGCGAGCTCCATGGCGGTCAGCAGGCCCATCTGGGTCGGCGTGGCCTGGAGCAACAACACCGCCGTGAGTGGCACAGCCAGCATCGTCACCTGCTGCCCAAAAGAGCTGATCAAAATCGATAGCCACAAACGGCGGTAAACAGGATCGCGCAGCAGATCGGTGCTGGACAACACCCAAAAATTACCAAAAGGTCTAGCCACGGTAAATCACGCCAGCAAGCACGAGACCTCGGTGTGGGGGTTCAACGCGCGCAGTTCTGGCCGCGTTTGCGCGCAAAGGGCTTGGGCCTTGGGACAGCGGGTGCGAAAGCTGCAGCCCGACGGGGGATTCATGGGCGAAGGCAAGTCACCCTGTAGCAGTTGCACGGTTTTATTGCGTTCGCGTCGCGGGTCTGGCAACGGAATCGCACTGAGCAAGGCCTGGGTGTAGGGATGACTCGGATTTTGGTAAATCGCGGTCTTGTCCGCCAGCTCCATGGCGCGACCCAAATACATCACCATCACACGCTGACTGATGTGCTTCACCACCGCCAGATCATGCGCAATGAACACCAGGGCCAGGCCCATTTGGGCCTGCAACGCCATCAGCAGATTGATGATTTGCGCCTGGATGGACACATCGAGCGCCGACACCGGCTCGTCGCAAATGACCAGTTTGGGCTCCAGGATCAAGGCACGGGCAATCCCGATGCGTTGGCACTGTCCGCCCGAGAATTCATGGGGATAGCGGTTGATTTGTGACTCTGTCAGCCCGACTTTATGCATCATGGCGCGCACCTTACGCATGACCTCCTGGGCGCTGAGTTGCGGAAAATGGGTATGCAGGGGCTCGGCAATGATTTGCCCGATGGTCATGCGCGGATCAAGCGATGCCAGCGGATCCTGAAAAATCATCTGCACGCTCTTGCGAAAGCCCTGCCAGACGGCGGGTGTAGCGCCCAGCATTTCCTGCCCTTGCCAAGCAATGCTGCCTGCCGTGGCCGGAATCAGGTTCAACATGGCACGGGCCAGGGTGGACTTGCCACAACCCGACTCACCCACCACGCCCAGCGTCTGGCCGGGGTGAATGTCAAACGACACGCCGTTCACGGCCTTGAGCACGCGGGGCGGCGTCCAGGGCCAGGGCGAATCACTGGCCAACTTGAAATGCACCTGCAGGTCGCGCACCGACAACAGGGGAGCAGCTTGACTCATGAGCTCACCTCATGGGCGTGCAGCGCGACTTCAACGGGCGTCCGGTGGCAGGCTCGCAGCAGGCCAGGCCGGTCCACCACCGGTGACAAAGCGGGTCGATCACTCAAACAGCGTGGGTCGGCCAACGTGCAGCGCTCACTGAAAGGGCAGCCCGGCGGCAGCCGCGCCATATTGGGCGGCGCACCAGGAATGGCGACCAGAGCATGCTCCCCCTGCTCGATGCGCGGGACAGCACCCAACAGGCCAACGGTATAGGGATGCGTGGGCTGGTAAAAAATGGACTCGGCGCTGCCATGCTCCATGACCCGCCCGCCATAAAGCACCATCACCTCGTCACACAAACCAGCCACCACACCCAGATCATGCGTGATCATGACAATGGCGGTTCCAAAGTCGCGCTGCAGCTCACGCAGCAAGGCAATGATTTGGGCTTGCACCGTCACATCCAGCGCGGTGGTTGGCTCATCGGCAATCAACACATCGGGCTCGCACAGCAGGGCCATGGCAATCATCACGCGTTGACGCATCCCGCCAGAAAACTCATGCGGGTACATGGTCAGGCGCCGCGCGGCCTCCGGGATTTTCACCGCGTCCAGCGCCTGCACCGAACGCAGACGTGCCCGCTGGCGCGTCATGCCTTTATGCAACTCCAGCACCTCGGTCATCTGACGCTCCACCGTCAGGTAGGGGTTGAGCGAAGTCATCGGGTCCTGAAAAATCATCGCGACGCGGTTACCCCTTACCCGGTTCAAGTCTTTGGGCAGCAGCGCGAGCAAATCATGTCCGTCAAACAGCGCTCTACCGGTTGCCCTCCCATTGCTGGCCAGCAGTCCCATCATGGCGAGTACAGTCTGGCTCTTTCCCGAACCACTCTCGCCCACGATCCCCAGAGTCTGACCCCGGTTCAGGGAAAAACTGATGTCATTTACGGCGGTCACCAGTCCGTCTGGTGTTTGAAACTGCACGCTCAGATTTTTAACGTCAATCAAGGCCATGGTGTCAGCGCTCCTTGGGGTCCAGCGCGTCGCGCATACCGTCACCAATAAAATTAAAGCAGTACAAGGTGACCGACAGCAAGCCAGCGGGAAAGAGCAAGATCCACGGCGTCACTTCCATGGCTTTGGCGCCGTCCTGAATCAACACACCCCAACTCGTCATCGGCTCCTGAATGCCCAGGCCAAGAAACGACAAGACGGACTCCGTCAGAATCACGCCCGGTACAGTCACTGTGGTGTAGATGACCACGACGCCCATCAGATTGGGAACGATGTGGCGAAAAATGATGCGCGTGGTCGACACCCCCACGGAACGCGCCGCTTCAACATATTCCATGGAACGCAAGGACAGGGTTTGCCCCCTCACAACCCGCGCCATATCCATCCAGGAAAACACGGTGATGGTCAACACCACAAGGTAGAAATCCCGCCCCAGGATGGTGACCAGCAAAATGGCGATCAGCAAATACGGAATGGCATACATCATGTCGACGATGCGCATCATGACGGCATCCACTCGCCCCCCCAAAAAACCAGCCGTTGCGCCCCAGACGATACCCAGCGACACGGAAGCCAGGGTGGCCAGCAGGCCAACGGTGAGTGAGACCCGGCCACCGACCAGACAGCGCACCAACAAGTCACGGCCCGCATCATCGGTACCCCAAAAATGGGCGTTTTTAAAGCTGGGTGGCGCACTCATCGCGTCCCAATCGGCTGTATCAAACGCATGGGGCAGAACCCAGGGACCCACCACGCAGGCAGCAGCAATGAACATCAGCAGACCCAAACTGATGACAGCGGCCTTGTTGCGCATGAATCGCCGACGGGCATCAGACCACAAACTACGGCCCGCCATCAGGTCCGCACTGGCATCTGCCAGCACAGCGTGCAGGCTCTTGGATTTATCGGGGATCAGCATCAGAGCCTCAATAGCGGATTTTGGGATCCAGCCAGGCATAGGCCAGATCAACCATCAAATTCAGGGCGACCGTGAACGCGGCGATCAACACCACCAAGCCGAGCACCAGGGTGTAGTCGCGGTTGGCTGCCCCATTGACAATCAGCCGGCCAAGACCGGGCAGAGAGAATACCGTCTCGGTGACCAGCGCCGAAGTAATGGATGAAATCGCCAGTGGCCCGATCAATGACACCACGGGAAGCAGTGCAGGCCTGAGCGCATGACGCAAAACGACGACGCGCGTTGGCAGCCCCTTGGCGCGGGCGGTGCGGATGAAATTGCTGTGCATCACCTCAATCAAACTGCCGCGCATCACCCTCCCGATGGTGGCCACGTTGATGAACGTCAGCAAGGCAATGGGCAACAGCATGAATCGGAGTTCAAAATCGTTCCAGCCACCAGCCGGCAACCACTTCAGACCAATGGCAAATACGATGATCAGGACCGGTCCCATCACAAAACTAGGCACCGCGCTGCCGATACTGCCGATCAGCATGACCAGGTAGTCCAGAGCACTATTTTGTCGCAACGCCGCCAGGATGCCAAGGGCAACGCCAATGACCAAGGAAAGCACAATGGCGCTGCCACCAATCACCAGCGACACCGGCAGAGCATTGGCCACAAGGTCATTGACAGACCAGTCTGCATAACGAAACGACGCGCCCAGATCACCTTGCAACAAGCTCTTCAGGTACAAGAGGTACTGCTGCCAGAGTGGCAGATCCAGGTGGTATTTGGCCTGCAAATTGGCCAGCACCGCAGCGGAGACTTTGCGTTCGGTATCGAACGGGCCGCCAGGTGTCGCGTGCAAAAGCAAATAGCACACAGTAATTACCACCAGCATGGTGGGAATCGCCGCCAACACGCGGCGCAAGATGTAAGACCCCATCAGTCAGCGCTCAGTGCTTGATGATGTAGAGATCCTTGGAGCGAAACCGGTCCTGAGCGTTCTCGAGCGAGTAACCGCCCACATACGATTTAACCAGACGCGGCATGGAATACTGCAACAAGGGGATCATGGGATAGTCTTCAAGAATCATCTTCGAGGCCTGAGTGAGCAACCCGCGTCGCTTGCCTGCATCAGCGCTTTGCGAAGCTTGGTTGATCAGGTCTTCGGCGGTCCGGTTGCAGTTGAAATTGTTGTTTTGGTCGGAATCGCAGCGCACCAGCGCCAGAAAAGTGGTGGCATCGTTGTAGTCTGCCACCCAGCCGTTGCGCGCGATCTGAAACGCGCCGTCATGGCGCTTTTTCAGCAGCACCTTGAACTCCATGCTCTCCGAGTCGATGAGCAGGCCCAGTTTGGTCTTCCACTCGGAGGCAGCAAACACGGCCATTTTCTTGTGGTATTCACTGGTGTTGTACGCGAAAGAAAATTTGGTCCCCGGCTTGACGCCAGCTTGTTGAAGCAAATTTCTGGCCTCTGCCACCCGCTTTTCCATGGGCCAGGTGGCCCAGTCGTAGGCCGTGACGTCAGCGCCGTTGGTGCCCTTCACAATCACACCATAGGCAGGTGCTTGACCATCGGCCGTCACACGTTGCGCCAGGATGTCACGATCCAGCACCATGGACAAGGCCTTGCGCACCCGAACGTCCGTGAACGCCGGATCTTTGGTCTGGTAAGAGTAATAGCGCAAGCCCAGCATGGGCGAGTTGCGAATTTCCCTGGGGTACTGCGCCTTGTACTTTTCATAGGTGCCAGGCGGAAGCTGATAGACCCAATCGTTCTCGCCTGACTCATACAGCTTCACGTCGGCATGGCCATCTTCAATGGGGAGGTAAGTGACCTTGGTCAGTTGCACGTTGGCCACGTCCCAGTATTGGGGGTTTTTCTCGATCACGATGCGGTTATTGACCTGCCACTCTTTGAGCGAGTAAGCCCCGTTGCTCACCAGCTTGCCGGGTTTGGTCCAGTCCTTGCCAAATTTCTCCAGCGATGCTTTGTGTACGGGCCCCAGGTTGTTGTTGCTCATCAACTCAGGCAAAAAACCAACGGGAAAAGCGGTTTTCACCTCAAGGGTGAGCTTGTCCAGCGCCTTGACACCAATCGCAGTGGGCGGCTTGGTGCCCTTGGCTACATCGGCCCCATTGAGCAGAAAAACGCCAAAGGTCGCGGCGTAGGTCGAGGCGGTCTTGGGGTCCACAAAGCGGCGAATGGCAAACACGAAATCATCCGACGTCACGGGGTCTCCGTTGGACCACTTGGCATTGCTGCGCAGCTTGAACACCCAGGTGGTGGCGTCGATCTGCTTCCAGCTCTCAGCCACACCCGGCACTGTCTTGCCGTCCGCGTCGTTCGCTGTCAGCGGTTCAAAAAGATCACGCATGAGGTTGTTGGCGCCCACCGACTCGGCCAGCGCCGGGTCCAGGGTCTCGGGCTCTGAACCGTTGTTGCGAATCATTGTTTGGCTGGCATGCAACTGCACGCCAGGGGGAATGATCGCTGCCAGGGCAGAGCCCAAGGCCGAAGCGCACAGGACGACCCCGGCCGCAAGTTTGAGACGGTTCAACATGGGTGACTCCAAACAAAAAAAGGGGGTGAAAGATGCCGTCGCTGACCGGCTATATGCAAACCATAGGCTTACCGCGCAATGACGACACAGAGACTGAGCCAAAAGAGAAGCGAATTGTAGAAGCTGGGGCCCGTGCGTAGCCACCCAAAACCCAAGGGTTTCCCCTTACTTTGCGGGCAACTTGCTGGTGTCGATATCGACAAACTTCCAGGTACTGCGGGAAGAAGGGTGGCGGCGGTAGCCAACCACCCAAGGCTGGGTCAGGTCGGTGACAAAAGGATGGGCGTTGGTTTTGTAGGGCATGTAGGCAATCATCAGCTTGGCTGCCTCTTGCATGGCTGCCAAGCGCTCAGGGCCGTCGGGCAGTGCCTTTTGCACCTGAAAGAGGCGGTTGAACTCGGGCAGGTCAAAACGCGAGTGATTTGCGCCGCCTCTGGCCGGGCCGTTGGCCAACTGCAAGAATGTTTCGCCGTCAGGGTCGGTTGCGCTCCAGCCCAGGCCCCACATCATCAATTTGCCATTGCGCGAGGCCTTCAGATTCTCGGGCCACTTGGCGGTTTTGAAGGTCATCTTGATCTTGACAGCATCCATGTTTTTCTTCCACAGCTCATTGAGCTCGCGGGAGACTGCATCGGGTGAGGTGGCGTACTCCAGCACCAGCGGGCTGCCATCGGGCATGTCGCGCCAGCCATCACCGTCTTTGTCGGTATAGCCGTACAGATCGAGCAGCGCCATGGCACGGGGGCGGCTGAAGTCGCCCATCTCGGATTTGAACTTGGGGTCATAGCCGAAGGTGGCAGGTGTGATGGGCCCTTGCGCCAAAACGGCCTGGTTCTTGCGCGTCAGGCGCACCTCTTCTGCGGAGTTGTAGGCCAGCGCGATGGCGCGGCGCAGGGCCACTTTTTCAGGCGTGTAGCCGCCCACAATCGGGTTCTCCATACCAAAGTAGCTGAACGCGACACCCATGCCGGGCGCCTGGTCCATCTCAATGCCTTTTTTCAGCAAATTCGGCGCGAGTTTGTTATTGGGCGTGACCTGGTACGCGAAGGTGTTGGGCAGTCCCTGCATCAAATCAAACTCATTGCCCAAAAAGGAGAGCCAGCGCGGCTGCGCCTCTTCGATGATAGAAATCTCGACGCGGTCCACCAGGGGCAAGCGCTTGCCCTTCATCTTTTGATAAATGGCTTGTGAGCGGGCATCGTCTGCGGGTGGCTCGGCGTCATACAACTCTTCGCGGAAGTTGGGGTTTTTAACGAAGGTCATTTTGGAGGAGCGCTTCCAGCTCTCCAGGATATAGGGCCCGGTGCCCACCGGGTGCTCCATGATTTTGTCGCCATATTTCTCGACCACTTCACGGGCTACGATGCCAAACGTACCGGCATCGGACAAGCGAAACAGGAAACGGGGGCTGGGCGATGCCAGATTGAACTGCACGGTATAGCGGTCCAGCGCTTTGACACCTTCAACGGGCTGCGCGTAGTCAAATTTGCCGCCTTTTTTGTCAGCGGCCGCTTTGAGTTCAGAGAGCCCGAGAATTTGATCGCCCTCCAACAGGTAGACGTTCTGGCTCTTGTTTTTAGGGTCGTAGTGGCGCTTGTAGGTGAAGACCACATCGTCAGCGGTCAACTCCCGCTTTTTGCCACCAAAGGCCTCGTCATCTGCAAACAACACGCCTTTGCGCAAGGTGATCGTCCAGGTCTTGTAGTTGTTGCTGACCTCGGGCATGGCGGCGGCCAGCAAAGGGCGGATTTTGAGCGGCCGCGCCAGGTAGTCGTATTCAAAGAGCGAATCAAACATGTTGGCGGTGATGACTCGCGAATACAAATCACTGATCTGTGCCGGATCAAAACCGGTTTCGGCAATGGGAAACGAATAACGGAACACTTTTTGCGTCGTGCTTGCGGCACCCGCTTCGCTTGCCGCGTGGGCGGCACTGAACAAGGCGCTTACCGACACACTTGCGATGACTAACCCTGCAACGAACCCCAACCGATTTAATTTGCCCAATTTCATGGCGACTCCTGATAAACACCGATGCCTACTCTGTGGCGCCCAAGGATAATCGCCCCCGCGAGAGTTCGCATCGGCATTTCACCTTAGCCCACAACCTTATTAACGCCATGACTTCCTACCTGATTCGACGAATCTGGCAGATGATTCCCACATTGCTTGGCGTCATTCTGTTGATTTTTTTCTTGTTCAAGCTGTTTGGCGGGGATCCGGCCGAGATCATGGCCGGCATGTCGGCCACGCCGGCCCAGATTGCTTCCATCCGCACCCAATTGGGGCTGGATAAAACCTACTGGGAACAACTCTGGATTTTTATCCAGCAGATTGTGACCTTTGACTGGGGCAAGAGCTGGGCCACGAACGAGACCATCGCCAACCTGTTTGCCACACGTTTGCCGGCATCGCTCACCATCATGATTCCGATTTTGGTGCTGGAAGTGGTGTTGGCCATTGTGGCGGGCTTGGCGGTCGCCTACGTGCGTGGCAGCCTGACGGACCGCGCCATCATGGTCATTACCACGGTGGCCTTGTCGATCAGCTTTCTGGTCTACATCATCGTTGGGCAGTATGTATTTGCGTTTTTACTGGGGTGGGCACCGGTTCAGGGCTGGAGCAACAGCATCTGGACGAATTTGACGGTGTACGCACCTTTACCCGTGTTCCTGGCGGTGCTGGTGGCGCTGTCACCGCAAACGCGCCTTTACCGCAGCTTTTTTCTCGATGAAATCGGCCAGGACTATGTGCGCACCGCGCGCGCCAAGGGCGTGGGCGAAAACACTATTTTGTTTAAGCATGTGTTGCGCAACGCGATGATTCCGATTCTGACGAACGTGGCGACCATTCTGCCGGGCGTCTTCATCGGCTCTTTCTTGATTGAAGTGTTTTTCTCCATTCCTGGCCTTGGGCGGGAAGTGTTGTTGGCAGTGAACCGCAGCGACTATCCGGTCATTCAGGCCGTGACGGTGTACCTGGCTGCGCTGACGATGGTGATCAACCTCATCACGGATGTGTTGTACAAATTTGTTGACCCGAGAGTGACACTGAAATGAATACTGCTGTTTTGGAAGAACTCCCCCGCTCACCGGGCGTCTGGGCGCAGGCCTGGAAACGCCTCAGGAGTGACCGCGTCGGCATGGTGTCGCTGGTGATCACCGGGCTCTTCATTGTGCTGGTGGCCTTGGCACAGACAGGTCTGTTGGCCAGCCACTGGCAGACCGAAGTGGGAACGCCCAACGCGCCTCCTCACTTCATCGGCAAAAAAGTCGATGGCTCACAAACCGCTGTCGTCAACATTGTTGAAGGCCCGAATGTGGACCTGAGCGCGATTGACCCGCTGGCCCCCAAGTACCAGGAGTGGACCGAGCGTGCCGCCAAGTTCACCACCACCGACACGGTCAAGCAGGATACTTTGGTGTTTGGTGCCGACCGCATGGGCCGCGATGTACTGGACAAGGCGATCAAAGGGGCGCAGGTATCCATCGCCGTGGGCCTCTTTGCGGCTGTGTTTGCGACTTTGGTTGGCACGATCCTGGGCGCGCTGGCCGGGTATTTTGGCGGTGCTGTCGATGACTTTCTGGAGTGGGTCTACAACGTATTCACCGCAATTCCTTACATCCTGTTGGTGTTTGCGTTGGCGGCGGTGATCAAGTCCGGCCCGCTGGCGGACACCTTGGGCAGCGGTATATGGACGGTGGTCATCATCTTGAGCGTGGTGGGCTGGACCGGCATTTACCGCCTGGTGCGGGCGGAGTACATCAAGCACCGGGCCCGCGAATACGTGCGGGCAGCCGAGGCGATTGGTGCTTCGCATCTGTCCCGCATGTTCACTCACATCTTGCCGAACATCAGCCACGTTGTGCTGGTGCAACTGAGCTTGCATGTGGTGGGCTTCATCAAGTCCGAGGTGATTCTGTCGTTCCTGGGCTTGGGTGTGCCGGTGGACATGGTGAGTTGGGGCACGATGTTGTCTGAAGCGACGACCGACCTGATTCAGGGCTACTGGTGGCAGCTGGCGGCTGCCACCGCATTCATGGCTACCTTTGTCACGTCTTTTGCGCTCTTGACCGATGCGCTGCGCGATGCGCTGGACCCCAAACTACGCTGAAGAAAGACTTGACCATGACCAGCTTAATCAGCGTACAAGACCTGCGGGTGTCCTTTCGCATGAGCAAGACCCACACCGCCGAAGCGGTCAAAGGGGTGAGCTTTGAGATTCCTGCCAACTCCACCGTCGCCTTGGTGGGTGAATCGGGCAGCGGCAAGAGCGTGAGTGCCATGAGCATCGTGCGCCTTTTGCCGGAGAACGCCATCGTGTCGCCCACCAGCAAAGTGATGTATGGCGGCACCGATTTGCTGACCGCTCCGATTGAGCATTTGCGCCGCTTGCGCGGCAAAGACATCTCGGTGGTGTTTCAGGAGCCCATGAGTTCGCTCAACCCGGTGTTCACTGTGGGTGAGCAAATTGCCGAGGTGCTGCGCATCCACATGGGCATGAACCCGCGCCAAGCCAAAGACCAAGCTTTGGCCTTGATGACGGAGGTGGGCATTCCCAACCCCAAGCAGCGCATCAATGCCTATCCCCATGAGCTCTCGGGAGGCCAGCAGCAGCGCGTGATGATCGCCATTGCAATTGCCTGCGAACCCAAGCTCTTGATTGCCGATGAGCCAACCACGGCGTTGGACGTGACAGTGCAGCGACAAATTACCGACTTGATTGCCAAACTGCAGCAGCGCCAGAAAATGAGCGTGCTGTTCATCAGCCACGATTTGGGGCTGGTGGGCGAAATCTCCGACCAGGTCATTGTGATGCGCGACGGCGAGGTGCGTGAGACCGGGGATGTTCGGACTATTTTCAACAATGCCAAAGACAGTTACACCCAAGCATTGATCGCCTGCCGCCCTAATCTGAACAACCGCCCCAAACGCTTGCCCGTGATTGACGACTTTGTGAACAAACGGCCCATGCACACCGAGCAGCGGGTGACCTTGCCCGCCACTGGCGCGCCGCTGGTCACCGTGACGGGCTTGCGCAAGGAATACAAGCTGAAAAAAGGCTTGTTTGGCCACACCATCTTTCCCGCGGTGAAGCAGGCAGACTTTACGCTGCACAAGGGCCGCACGCTAGGCGTAGTGGGTGAGTCGGGCTCGGGAAAAACCACCATTGGCATGATGCTCACCCGCCTGACGGACGCCACCGCGGGCAGCATCCTGTTTGACGGCAAAGACCTCGCGTTGCTCAGTGCGGACCAAATGCGGCCCTACCGCAGCCGTGTTCAGATTATTTTCCAGAACCCCTATGCCAGCTTGAATCCGCGGTTTACCGTGGGGCAGATTTTGATGGAGCCTATGCGCATCCATAGCATCGGCAAAGACGAAGACGACCGCGCTCGGATGACACTGGCCTTGTTGCAAAAAGTCGGTTTGCCGCGTGCGGCATTTGGCAAGTACCCGCATGAGTTCTCTGGCGGACAGCGCCAGCGCATTGCGATTGCGCGCTGCCTGAGCATGAAGCCTGAAATCATTGTGTGTGACGAAAGCGTGAGCGCTCTGGACGTGAGCGTGCAAGCCACCGTACTCAATCTACTGCTGGATCTGCAGGATGAGTTCGGCCTGGCCTACGTGTTCATCAGCCACGACCTGGCCGTGGTGAAGTACATGGCGGACGAGATTCTGGTGATGAATCAGGGCGAGATTGTCGAACGCGGCAGTGCGGAAGAGATCTACGCCCGTCCTCAACATATGTATACCCAACAATTGCTGGCGGCCATTCCTCGCGGGTTGGTTACGCCTAACCACCTTCATATCGCTTAAATATCAAATTAAAAAAAAGCCTGCCGACGAAAAGACGGCAGGCTTGGCAAGCTAATAACTCTAATTAGAACTTATATGATGCATTCATATAAATAGTTCTACCACGGGAGTCAAAGTAGCGATCATCATAACCAAATTGCTGACCACGGGTATCACCGCTTGTCGAAATCACAAATGGTGGCGCTTTATCAAAAACATTTAGCAAACCTGCCGTGATAGACCAATTCTTACCAACCGGACTCCAGACTGTCTGAAAATCAAATGTAGATTGCGTACCGATCTTCATACTCAACATCTCAGTGCCAGTTACGTTACCTGCTACGTCAAGAGTATCAACGGAAGTTTCTTGGTCTTTATAACCTGATTTGAAATTAGCAGCCAAAGTATTTGTCCACTCGCCAGACTTCAAAGACACAGCCATACGTCCCGATGTCCTGAAGGTTACCGTGCCAAGCTCCGCAAAATTTCCAATAGCTGAATAATATGCCCCATTTCTTTCAAGCTGACTCACCTCTCTCAGCATGTGAGTAATAGTTAATTGGGTGCTCAAGTTTCCAAACGAAGTTTTGGTTCGTCCTGAAAAATCCAGGTCAATACCGGTCGCAAATGAGTTACCTAAATTTTGATTATCCGCCACAAAAGCGAGATAATTAACTCCAGTACCTACATCTCTTTTACTCGACCATGATTTAGGAAATGCGCTCGGCTTCCCGAAAACCAAATCCTCTGTTAACTGACCAAACGAATTCGCAATTTTTACATGCCAA
The DNA here is from genome assembly GCA_044339205.1 of Rhodoferax sp. Lineage (GTDB taxonomy): Bacteria > Pseudomonadota > Gammaproteobacteria > Burkholderiales > Burkholderiaceae_C > Rhodoferax. The sequence continues at coordinate 3,745 of JBIIVW010000012.1, read as the reverse complement.
AGGTCTGCACCGAAGGACATTGACGAAGAGGGCTCGAAGCGGAATCCCAATGTAGCTTGATTAGATTTCTCAGGTTGCAACTCTGCATTGCCACCAGCTAGTTGATCATATTGCCTATTGCCAGGTTGGCAAACTGCACCATTTGCAGTCGCCCGCGCCTGTAAATCTGCAGTACAGACATACTTATTACTAGTGACACCATATCCACGAAGTGAGGCATTTACCTGTGGAACAGTTGGGGCATGAAAACCGTTTCCAATTGAACCTCTCACTAACCAGTTGGCCGCCGGTGTCCAGCGGAAGTTAGCCTTCGCCGTGCTAGCGTCTCCGAAATCTGAATAATTGTCAAAGCGAAGTGCTGCGCCGAGCTCCAATGATTTAGTAACTGGCATTACCAATTCACCGAAAAGCCCTTTAGATGTCCGGCTAGCTGAATACGGGGGCGAAGCTGCCGCGTCACCGAACCTCTGATCGCACGGGTTTGATGATGAACCATCGCACAGCGTACCTGCAACTGGATCAGACAGCTTTCCCTGAGCAAACAAGCTAGGCTTTGAGTCAAAACGTTCACGATTGATATTAATGCCTGCACCCAACATCATTGCTCCGCCCGCCAATTTCATTAACTCACGAGAGCCACTCAGCGTCAGGGAATCCAAGCCGGAAACGCCACCGTCCCAATATCCTTGATAGCTAGTCCCGCCAATTGCAGTTTGGGCTGCTGAAGATTGCTGCCCAGGTCCTACAAATGGATCAAGTAATCCACTCCGTCTCAATTTGCTCACCGCAAGTGCACCCGGATACCCAGAAATGCTGCCTTTGACATCGCTTACAGAATGGCTAAATCCAGCGTTGTAATCCCAACCAGCCAAAACCCCCCTTGAGCCGAGAACAATATTCGAGAATTCAGCAGTGTCATTGCTCTCTCGTTTACCCATGTCAAAAAGTCGATAGAACGCAAGACTATTTCCAGTGATTCCTACAGGTTGCAAGTACTTTGTATGAAGCGGAGAACCTGCGGGGATCGATATTGACCCTGGGACCGGTGCAATCCTCGATATTTGGGATGTTCTTGACAAGAGAAGATCCGCATAGACCTCCTGATCAGCAACCTTTTTTACCACAGAAGCCATAAAGTTATCACGCTTGCGTTCAGGATAAATCTCTAAATCACCAACAAAATCGTAACCACAGTAATCATCTGCCAGACCCGACCCATCGTTATACGGCTCAATTACACGGAATGTTTTAGTTGGACATGAACCATTTTTCTTCTGATATGGACTTATCAGTTGCCCTAAGTCATCTATTGCATTGGCAGGTATCGGACTTGCTGAAAACTGTTGTTTTCTGTATTTTTTTCCTTCATACTCAAATTCAACCTTGCCTGTTTTTGCGAACGAACGATCTACGGAGTTCAATTGCGTTCTTTCGTCATGACCGAACGATAACATCACGTTGTAGCCATCTTTTTCAAGTGACCCAAAGCCTTTAGTAGCGCTAAGTCTTTTTTCCTGTGCACCGTTAGCAGGTCTTGAGAAACCTATTGTTACATCGCCATCAGTGGAGTTTTTCTTGGTGATAAAGTTAACTACACCAGCAATAGCGTCAGCTCCATATAGTGCAGATGCACCATCTGTTAGCAACTCAACCCTATCGATTGCAGAAATCGGAATTGAGTTAAGGTCAAAGCCTGCAGCGAATCCAGTCAGTGTTTGCCCACCAAACTGCGCCAGCCTTCTACCGTTAAGAAGAACCAAGGTTCTCGTCTCGCCTATGTTGTGTATAGAGATGCCTGAAAAACCAAAGCTTGATCCGCCAACCGCTGCAGACTCTCCTGTCGAGCCCTGAACTGATGAAAGCTTTTTTACCAAATCAGCTGCGGATGTAACTCCAGAAGCTTTTATTTCCTCAGCCCTGATCACCATAACCGGCAACGCACCTTCCGCAACAATGCGTTTTACAGAAGAACCAGTAACCTCAACTCGCTGTAACGAAGCGCCATCTTGTGCCAAAACTGGATGACTCACCATTACTGCAGCGCTTGCACCGCAAGCTATTAAAACTGAACGGGCCAGTATGTTACGTTGGAACTTCAAATTAGGTTTTTTCATTGCTACTCCAAAACGAAAGAAAGATCAATTGGCTGTAAAACCAACTGATTAATGTAGGCCTGCCAAATCCGCATCGTGGATACAAAAATTTAACAAACCTTAGAACGACTTTACCTGCCTGACACAAATTCGTCATCAGATGAAACCCCAAAAAGCGCATCAAATGTTGCGCATTAGCATCAGTTTCATGAAGCTTTTCAGCAGCTATCCGTCAAGTCAACTTTTCGACAAGCGCGAGTTTTTTTATAAAAAAAAGCCACCGCATGGGCGGTGGCTTTGGTGCGAAAACACATCGTCGTCAACGGTGCTTACTCCAGCTTGAAATTGAACTCCTGAGTGGCAATCACTTCGCCGGAATCAGAGACGCATTTGTATTCCATCATCGCGTTGCGCACCGCCGTATGGAACACCCGTGGCCCCGAGAGAATGGTGACGTCTTTCACAACACCATCGCGGATAACAGCCTGCGCCTTGACAACCCCCTCCACTCCGTCTTGCAGCGCCTTGCGCGGCATCTCCGGTGCGACCTGCTTGGGGCACGCCACGGCGATGTTGGCTCGCTTGGGGCCTGTGACCACTGGCGCGGGCGGCGCAGGCGGCGGCGGTGGCGCGATCACCGCCGGTGCAGGCGGAGGTGTCGCCACCGACACAATGGCCGGGGCGGTCGAGGTCGCCGGTGGTGCCACGTCAGGCGGTGGCACAAACGGGGGCGGCGGAGCCTCGACCTTGGGCATCTGCTTGGGTGTCTCAATCGGTTTGGGCGGGGGGGGCGGTGGCGGCGGGGGGGGAATGATCACCTCCTGGATCACCACGGCTTCGAGCGGCTTTTTGATATAGGTCAGGGCGTTGCGGGCCATGCCCGAGACCAGGGCATAACCCAGGAAGGCGTGCAGGGCCACAACGACCACGATGCCCTTGAGCCGGCGGGACGGGTCCTGGTTACCGTAGCTGTAAGGGGCGCCAGGGGAGCGCAGGGTGGTGGTGCTCATTGGACAAACTGCTCCGCACCAATGACGGCGATTTTGGTCAGGCCCAGGCGTTTGCTGCTGGACAGGACGTTGGCAAACACCGCGTACTGGGAGCTCTTGTTGGGTCGGATGTGGACTTCGGGCTGCGGGTTCTGCGCATGCAGGGCCTGCATGTTGGCATCGAGCTCCTGATCCGTTACAGGCAAGCCTTGCCAGTACACGGTGCTTTTGTCGTCAATGTCGATCTGGATCTTCTCGGGCTTGATCAGGTTGACTGGTGGCGTGCCCACCGGCATCTCCAGCTCAACCGAATGCAGCTGAATGGGGATGGTGATGATCAGCATCACCAGCAGGACCAGCATCACGTCGATCAGGGGGGTGGTGTTGATCTCCATCATCATCTCGGGCTCACCCGAGCTGTTGGAGTTCCCTACGTTCATTCCCATGGGATGAATCCTTTTACTTGGTTGCGCTCATTGATTTGTGGCGCTGTTACTTCTTTGGCGCTTTTGCCTTTGCGGCGCTATTACTTTTTGTGGCTCTGCCTGGGTCTCATCCACCCAGCGCTGGAGGCTCGGTGATGAAGGCGACCTTGACGATGCCGGCGCGCTGGCAGGCCAGCAGAATCTTGCCCACACCCTCATAAGTGGCATTGAGGTCGCC
>JBIIVW010000112.1:0-10726 GCA_044339205.1 Rhodoferax sp. | reverse complement strand
CCATAGCTGTCGTTGACACGCTTGAAAAAGTCCAGATCCAGGACCAGCAAGGTGGTGCCCGTGCCCTGGCGTCGCGCCCGGGCCAGCTCCTGCCCGGTCAATTGCACAAAGGTCTGGCGGTTGTACAAGCCGATCAAGCCATCATGACGGCTGAGGCACCCCAACTCGTCCTGACGCTCCTGCATCACGAGGTTGATGTCCACCAACTGGGCTTGCTGGAGCGTGATGGTGGTGAAATTGCGCCACATGACCACCATCAGAACCCAGCCCAACAACCCCAGGGTGATGCCATTGAGCCGGTTGGACAACAGCATCTCCGGATTGCCCTGGGTCAGGCTCGTACCCATGTAAAACCCGATGAAGGCCAGCAGGTACAGCACGCCCAGTAAAAAACAACTGACCAAAAAGGGCGTGATGTTGGGCGTGACCCATGGCCCCGTGGGCCACCAGCAGGCCAAGCCGCCAGCGATACCCCAGCCCGCCGGGCGACTGCTCGGCCAGCTGTGAGGCCAAAACCAGCACGTGCAGAACATTCACTACCAATACCGTGGGCGCCACCCATCGCAAGCGCTCAAGGTTGATGACCGCAGCCAGGTCCGCCACCTGAGCATGCTCTGCCTTCAAACGTGAGACGGTTTGAAGAATATTTCTAAAAATATGGCTTCTAGCCGGAATATTTACTAAGTTGATGGTTTTAATTTAATAGCACCAGGTGCTGCAGCCCGCACGCCAAACAAAATGCCCAGGGTGACCAGCGCCAGCCCGGCGGCCAGGTTCCAGTTGAGGGGCTCGCCCAAAAACACCACAGCGCCGAAAGCCGAGAGGCCAGGCACCAGCGCGGTGATCATGGTGGTGCGCACCGGGCCAAAGTGCTGGACCATCTTGGTAAACGAAATTCCCGAGATCACCACCGACCCCCAGCCCTGAAACCCCACCTGAAACAGCACCTCGCCCAGCGGCGCCGTAAAGACCCGCCCCGCCGTGACCCCCAGCCCGTTCAGCAGCAGGTAGGCCGGCACGTAGGTGACGAAGGCAAAGGCCGTGATGGCGATGGTGGCGCGCACCGCATCCAGCCGGTGCTTGCGCGCCAGCACACTGTAGGTGGCCCAACAGAACGCCGCCGTCATGAACAGCAGGTCGCCCTTCCAGACATCGCCGCCCTCAAACGCGCGCAGCAAGCTGGCACCGCCCACCATCACATCGCCCAGCACAATGAGCCCGAGGCCCAGGGCGCGCATCGGCGTGATGTGATCGCGCAGAATCAGCGCAGCCAGCAAGGCCGTCCAGAGCGGCAGGCTGCCCGGCATCAGCACCGAGGCGTGCGCTGCCGGCGCAAACACAAAGCCGGTGTACGCCAGCAGCGCGTACAGCAGGCCGCCAAAGAAACCCACCGTGGCCGTGACCCGCAAGGACAGCGGCGACAAACCCAAAATCGACGACTGCCCCGTGCCCGCGAGCCGGTCGCGGCGCACCAGCCACCAGCCCCAGGGCAAGAGCACCAGGCTGGCGCCCACAATCCGGCTGAACCCGATGTCAAACGGAGACAGCGTGCCGCCGCGTGCCGGATCGGCCGAAGCGCGGGCAATCACGATAAAGGCCGTCCAGATCAAGACTGTGACCACCGCGGCGATCAGACCCACAGTGCGCGGGGACAAATGACGCAAAGGGTGAGGAGAAGAAACTTGCATGCCCCAATTATCCGTGGCCCGCCCCTGCCCAAGGTCGCTGCAGGCGACACCTTGGACGGGATAATCAGGTCATGTCTTTACCAAAACGTCTGCTGCTTTCCCTGACCGCCCTGGTGTGCGGCGCCTCGCTGGCCCAAAAAATCCCCCCTGACGTGGCGGCAGCACTGGAGCGCGCCAAGGTGCCGCTGGACGCCGTCACTCTGCTGGTGGTGGACGCCGAGGGCCGGACCCCTGCGCGGCTGAGCCATCGCACGCAAGTGCCAGTCAACCCAGCCTCAGTGATGAAGTTGGTGACCACTTACGCCGGGCTGGACTTGCTGGGCCCGGCCTACACCTGGGCCACACCGGTGTTCATTGAAGGCGCGGTGCGCGAGGGCACCTTGTTTGGCAACCTGGTGATCAAGGGCCAGGGCGACCCCAAGCTGGTGGCCGAGCGGCTGTGGCTGCTGCTGCGCCGGGTGCAGGGGCTGGGCATTGACAAGATTGCCGGCGACATCGTGCTGGACCGCAGCGCCTTTGAGTCCATCGAGGCCGACCCCGCCAGCTTTGACGGCGAGCCGCTGCGCCCCTACAACGCCTCGCCTGATGCGCTCTTACTCAACTTCAAATCGGTGGTCATGACCTTTGTACCCGACCGCACCGCCAACACCGCGCAGGTGTACTTTGAGCCACCGCTGGCGGGCGTGCAAATGCAGACCACCGTGCCGCTGACCCCAGGCAATGGCAACGGCGCGGCTGGAGCGAATGGCGCCAATGGCAATGGCAGCAACGTGGCCTGTGGCGACTACCGCACCACGCTCAAGGCCGACTTCTCGGACCCCACGCGCATCCGCTTTGCTGGCAGCTACCCGCTGGCCTGTGCCGAGAAGGTCTGGACCGTGGCCTACGCCGACCCCAAAACCTACAACCTGCGGGCCGTGGAAGGCTTGTGGCGCGCCATGGGCGGGCAGCTGGGCGGCACGGTGCGGGCTGCCGTACCCGCGTCAACCGCTGCGCTGACGCCTGTATTGACGCCGGTGTTCGAGATGGCCTCGCCCGCGCTGGCCGAGGTCATTCGCGACATCAACAAGTTCAGCAACAACGTGATGGCGCAGCAACTGTTTTTGACCCTGAGCCTGCCGGTGCGCAGCCCGCTTGTCCCTCAGAATGGCGCCGCGACGCTGCCCGCAACCGCCCTGCCCGCCTCGCGCGAGGCCAGCCGCGCGGTCATCAGCCGGTGGTGGCGAGACCGTATCGGCCCGGATGACGCCCCGACGATGGACAACGGCTCGGGCCTGTCGCGCAGCGAACGCATCAGCGCCCAGGCCCTGGCGCGCATGCTGCAAACCGCCTACCGCTCACCGCTCATGCCCGAGCTGATGTCGTCCCTGCCGATTGCCGGGGTGGACGGCACACTCCGGCGCAGCAAGGCGGTAGCCCAAGGCAGCGCCCACCTCAAAACCGGCAGCCTGCGCGATGTCACGGCCCTGGCGGGGTACGTGCACGGCGCAAGCGGCAAGCGCTATGTGCTGGTGGCCATGGCCAACCACCCCAACGCCAACGCCGTGCGCCCCGCCTTTGATGCGCTGGTGGACTGGACCGTGCGGGACTGACCCACATGCAGCCCGACACCTCACCGCTGCCCAACGAACGCGCTGACTGGATCGTCAAGGTCAATTACCAGAACCGTGTCAGCTCCTTCTCGCTGCTGTTCGCCATCGTTACCGCGCACATTTATGACCAGCAAGCTGGCGCGGGCGTCTGGGCGCTGCTCACCGGGGTGTTGCTGATCTACCCTCACCTGGCGGTCTGGCGGGCACGGCGATCGCCCAACCCGAATCAGGCCGAGTTGGAGAACCTGCTGGTGGACTCGTTTTTGCTGGGTCTGTGCAGCGCTGCGCTGGAGTTTCCGGTGTGGATCGTGTTCATCATGGTCATTGGCACCAGCATCAACCACATGGTGTATCTGGGGCTACGCGGCGGCGTGAGATCCACCGTGACGCTGATCCTCGGGGCGCTCATCGCCGTGACCCTAACCGGGCTGCGCTGGTCGCCCGACACCAGCGGGCTCACGACCGTGCTGTGCATCATTGGCCTGTCGCTTTACCTGATGAGCTTTGCCAACGTCGCTTTTTTGCGCACGCGCAAATTGCGCGAGGCACGCCAGCAGTTGCACCAGGGTCAGGAACAACTCCACGCCGCCAACGCCGCCCTGCAACAGCAACTCGATGAAAAGCGGGTGCTGCAAGCGCTACTGCAGGAACAGGTCAACCGCGACCCGCTCACCGGCCTCTACAACCGCCGCTACCTCAGCAGCACCCTGGAACGTGAGATCGCCCGCTGCCGACGCGAACAGCAAAGCCTGAGCCTGGTCATGATCGACGTGGATCACTTCAAACAAGTTAACGACACCTACGGCCACCCGGCAGGCGACGACGTACTCAAACAATTGGCTTCCCTATTGAGCCAGCAAGCGCGAGCTGGTGACGTAGCGTGCCGCTTTGGCGGCGAAGAGTTTTTGATCATGTTGCCCAACATGCCTGCTGAGGTGGCGCTGGAGCGGGCCGAACAATGGCGCGCCGCCTTTGAGGCCACCACCGTGCGGGTGGGCCACCTGTCAATCCGCGCCACGCTGTCGATGGGCATTTCCTGTTTTCCGGCCCACGGCGACACACCGCAGATCCTCATTGACGGGGCCGATCAGGCGCTGTACCAAGCCAAATCGCAAGGCCGCAATGGCATCGTTTTATGGGGCGGCTGTGCGCCCGACAGGCTGATCCAGGCGCCCAGTCCACTGAACCACTGAACCTTCACCATGCAACTGATCGACATCATCGGCACCTTGGCCGCCATCCTCACCACCAGCAGTTTCGTGCCGCAGGCTTGGCACACGTTTCGAACCCGCGACGTGCGCGGCATTTCGCTGGGCATGTACAGCGTGTTCACGGTCGGGGTTGCTTGCTGGCTGGTCTATGGCCTGCTGCTGAGCGCCTGGCCCATCGTGATTGCCAACTGCATCACCCTGGCGCTGGCCGCGACCATTCTCACCATGAAGCTGCGCTACCGCTGAGGGCTACCGGGCGAAAGGGCTGCGACGTCGCGGTGCCCGCAAGGGAGTCGCATAGTGCGCGGGGTTGAAGGTCCGACGCTGGTCGAGTAAAAGGGCACCGTCGATGCGCTCGCTCAGGCTCTCAACATCGCTGGCCGATACACCGCACGCCACAAAATGCGCCCGCCACCCGTCAACCACCTGAATGACGCGAACTACTTCGGTGGCGGCCTGCGCCGGCATATAGCCAAAGAGTTCGCACTGGGACATGGCGTTGGCGAGGGTGGAATCTCGCTGGTCCGTGCCAACAATGAACTCCTGGTAACCCTGGCCTGAATTGGCGGTCAGCACGTCGTAAGCGGGTGCCAAGCGGTATTTACCCTGCCGCATGGGGGCCACCACCATCAACGCATGGTTTTTTTCGTGGTCATCGGTGTTGTCAATCAAGATGTTGAACACCATCCGGCGAAACAGCTCCCGCATGTCACGCAGGTTGGCGTCATCTTGCGCCACACCAGCACGGCGCAGCAACTGGGCCAGACTCGGGTAACCCAGCTCGGGCTCCTGGCCTGCCACGGCTTCTGCGCGCAATGCGGTGCCGGCCGACAGGCAATGGATGCGCCTCACACCCTGCCGATCAAAACGGCGCACGGCCAGTGCATGCTCACCCACCAGCGGCAGCACCCGTGTCTCGGCTACAGTGATGCCGGCCAGACTGGCGAGCGTCATCGACGCGTGTTCAATGAGGGGCACATCAACCGGCTCATTATTGAAAAACTTGATGACCCATTGCTCCCCAGCAAGGTCAATCAGTGCCTTCGGCTTGGCGCCGCCAAAACTGCCCCCCGCGGCCAACAGGCGGCGCTCGGCCTCAGTGACCGACTCCATGGCGCTGACCTTGTGAACGACTTCACTGAGCTGCTGGGCCTGCTCCAGGCGCGGCAATGGGCCGCGGGTCCGCGGGGCGTAGACCTCTGCCGAGGTCGACACACCCAGTGCACCAAAGCGGTCATCACCTGCGTAAAACAAGTACTCCATGAGGGACAAACGCGCAGGCCGGTCAATGTACTGGATGACGCGCTCGCCCCAGCGGTCGGGTCGGGCGTCATCCACAGCACCCACCGCCATGCCCCTCCAGCGTGGCAACTGCTCGATGTCGACGAGCAACAGATCCTCGCTGAGCGGGAAACCGTGGGCCAACCAATCGACGCCATATTGAAGCGAGACCCCCTTGCCTGCCTCCACCAATCGCAGCTGGCCAACATGGCGCGGTGCAGCCGGATCGGCGAGAAACCACAGGTACAGCTCATCGTGCCTCATGCGCCCGGCTCCCCTGGCGCCGGCTCTGATGTGGCCGGCACTGGCGCCTGCGCAGCGGCATCTTGTTGGCTTTGCCGCAAAGAGGCCTTCTTTATCTTGGCCTGCGCCGTGGCGCGCACCCGGGCTTTGCCCAGCGCCTCGGCCTGGCGCACGTCCAACTCCAGCGCGCCACGGTCTTCGCGCGGCGTCGCGAGTGTCGCGAGTGTCGCGTCGCGGCCAATCAACCACAAGGCGGTGGCCAGAACGCCCAGACTCACGCTGGGCTCACCGGCCTCCAGGCGCAACAGGGTGGGAACGCTGATCCCCATGCGCTTGGCCCAAGTTTTCAGCGACTCCTTTCGACGAAGCCTAGCCACCGCCAGGTCGGCCCCAAGCTGAGCGAGCGCAGCCAACGTCGAGGGAGGCATCTGAGTGAGGGCAGAAGAGGCTTTGGTCATAACATATAGTTTATCGAAAATTGTATTTTTAGTAAGCTATATGTTTATATTTAGGCAAAGAAAAATTTTTTCCCTTAAAGATTTTCACAAGCGTGTGACTCGTTGACCTGATCAATCGCCGTTAATCCATGGCCGGCGGCAACTGCTGCAAATGGCTCACTCTGGATTGAAAAATAATCCAGGCCTGAACCACAAAGCCCGCCAGGGCCAGCATCAGGCAAGCGGGCTCACCCCACGTCGCGCCCACAAAACCACCCAGTGCCGCGCCCAAGGGGCGCGCGCCCATGCTGACGGTTAAAAACAAGGCGGACACGCGGCCCAGCATGGCACCGGGCGTGACGGTTTGCCGCAGCGTGATCGAGGTGATGGTCCACACGATGGGGCCGACACCGAACAAAAAGAAAGCCGCTGCAGCCATGGCGGCGGTGGGGAAAACCAGGGTCATCACCATTGCCAACGCCGCCAGAACCGAAAAAGCCGGCCCCACCTGGATGGCTCTGCCAAAGGGCATGGCCGCCACGATGCGCGGCGCCAGGAGTGAGCCCACGATCATGCCCACGCCGTAACCTGCCAAAGTGATACCCACCACGCTGGCGCTCAGCCCCAGTGCCCGGATGGCATAGGGGATGTAGGTGGCCTGCAAGACAAACCAGGAGATGTTCCACGCCACCGACGTCAAGAGAATCGGCTTCAACAACGGGCTATGCCAGACCAGGCGCGCACCATCCTGAAGCTCAAGCAGGGGGTGGCGTTGGGCTGCCGGTCTGCGTTGGGGCTCAGACAACCGGAGCAACAGCGCCACGGCCGCCGCCGACAGAATGGCCGCCAGGACAAACGCCGCTGATGCGCCCGCCCACGCCACCAGCGCACCTGCCACAGCAGGGCCCGCAGCAAACGCGGTGCTGCGGGACAACTCCAGACGGCCATTGGCTTGGGCCAGTGCGTCACGCGGCACCAGCGCCGGCACCAAGGCGGGCGCCGCGACGCTGAACCCCACCGTGCCCACCGCACCCAGGAACCCGAGCACTGCCAGCAAATTAATCGAAAGCTGATCCATAAATATTGCAGCGAGCAAGCCAAACAGGGAAAGCGCGCGCAATATTTCAGCCCCCACCATCAGCTTGCGACGCGACATGCGGTCTGCCAGCAACCCCAGGGGGATCGACAGCAAAAGAAAGGGGAGGGTTTGAATGGCGGCCAGGAAGCCAATCTCGCCGGGCCCCGCGCCCAAAGCCAGGACGGCGACCAGCGGCACGGCAGCCAGACTCAGCTGTTCAGCCGATTGGGCGGCGAGATTGGCGCCTGCAAGAAAGCGAAAAGTCGGTGGAAGACCTGATGACATGTCGTTTCTTATGTCCGGCAATTGAAAAACTCATTATCAGGCGCTGGCAGCCTGCCTCAGTCCACCTTTTCCAGCGCCAGCAAACCGGTGGCTGCATTGGAAATCGGGATGTGGTAATTGCTGTGCACCTTGCGCACCCCGGCACCGGGTCCGCTGGTCAGGGCGGCGCGCATGGCCAGCCACATCAGCAACTCCACGCCTTGGGTGCCCGCTTTTTCAACCAACTTATGAATGCTGAACTGCGTAGCCCACTCGGGGTTGGTCAGCAGGCTGTCGATGAACTGCAGGCCAAACGCTTTGTTGATGAAGCCAGCGCGTTCGCCGTCAAGCTGGTGCGACAGGCCGCCCGAGCCAATCACCGCCACCGTCTTGTCACTGTCCCACGCGGCTATGGCCTCGCCCACGGCTTTGCCCAAGGCATAGACGCGCTTGGCTTTGGGCAGGGGGAACTGCACGGTATTGATGCAGATCGGCACCACCGTCACCGGGCAGTCGCCTTCAGGCCAGAGCAGCTTGAGCGGCAAGGTGCAGGCATGATCCACCAGCATTTCCTGGCAGGTCACGATGTCAAATTCTTTTTCAACCAGTGGTTGGTGGCGGTTGTCGAAGCCGGCTCCATCACGGGTGCCGCCCAGCACCTGGGCGTCACGCAGTCTGCCGTGAGCCACCTGCTGGACAAATTGCGCGCGATCACCGGCGACCCGCTGTTTGTCAAATCGGGGCGCGGTGTGGTGGCCACGGCACGGGCCGAAAGGCTGGCGTTGCAGGCACGGGAACTGCTGGCCTCGATGGCCCGTTTTGCCCAGTCGGACCCCTTCGATCCGGCGCGATGGCAGGCCAGCATCACCATCGCCGCCAACGATTTCCAGCGAGACCTGCTGCTGCCCCCGCTGATGGCGCGCTTGCGCACGCGGGCACCCGGCGTGGCCTTGCACATCATCCCCTCCGCTGTGCCCGACCTGGAGTTGCTGCGCCAGGAACACTGCCAGCTCGTCATCAGCCCCCGCCCGCCGGATGGCACCGACATCCTGCAAAAACGCTTGTTTGAAGACCACTACCGCGTGTTTTATGACGCCACCCAACGCGAAGCCCCGCGCACCCTGGACGAGTATCTGGCAGCCAGCCACATCACCGTGGTGTACGAGCCCCGGCGTACGCTCGACATCGACCAGTGGCTGGCCGCCCGCGGGGTGTTGCGCAAATTCTCGGTGACGGTGCCGGGCTTTGCCGGGCTGCCCGGCTTCCTTCGCGGCAGCCAGTTGCTGGCCACGGCGCCGGGACTGCTGCAGTCGCATCTGCTGCGCGACCTGACCAGCGCACCGGTTCCGCAGCCTTGCCCCACGATGCCGATGTACATGATCTGGCACCAGCGCTATCAGCTCGACCCCGCGCACCGCTGGCTGCGCGGGGAACTTGAGGCGGTGGTGCCCCGAACTTGAATTCGCCGTGGCGTCAGCTCAAGCAGCCGAGGCCCGCTGCAGCCGGTCCCGCACGCCATCCCACTCCGGGGCGGCGGCTGCGGCGTCGTCGGGCATGCGCCGACCCAGGCACCGCTCGGCCTGCCAATGTCTTAATCCGGCAGGTCAAACGCTAACCAAGCGCGGGCAAAGTCTTCCTGCTCTGGCTTGAAATACTCGATTTGAAACTTCGCCACGGCGCTCAGGAAATACAGCAAAACCGTATCGCGCCACCTCAAGTCACCCACCAAGGCCAAACGCCGCACGTTTTGCTGCAAATAAACGTCCACGTCGATATCTTCCCAACTAACAAAGGCCTCCCAGTTGGAAAAACTTTCTTCGATAAGGATCAGCGCACCGACACTGCCGTTTTGCTGCATGTGGTCATGTATCACGCGCTTGGCTGCGTCAGCCTCGGTACGTAGCAGCACACCACTGGCGCGTATGACCGCAAGGCGAGGGTCTTCAAAGGAAATAAAAACAGGCATGGTGGGTAGCCCAGGAGGTTGAAGACAGGTTGGTGTTAGCGGCGGTCAACTCGCCGCACAAGGTGCCTGGATCGCGGAAGCGGTGGCATGGCAGGCCCTGGCAAGGGTGAAAAAGCGATCAGACAGGAGCGCGATGCTACCGAGTGGCGCAAGAAACTACGTATTAAACAGCAAATGTCGCCACCTTCCAGCCTTACTGTGGCACCAGTCCACTGGCTTTGACCAGTTCGGCATGCGCCTTGATGTCCTGGGTGATCGGCCGTTTCAACTCATCTGGTGTGCTGGTGGCGACTTCTATGCCGTTTTGCGGATAAGCCATTCAACAGCACGAGCCGCACTATAGACCTCAGCAACAGGCTTCGAACCCCGAGCGAACCCTGGATTTCCCGCCCGTGTGGCAGGTTCACCATGAAAAAACGCCGTAAGCACAACCAAAAGTGTTGCGACGGGTGCGTTGGGCGCAGGCCCAGCCAGCGGCAAGTCAAAATCGTCGCTTCAACCATTCACCAATTGATACGCTGATTGACCTCGTAGTCGGGTGCCGGTTGCGCTGCCAGATCCCAGTCTGGCACGGCCGCTACACCCTCACCGACATGCGCATCGCAGTCGTCCCACAACAGCGGCCCACGTGCCGGGGAAATATGCGGAGGTCCACCATGCGCCGGGTGTTGCATGAGGCGCAGACGCCCCGGCCTTTGCAGGAATAGGCAACAAAGTAGTCGTGCCCGCAGTCATCACACCAGGCCGTGGCAAAGCCGTGGGCGAGGCCATTGCCGCATGGGACAGTGACAAAACGGTGGCGGTGATTGGCTCAGGCGGCTGACGCCCGCTGCAGCCGGTCCCGCACGCCATCCCACTCCGGGGCGGCGGGCAGGGTCTCGATCCAGATCAGCTGGACGCCTTGCGCATCGAACTCGCGCAGCACGGCAAAGAGCTGCTGGGCGGTGGCAACGGAGTCATCCGGCA
>JBIIVW010000360.1:0-3082 GCA_044339205.1 Rhodoferax sp. | reverse complement strand
ACATCCATCTGCTGGATGTTGAAACGCCCTTCCACAATCTCCTTGTGCACGTACTGGTGGCTGGGATTGAACCGACGGGTGTGACCACACATGGCTACCAGACCGGTTTGCTGTTGCGTGGCGACAACTTCTTGCGCCCCCTTGAGCGAGTCGGCCAGAGGAATCTCCACCTGCACATGTTTGCCGGCCTTCAGGCAGGCGATGCTTTGTTCGGCGTGCATCTGAGTGGGCGTACACAAGATGACCGCATCCACCTCGGGCAAGGCGAGGCTGTCCGGCAGGTCAGTGGTGACGTGACCGATGCCGTATTGAGATGCGACCTCACGGGTCTTTTCCAGATCGCGGCTGATCAGGGAGACGACTTCAACACCATCGATTTTTTTGATGCCGTCGAGGTGCTTGATGCCGAAGGCACCCGCCCCCGCCAAGGCGACTTTGATGGTTTTACTCATTTAAACGTTCTCCAGAATGACGTGGCCTACGGCCGTATTGGATGCCGGCACATGGTAGAAACGGTGCGCAAGTCGGGGGGCTTCGCCGCCATGGACATCGTCCATCGCGCCGCGGGCAATCAGCCACATGACGAGCTCGATACCTTCAGATCCGGCTTCACGCACGTAATCAATGTGTGGAATGGCCGCCGCCGCTGCGGGGTCGGCAATCAATTTATCCAAAAAGGCGTTGTCGAATTCCTTGTTGATCAAGCCGGCACGCGGTCCCTGCAACTGATGGCTCATGCCACCCGTGCCCCAGATTTGCACATTCAGGTCTTTGTCAAAACTATCTACCGCCTTGCGAATAGCCTTGCCCAAATTGAAGCAGCGTTGGCCGCTAGGCACCGGGTACTGCACCACGTTCACGGCAAACGGAATCACGGGGCAAGGCCAGGCCTCGGGCTGGCCACACATCAAACTCAGCGGCACGGTCAAGCCGTGGTCCACATCCATTTTGTTCACGATGGTCAGATCGAAATCTTGCTGAATAACAGACTGGGCAATGTGTGACGCCAGTTCAGCGTGGCCTTGCACCACCGGCACGGGGCGTGGGCCCCAACCTTCGTCAGCTGGTTGGTAAGCGTCTGCCGTTCCAATGGCAAAGGTCGGAATCATATCGAGGCTGAAGGCCGTGGCATGGTCGTTGAAGACCAGAATAATTACATCGGGCTTGTTGTCCTTCATCCACTGCTTGGAAAACTCGTAGCCTTTGAAAAGCGGCTGCCAATAGGGCTCGGCAGTTTTCCCCAAGTCGATGGCCGCGCCGATGGCAGGCACGTGGGATGTATAAACGGAAGCGGTAATTTTGGCCATGTCAGTTGCACTCAGTACGGCCAGCCTGGCCTTGGGGTTGGCGATGGGCTTGGGCGTTGCCGTCTTCACCGATGTAACGATTGCCCTCGACCGAGCGACCACCGCTGATCATCATGTTGCGGTATTCTTCTTCGGTCATGCCGGTCATGCTGCCCGCCATTTGCTGGAAGCTCTTGCCATCGGTAGCACCGATCTTGGCCAGAAAGTAAATGTTGCCACCTGCGGCCATGCAACGATTGAGGTCACGCGTCAGCACGCCCTGCTTTTGTTCCTCGGTCATGGGCCACTCATTGAGATAGGCGACCTCGTTGGACTTGAAGCGTTCGCGGTTGGCGGCCTTCATGAGGGACATGCAGAACTGATTCAGGTGGTAGCCCTTGCGGCTTTGCTCAGCATCAAAAATGGTCGTGCCAGGCACGTCCAGGTACGGTTTGTCGAGTGACATGGTTAGCTCCAGTACAGGCGGATCGGGTTGTCCACCAACAGCTTTTGCTGCAGCTCCGGCGTGGTGGCAATGTGCGGAATGAAATCCACCAGCAGGCCGTCATCGGGCATGTGGTCTTTCAGATTGGGGTGCGGCCAGTCGGTGCCCCACAGCACACGGTCGGGAAACTCTTCCACAATCGCGCGGGCAAAGGGGATGACATCCGCGTAAGCATTTCGTTCACCGTTGAGTGCTTTGGGGCCGGTGACGCTCAGGCGCTCCGGGCAACTCACCTTGCTCCAGACGTTGGTGTGTTCACGGATGAACTTCTGAAACAACGCAAACTGCGGGCCATCAACCGGCAGCGCCACATCCGGGCGACCCATGTGGTCAACCACCACGGTGGTCGGCAGCGCCGTGAAAAAGTCCCACAACTCGGGCAGATCAACCGCTTCAAAATAGATCACCACATGCCAGCCCCAGGCCTTGATACGGGAGGCAATTTCCAGCAATTCGTCCTTCGGGGTGAAGTCAACCAATCGTTTGACGAAGTTGAAGCGCACGCCGCGCACCCCCGCGTGATGCATGGCCTGCAATTCGGCATCGCTCACGCTGCGCTTAACGGTGGCCACACCGCGCGCCTTGTTGTTGGAGGCCTTCAGTGCATCCACCAGTGCACTGTTGTCCGACCCATGACAGGTGGCTTGCACAATGACGTTTTTATCAAAACCCAAGTGATCCCGCAAGGCAAAGAGTTGCGTCTTGGACGCATCGCAAGGCGTGTATTTGCGCTCAGGCGCATAGGGGAACTCGCTGCCGGGACCAAACACGTGGCAATGCGCGTCTACGGCTCCGGCGGGCAGCTGAAAGCGGGGCTTGGCGGGGCCGGCATACCAGTCCAGCCAGCCAGGCGTTTTTTGAAATTCCATGAAAGTCCTTAATGTCTGTCAATTCAAATGGACAGGCCCGCCCATCGCGCTCAAACTGCCCCAATCTAGTCGATGTATTTCAAGCCAGCTTTTTCCAGGCCTTCACGCATCTTGTAGTAATCCAGGCCCAGCACACCAGAAGCAAAAATGGCGCGCTTGGCGCCTTCATTCGCCTCGCGCGCTTCAGCGGCATCGGCCACTTGTTGCGCCACCGCAGCGGGCACCACCACCACACCGTCAATGTCTGCAATCACCACGTCACCCGGATTGACCTGGGCGCCGGCGCACACCACGGGGATGTTGACCGACCCCAGCGTGGCCTTGATCGTGCCCTTGGCGTGAATCGCTTTGGAGAATACGGGAAAGTTCATTTCGGTCAGGTCTTTCACGTCCCGCACACCGCCATCAATGATCAAACCCAG